>CAYVGZ010000032.1:0-16180 GCA_964450845.1 uncultured Candidatus Bathyarchaeia archaeon | reverse complement strand
AGGACATCAGCCTGCCACGCTGACGACCCGGGTTCAAATCTCGGCGGCCGCACCAAAAACTAGTTTTTCTGAAGTTGCTTCTGTTGCTTTGCGGTGACTAGACCCCCCTTATATATAGATTGAACCTTAGCTTCTAATGTCCTTAATGTGGATAAAATTCCTCTTTGAAACTTTCGCATGTCAAAATTTCTGGTGTTCTATTATGATTGTTGGTTTAGATATTCAGACAAGGGTTTGCCTTTTTTATATTGAAAAACTATGTGTTCTCCGTTTCTTTTATGAAATATAGAAAAGACTTTAATGCCAGAAACGTGGCGAGATATTTCCTCTTTTAGTTGTTTTGTCTCTGCAATAGATTGAAGAATAAGGTTGAAACTGCCATCTATAATTTCTGGATAATGTGTGCTGTGGGGGTTTCCTTCTGGATGCACTTCAGCCATAATCCTTAGCCTAGGTCTAATTGAGGCTTTTTCTATAATTTGCGAACTCGCTATTATTGTCTGGTCATTAATACACGCCAAAGCCTCTTTGACTTGTTCTAAGGTTTCCTTTGCGATTTTTATATTCTTCTTTTCTAAGTGTCTTCGATAGACGTTTAGAAGCATCTGATAAAATAGGTGTTCTTTTGGAACTGTTTCAAAGAAGGCGCCGTCAATTATGGAAACTTTCATCTTTTCATTTCCTTTTTGCGTTCTTACGAGATAGAAACATTTTCTTTCAAATTTTAAATAGTTCTCGTCCAAGGCAAATGCGCCATCAATAAGTTTAGCAATTTTTGAAACTAGGTTATTTCCATTGATCACATCGATTTCTTCAAGGGTTTTGCTTTTGGTTGGAATGGTTGAGTTAAAAGAAGAGATGTTACTACCTTTGGAGTCCTTCAGTTCCATCAAACTGCCGCTCCCGAACATCTTTCCCCGTTTCTTGACTTTAAACAAGAAATCAGGAAATTGTTGAGATTCTGAATATAATAATCGTTTTTCTATACCGTGCTTTTTTAATGACTCTAAGCTATAGCCTTTCCACAGGTCAAAACCATATTTTTCTTTTGCATCCCTGCGATCGTCAACATATGCCAAGTCTTTTCCGCATTCTTTTATCACAACTTCTTCCAAAGGAAAGTTTAGGTTGATTAAACCCTTTTCCAAATCAGTTGCTGTTCTGATAAAAAGTTCGACAGCGTCATTCATAGACATTAGAGAAGCCTCGTCTGCTCAGTTTCGAAACTACTTAACTTCCAAATCTCTTTTAAATTCGGGGAAAATCTGTAATAATCATAATAGCGAGATATACTATCAGCTCTTCTTAAGACACTTAATCGTTTTTTGATGAGTTCAACATATTCTGGGTCGATTTCTATTCCTATGGCATTCCTTTCTAATTGTCTTGCAACTACTAAGGTGGTTCCAGAACCAGCAAGAGGATCAAAAACGACATCCCCGGGTTTAGTAGATGACAGAATAATCCGCAAAAGCAATGCTACTGGGCTCTGCTGTACATGAACCCTTTTTCCAGTAGCGTCTCTTATTGCTTCATCACCTGCAAAATATCCAGAAGTCAATTCTCGAATATCATCCCATACATCTGTAAGGTAAACTCCATTTTCATGTTCATATTTATGTTCAGGAAGGGGTGGCAAATCTACACGCAATTTATTGAAGACTCGTGGTGCATTGCCTTTAATAGCGTAGGCAATTATCTGATACTGTTTGGAAAATCTAGAATTGCATGGAACTGCAGATGTTTTCTTCTTCCAAATAATGAGACTTTGAAATCTCCAACCAGTCTTTCTCAGCACTCTTAATACTTTTTCACTGTTTTTTTCCCTCTGCATGAAATAGATGGCGCCACCATATACTGTGACATCATATACTTTATGTAGAATCTCTTTTATCCAACTCCAGTATTTCTCATCTGACTGGTTGTCGTCAAAGAATTTGTATTCTTTTCCTTGCCTATAAGGGGGATCAAAAAAAGTGAGGCAAACATTATCAACTGAGCCGCTATTAAGATACTTGAGGCAGTCTCCTTCAAGTACTTTGCACCATACTTTTGTTTCGTTTTTTAAAGTTGCATCGATTGGTATGATTTCTTCTTGAGTATTATGCGCAGAAACAGCTTTTTCTCTTTCTCCTCCGCCCATTTCAACATGGTATCCTCCATCAGCCTTGCTGATTACTACTTTTGTACCAATTGAGTATCTGTTTTTAAGAATTGAAGCCCATATCCTTCCATATTTGTCAAGTCTGGCTGGATTACCATTCAATGTTGTAACGCAAGGTAAGGAAGCGTCTCCAATCAATTCAGACTTGCCTTCGGTAGGAATTTGAACAAATCCCCAAAGAACCTCCATTTTTGTAAGAACCTTACTTATCATGGATACCATTCATTATTTAGCAAATTCTCATCTATAAATCTAATCATCTATACTTAAATTGGTACTTCAATGGGTTAGTGTTGCTATTGCGGTTATTGTGAATGGCGCTGCGAGGCTTAGTGTGAACCCGCTTGAAAACGCCGTTATTAACGCTTCAGAACCGCAATGGTGCACAATAATTGGTAAAGTCGTGTCCATGGTTGTTGCTCCCCCAAACGCTATAGGCGCATACTTGTCAATTCTAACAGTTAACGAAATAGTCGTTATAGTCAGCAGTTCTCTTAGAAAATTGACAGTAAAACCCAAAACGCCATATTCTGCCCCAAACAGTTGTCCAACCAAAGGTCCCGCGAGCGTGTACCAGCCGAAGCCAGCGCTAATAGCCATTGAAGCAAAAACGTTAATGCCTAAGATTAGTCCGCCGACCAGCCCGCCTAGAATGCTGCCTAAACCAACGGCAAAAGGAACAACCAAAATCTTCAAGCCAGCTCTCTTCAGCTTAACTGCGGCTTCCTTGTCAACTCCAAACGAGAACCCCATCACAAACAACAAAAGAATGAGAGAAAAATTGAACAGATAATCAGAAACAAGACTGTTAGCGAAAAAGTTTCCAAAATTATTGTTCAGATAACCTGCAACAACTCCGAAAACAAGGGCGATTACAATGTATTTTATCATTCCATCCGCACCACTTTTCTAGCCGCCTTCACAAAAACCACACTAAACAAGATGGTTAACGTCAAAACGACAACAGCATTCAAACCAACTTTAGGCATCACGCCCAACAATTCATTACTTGAGCCTATGCTGAAGCCGAGCGAAAAAATCAAAGTCAGAATCGTGCCAAAAGTAATTCTACCAAGATTTGTTCGTTTCTTGTCTCTCAGAAAATAGCCCAATAGGATTCCAGCAACCAGCGGGAAGGCAAAACTAAGAAGGTTTAGCAAGCCACATCACCTAAACCATTCTTTTCCACATCAAGTTACGTTTTTCGGCGCCCAAAATGCTTCTCGAAGACTAGATAAATGTCTTCGGGCCTTTCCAGCACGAACAAACCGTCCATCTTGGCCAGCTTCTTTACGTTATTAGCATCTTGCTTCCTTACCCTCAATTTCATCTCGCGTCCGTCAGGAAGCTTTGTAAGCACTATGCCTTCCTCGTAGTCAGACGGCATGATGTAAATGGGGACAAAGGCCTTCAAAGCCATAATGGCCGAATTGGTAAGAAGGGAGTCGGCTATTCCTATAGAAATCTTTGCCACAGTATTTGACGTTGCAGGGGCAATTAACAGAAACTCGAAAGTTCCCAACTGCAATTGACCAGCCAAGAAAGGCGAATTAGCGTTAACTTCAGCCCAAATCCTGTCGAAGTTAGATCTCAACTTATCAGTCAACTTGTAATACTTCAAAACTTGCTCTGCAGCCTTCGAAAGATAAACTTGCATTTCCACCTTATCTTTATACATCGCTTTTATTTTTTTCATAACGTCAACAGTCTCAGACAACTTGTCTCCGCTGCCAGTGACCCCCCAAGCCACCTTTCTTCTTATCTGCCCCTCTTTCTGCTTGACCTCCATCACTTCCACAGACATTATGAACACACGCCTAGCCTGACTTTTCGACTTCAGGCTTTTTCAAGAACTCAGCAAATTTCTTAACAGTTTTTTTCAAGCTTCTAAACCCCTCTTTATCCCGTTTTACGCCATTCAACGTATCTTTAGACCAAAAAGTCGCACCGAGATTGGCACCAAAAAAGCCTCCGCTAACTGGTGTAATTCCGTTTAAGATGTAAAAAGTGAGGATTTGCTGTATTGCCAGTTCTTGTCCGCCGACTCTGTCTCCTCCAACGGCGATGGCCATGCCAACCTTATGCTTGAAGAAATTCCTGTTCGCTGCAACTAAGGCTCTGCATCTATCCATGACGGCTTTCGTTTGAGCGCTGATTCCGCCATTGTAGACTGGTGTGGCAAATATTATTCCCTTTGCATTATTAAGCAAGCCATAAAGCTCGTACATGTCGTCCTTAATGACGCATTCTTTGTTTTTGAGGCAGTAGTCGCAATGTGTGCAGAATTCGATGTTCTTGCCTCTGACAGTGAAAAAGGCTGTTTTGAAGCCTATCTTCTCTAACGTTGTTAAAGCTTCTTTCAGGACATACTCTGTCGCCTGTTTTCTTGGGCTTCCACACACGCCGATTATCATGATGTTTCATCGGAATTCTATTGTGCATTCAGAATCAATAAAGTTTGCTAATGTAACGAGAAATGAAATTAGATAGTTGACTGTTGCTTGTGTTAGGTTTTATGCTGCTTCGTAGAATTCTTCTGCTCTAGGCGGCGTTGGACTTAAGCCTCTACGTTCTCGAATCTTTTCTATCACTTCGGCTTGCATTGATTCTGGAACAGGAGACCATCGGCTGAACTGGGTTGCCCAGAAGGCTCTACCCTGTGTTGATGACCGCAGTTCATCTGCAAGCCCAAAAGATTCTGACACAGGCATCTCAGCCTTAACGACCACCATATCCTCTTCGTTTACCATATCCAAGATTTTTCCACGACGTTTCTGCACTATCGCGATGACATTGCTTACAAACTGGTTTGGAACCTTACATTCAAAATTAATGAAAGGCTCCAAAAGCTTCGGATCGCTAAGCAGAAAAGCACACCAGATAGGACGCCAAGTCATTGGAAGAATCTGAGCGGGTCCCCTATGCACCGGGTCCTCGTGAACTGTGATGTCTTCCAAATTGACTTTCAACCCATATGTAGGTTCTTTAGCTAAAACTGAAGTGTTAACAGCTTCTCGGAATCCAGACTTCACGTGATCTATTACTTCTTCAACGTACTGTCTTCCCTTAATTCTGTTGACAAGTATGTTTGTACCTTCGATGGCAATCACGTTACGTGCGTCATCTGTAGGCCAGCCGAGCTGCTTCAGAGTCTTTTGTCTGTCTTCTCGGGTTTGCATCTCTGAAATCTTTCCAGACTTTATCGCCTCGATAACTTCATCAGGCAACTTTTCTATTGTTACCCATAGTTTGCTATGTTTGTTCGGGCTTTTGCCCATTATTGCTGGCCCGCTGTAGTCGTGGCTGATTGTCTCGCGATAAATCACAATCGGCTTGCTAATCTTCACCTTTAACCCAGCCTCCTGCATTCGATAGGCTGTAATCTCAAGGTGCAGCTCGCCCATACCGCTCAGTAGATACTCGCCACTTTCCTTGTTTATCGTGAAATGCAGGTTCGGGTCTTCGGTTGTCAGTTTGTGAACGACCTTGTCAAAAAGCGGTAGGTCTTTAACGTCTTCAGGTTCAACCGCAACCGTTACTACAGGGTCTGAAACATACTTTAACCCTTCAAACGCCTGCGTTTGTGATTCTTCTTCTGCAATCGTTTCGCCTACATGGATTGATGGTAATCCAGAAAGTGCAGCTATGTTTCCCGCTGGGATTTTGTCGACGATTACTCTGTCTGTAGCCATGGTCATGTAAACCTGTTGAATAGTGCCTTTCTGGCGGCTGTTTATTAGCTGGACCACCTTTCCTTTTTCAACGGTACCGCTGAAAATTCGTCCAATAGCAACAACTCCGCTGTGTGGGTCAACCTCAATTGTACTTATACACATAAGTAGTGGCCCATTAGGGTCAACTTTTGCCATTGCTTTGCCTACAGGGCTTGATGCATCTCCTGGCCAAATTTGACTTTGCCTGTACGGCTGAGCATGGAGCGGGTTGGGCAATTTTTCACAGAACATGTCCAGTATTGGTTCGTTTAATGGTGCTTTCTTGCTGAGGGCATCAACTTTTGCTGTAATTTCTTCGTGTTCTCCAGTATATGCGTCGATGATTTCTTGGAATGTTACTCCTTTCGCTTTCATATGAGGTAAGTTTAATCCCCATTTATGAAGTGCTGAACCAAATGCCACACGCCCGTCTTCAACTTTAACTTGCCAGTCCTTTTTATGTTCAGGCGGCGCATACTTTTCTATAAGACTGTTTATTCTAACAATAATTTTTGCGAATTTACGCTGTATTTCTTCGGGGGTTAATTTGATTTCCTTTATGAGCCTGTCAACTTTGTTTATGAACAGAATCGGCTGAACTCTTTCGCGTAATGCTTGCATCAAAACCGTTTCTGTTTGAGTCATAGGACCTTCTACCGCATCCACAACCACAAGCGCACCGTCTACGGCGCGTAAGCTTCTTGTCACTGCTCCACTAAAATCTATGTGCCCAGGCGTGTCAATTAGGTTTATGAGGTATTCTTTTCCTTCAAAAGTGTGAACCATGCTTATGTTTGAGGCAAAAACTGTCATCTGCCTCTTCTGTTCAAGCTCCCAAGAATCTAAAAACAGTTTTTGTCCAGCTGTTTGTTCGCTTATTATGCCTGCCGCAGCCAAAAGGCTGTCCGAAAGCGTTGTTTTTCCATGGTCCACGTGTGCTATTATGCTTGTGTTCCTTATTATTTCTGGGCTGTTCATAAGTTTAACAATGTCTTCAATCTGCTTGTAGCGTCCCATAACTAAACCCGCCTAAGCTCTGCTGAATGTTCGTTGATACGTGTTTTTGTTTTAACTCTGTGAAACATTTTGGATTTCGCTCTTAAAGATAAGCTACATGGAAGTGAAAACTGTAACCTATTAACTTTATGGCAGTTGCCATGAAACTGTTTGATGATAGAAGCTAATTCTGTTATCAATCACTATATGGCTAACATTAGGAAAAGAAGAGGGATCATGTTGTCGTCTGTATGAAGGCATATTTTGAAGCTGCAGAGCTTTTGCTAATTGCTCAAAAGCCTGGGTAATTTATCGATGGAGAGAAAAAAGGAGCAAGAGTGCAAAAGATTGGTGGCTCTTATAGCTTTAGGGATCTTGTGCGATAAATTCTTCTTTGGACAATCCTGCGTAAGTGATTATTGCCATCAACGTTCCTCTTTTGAGTTCCTGATGTAATGGAACATTGAAGTGTCTGCAAATCTTGTTGTGGAAAATAACATGTCTTGAGTCTTGTTTCCTTATCTCAAGCCCAATTTTATGAAGGGTTTTAATAACATCTTTTCCAGATTTGACTGGAAGACTCATGTCTTTCCCTTATTCTTGAGAAACAGTCTCTTTCAGAAGTTTAATCGCGGATATAATATCTTCAATAGCTTCTGTCTCAGTATCACCTTCACCAACTGCATCAAAATCATCTGCAGAAGTTTTTGCCACATATCCGCCATCGATTTGCAAACTGACTTCAATCAGCAAAGTTGAATTGCCCATCTTCAAAATTTGAAGTTTAGGAGTGAATTTAGATAGATTCCTAAAAGTTACATCTTTTGATATTTCAACAGCAATTATTGGGGAAACCACTAAAGAAGAGCCTCTAAGAAGAACACTGTTTCCTTCTGAATCAAGTCTGCGTGTTGAAAGATTTTTTAGGTCAAGCACAGAAACAGACATTCACTAACACCATATTACTTTTTCAATAGCTCCTTTGGGACATCAGCAACTATTGCAGTTTGATATCTTATGTTATAGTATGGTTCTCTGTCATGTGTATAGAGTATTTCACCAGTCTTTGGATCTATACCTCTTGCTATCTTAACTGCTACCAACCTGATTCTTAATGTTGTTCCGTCTTCAAGCTTGTAGATGTTCCAGTCTTCTTTGATAGTTTCGAATTTCAGGTCTTTAGCTCTCACTTCTCCAATAGGACTTGGAACTACTGATTCTGTCATTTACAAGCCTCACCTTTAGATTCTCTCATATGCCCTTAAAAAGGTTATTTCTATACACTACGCATTTGATCCAATGCATTTTTGTTGCAATGAGTAATTCCATAAAACTGTTTGATGCCTTTTTATGTCATGAGTGCAATCAGCTTGTCCGCAGTTTCCTTATCTATGTAAAAACCCTTTCGCGCCAGTCTCTTCACACCTAGAAGCATTAGAACGTTGTTAAGTGGTATTGGCTGGGCTGCTTCTTGAAGGTTTTTGAACCTTATAAAAGAAACTCTTTGTTTGTCTCGAACGAACTCGGCATATTTTTCTGCAGTTTGTAAAGCTGACTCGTTACCGTGCGCATTCCATAAGCTTTCAGCATCTCCAACTTTTCGTTCAACGAATTCAGCATAACCTGCAATTTCAGCCGCTGGTTTTGTCACGTAAAAGAACATTAGAGAAGTGCTTTTAGGGGGCGCCCATCCTCCTTGCACATACGAGTGTACTTTTTTTCCTTCATGATGACGACGACAAAATTCGCGCCACCACTTATCCTTAATCATAATAACAAAGGCACAGTTTTCCTTCATCGAACCACATTCAATATGATGTTAAGTGTTGTCATTTAAAATTTATTGAACAAAAAGGCGGATTGACTTTCCGATTAGTTTAAATCTAACCCTTGCCATGTTGTTAAGCCAAAACGTTGAAAGTAAAGAGAAACTAACCATGCCAGTCAAAGTTGGTTCAAACACTGATGATTTAAATGGCTATCCGAAACGAGTTAAGACAGAAAGACATTCTGCTGTTTGACATTTTCTTAGTGGCACGTCCGATCAAGAGTTGTTCCCATAAGGGACCCTAATTTTCTAGCATATTTGTGAACTTTTGGGTAGGGATTTTATTGAAAGATGTCGTTTCTTTGCATGTCAAAGAAGTTTTTGAAGCTTTGGAAACATCTCCTAAAGGATTGAACAGCGAAGAAGCTGAAAAGCGACTTGCAAAGTACGGCTTGAATGCGTTGGTTGAAAAAAGGCGCACACCAGTTGTCTACAAGTTTCTTGCACATCTTAAAGACCTGTTCAGCATTCTGCTACTTTTTGCTAGTTTGCTTTCTGCCCTTAGCGGCATGTGGCAATTAAGCTTAATCATTCTAACTGTTGTACTGGTTAACACGGTTTTCAGCCTGTTCCAAGAGTGGCGTGCAGAAAGAGCCATGGAAATATTAAGGAATTGGATGCCCGAGTATGCTAAAGTTATTCGAGACGGAGAGCTTCAAAAAATAGTGGTGAAGAAACTTGTTCCAGGCGATGTTATAGTTTTAGAAGAAGGTGACCGTGTCCCAGCAGACGCACGATTATTTGAAGCATTCGAGTTATGGACTAACAATGTTCCTTTAACAGGAGAATCTGAACCGCAGCCACGAAGCGATAAACCAGCTAAATTCTCTAATGGATCGTATTTAGATTCGCCGAACCTTGTTTTTATGAGCACAAGTGTTGCCAAGGGACAGGGCAAAGCTATCGTATATGCAACTGGCATGAAAACGAAATTCGGACAAATTGTCAATTTAACTCAAGAAATCCACGAAGAGCAAAGTCCTCTTCAAAGAGAAATCGCCCATACTGCAAAATATGATTTCACTTTGGCTGTAGCTGTTGGCTGCGTCTTTTTCCTAGCCAGTTTAATTTGGCTTCACTTGGACTTTTACAGTAGCATACTTTTCATGATTGGTGTTATGGTGGCATGTGTTCCTGAAGGCTTGCAAGTCACCGTGTCAAGCGCGTTAGCAATAAACGTTCTGAAAATGGTTAAGGAAAATGCTCTTGTCAAGCGTTTATCTGCGGTTCAAACATTGGGCAGCGTAACCGTAATATGCACTGACAAAACTGGCACGATCACTAGGGGCGAAATGACTGTTAGAAAGGTTTTGGTCAGCGGAAGAGTCATTGACGTCTCAGGCGCTGGGTACGCTCCGATTGGAGAATTTACCTCCAGCGGCAATGTATTAGAAAAAAGAGATTCTGAGAATGTTGAGAAGCTTTTAGAAATTTCTGCTCTTTGCAACAGTTCAAAGGTTGAACCCCCTTCAGACAAGAATAAGTCTTGGAGCGTCATAGGTGATCCAACTGATGGGGCTTTGCTTGTTGCCGCCTTAAAGTATGGATTAAATGTGCAGGCTCTGCTTATGCAGAAGCCCATAATTCACATTGTGCCTTTTGACTCTAAACGAAAAAGAATGACGACAATTCACAAAGATAGTGACAAGCTTATTGCATATACTAAAGGCGCTCCAAGAAGCATCCTTTCCATATGCGACAGAATCGTTGTCGACAACAAGATAGAGGACTTGGCGGGAGAACATTTACGTTCTATTGAGGCAAGCATCCGTGAATTTGCGAATAAAGGCTTACGCGTAATAGCCGTAGCATACAAAGAACTGCAAAAAAACGAGGCTCTTAAAGGTAAGAACATTGAAAAAAACATGGTTTTAGTTGGGCTTGCTGCCATGAAAGACCCGCCTCGCCCAGAAGTTAAGGAAGCAGTGAAGCAGGCTAAGCAAGCAGGCATAAAAATTGTGATAATAACTGGAGATTATGGTCCAACAGCTCAAGCAATTGCTGAAGAGGTAGGCATCGTAGACCAAGGCAGTTGCCATATTGTTCGCGGCGTTGATTTGGAGACGATAGATGATGAAGCAATTGTAGAAAAAGTTAAGAGAGGAAATGTAATATTTGCCCGTGTTTCTCCAGAACAGAAATTGCGCATAGTTAGAGTCCTTAAGAAGAGCGGTGAAGTGGTCGCTGTCACAGGTGATGGGGCTAATGATGCGCCTTCTTTGAGAGAGGCTGACATCGGCGTAGCCATGGGTGCTTCAGGAACAGACGTTGCAAGAGAAGCATCTGACATGATTTTGCTTGATGATAGCTTTGCATCTATAGTAAAGGCGGTGGAATCTGGACGTGCAATTTACGAAAACATAAGAAAATTCATAGTATACGTTTTCTCGCACAACTGGGCTGAATTAATTCCCTACGTGCTTTACGCCTTGTTAGGCATACCTCTTCCACTTCTTGTAGTGCAAGTTTTAGCCATAGACCTTGCCATAGACGTCATCCCATCACTAGCCTTAAGCCGAGAGCCACCAGAACCAGGAATTATGCAAGAACCGCCTCGCAGTGTTAAAGAGAGGCTTTTTAATGCAAAAGTTTTCCTTCGTTCTTTTTACATAGGAGCAATAATCGCGGCTGGTGCCATGTTCGGCTGTTTGAGCGCTTGGTCTGCTGGAGGCTGGCGCTTGGGAATGCAGTTGCCACCAAACAGTATTATCTATATAAAAGGGGTAACAATGACTTTCGCGGGCATAGTCATAGCTCAAGTTGGCAACGTTCTCGCATGCAGAACAAGCAAAGTGTCAATTTTCAAAACAAGTCTTTCAAGCAATAAGTGGATTTGGGTCGGCATAGCAGCACAAGTCTCCATAATATCTTTCCTAGTTTACGTTCCATTGATGCAAGGGCTTTTTGGCACCACTGGTCTTGGGCTTGTTGACTGGGCGTTTTTGGCAGTTTTCGCTTGTATTGTGATTTTTGCTGAAGAAGTTAGGAAATGGTTCGCGAGAAGACGTGAACACTAAGTTTTAATTAGCATTCATCCTATCTACCGTTGATGTCTGGCAAGGAATTTTTCGTAAATCGCTATGAAAAATTAGGCTGGAAATATAAGAATGTTAAGCCTAAACAAGCCATCCGAATAAACGTCATTAACACTAAAAAAGCAGACGCCATAAAAAGACTGCAAACATCAGAAATCGAATTCGCAAAGATTCCTTTCCTAGAAAACGGTTATTGGATTTGTCATTCAAAATTTTCAGTTGGAGCAACATCAGAATACCTTTTAGGCTTATACTCTATTCAAGAGGCTGCCGCCCAAATTCCAGCCACTTTATTCGCAGAACTGAAAGACAAAACAGTGTTGGACGCTTGCGCTGCTCCGGGAGGAAAAACTGTACAGTTAGCTGACTTAATGTATAACACAGGCGCAATAATCGCTTTAGACGTTAAAAGGCAAAGATTAACTGCATTGTCAAATCAGCTGGAACGGTGCCGCGTAAAAAACACAATCATATATCACATGGATGCGAGACAAGCCTCACAGCTAAAGATAATGTTTGACAGAATCCTCCTAGATGTTCCATGCTCAGGCAATTTTGCAACAGACAAAGACTGGTTTAGCAGAAGAAACATCAAAGATGCAGAGAAAAACGCGAAACTTCAAAGAGAAATATTAACTGAGGCATCTGAAATCCTAAAGGATGGTGGTGAAATAGTTTATTCGACATGCTCGTTAGAGCCAGAAGAGAACGAGCTGAACATTGAATGGGCAATAAAGAATCTAAATCTCCAAATAGAAAAAATAAACTGTTACGGGGAAAAAGCCCCAACGAACATTTTCGGAAAACAATTAGACAGTTCAATAGAAAACTGCAGAAGAATATGGCCAGGACAAACGCAAGGGTTCTTCGTCTGCAAACTCAAAAAGCGTGGGGATGCGCTATAAAGCAAATAAAGGATTTCGCAAAGCAATTTGGTGCAAGCATCAGTTTAGATGAGAGTCTTGTAGTAAAAAAGGAGAACAGATACTTTCTCATAAACGAGAAACTGAAGAAGCTAATCACAAAAGATTTCTTTTTTGCAGGAACGTATCTTGGAAAAACCAAAAATGGAAAATTCTTCCCAAGTTTTAACCTGTTATCGATGATTGCAGAGAAAAAGGTAAACAAGATAATTGTTGACAGTAAAACAGCGTGGCTCTTCATCTGTGGAAGGGACATTTTCAAACAAGGAATACTAAAAGTGATGGGCTCAAAGAGAAAAGGCGATTACACATTAATCCTAAATCAGCATGATGAATGCCTAGGTTTCGGCAGAATATTGCGCAATTTAGATGAAGAAAGAGGCGGAACGGCTGTTAAGAATATTTCTGATGTTGGGGATTTTCTGAGAAGAGAGAAATAGGTCGCTATGTGATTTTTAATCCAAATTCTAGCCTAACTTCCTTCTTAGCGATGTCTTCGTTGGAGTATGCGGCAGCATCAAAACCAAATCTCAGATAAAAACCGATTGCCGGAACATCGCATGATTGTGTTTCAAGAACAAGCATTCTTGCCCGTTTCTCTTTGGTAAGCTTAACAGCATGATTCATCAGCAATGTTCCTATACCCTTTCTACGAAACTCTTCTCTAACTAGGAACTCCCATACCCGCATTCTATTATTCCATTTCTGATACCCAACTTCAATCCAACCAATCTGCTCACCATCAAGTTCTGCCGCAAAAGCCCTCGGTTCTTCAACATACTCTCCAAACAGTTTAGATTCAGAATACTTTTCGCAGACTTTCTCGAGAGGTTTAAGAGTTAGCTCCATTTTCCAAGATTCGGATTCCCGAAGAACCTTTAAGTCATAATAGTTGGACGTTTTATACCTATATATCAGAGTAGGCAAGGACGCATCCCCTTTTCTAAGTTCAACTACTTTTACGGACTCCATAAAATCACGCTGTTAGTCATGTGCTGCAACTTTTGGCTCTCAACTTTCTACATTAGGTTTTTGACTCATCATTTATGCTCTTAACTATTTTACTAATTTTGACAACATTTTGTTCACGTTTTGCCAAATCACGAAGTACGACTGCGCCTTCTTTCAGTTCTCTTTCTCCAACAATTATTGCATAGTTCATTTTTCTTCTATCCGCATCTTCCAAAGCCTTAGCCACTTTTCGCCCCATGACCTCAACTTCTACTGATATATCCGCATCTCTAAGCACCCGCGAAATCTTTAGCGCTTCCCCTCTTAACTCGCTTTGAACGGGAATCACCATAACCCTATTTTCTTCACCCATTTTCAGAGTTTTTTGCCGCTGCATCGCCATCATTATCCTATCTACTCCATGGGCAACTCCAACGGCAGGCGTTGGCTCTCCTCCAAATAACTCAATAAGCCTATCGTATCTTCCTCCTCCGCCCAAAGCTACGTCCAATTCTGGAACATACACTTCAAAAATCATCCCAGTATAATATTCAAGTCCCCTCGCAAAACCAGCATCCACGGTCACGTCAATTTTATATCCGCTTTCTAAAACAAGCTTCAAAATTTCCTCCAGATTTTCTGCAGCATCAACAGCCTTCTCATAGCCTTTAACGTAGTTTTTCATCTTTCCTATAATTTCAAAAACTTTACCACCTTTAAGTCCTATTAATTTCCTAAGAGTTACCACACACTCACCTGATACACCAGCACCTTTGACCAGCTTAAGCGCATCACCATACTGCTTTTTATCCATCAACTGCATAACCCCGTTCTCTGTCTTCTCGTCCACTTTTTCTCGGCTTAGGATACCCCTCAAAACTCCAACATTCCCAACCTTGAAAACACAGTTCTTCAACCCTACTGCTTCCATTAAACTATTTGTCAACATTATTACTTCAGCGTCAGCTTCAGGCTTGCTTGAACCCATCAACTCAAAGTTTGATTGCCAAAACTCCCTGTAACGTCCTTGCTGCGGCTCATCATAACGGTAAAGACTACCCACACAGAAAAGCCTGAAAGGTCTGGGCTCGTTCTTCAAAGTCGTGGCGACAAGCCTAGCCACAGAAGGCGTTAACTCAGGCCGCAAAGCAACCATACGTTCGCCCAAATCCTTGAAGGTGTACATCCGCAAACGAACTTCTTCGCCAGCTTTTGCTGCTAAAAGTTTGTAGGACTCTACAACTGGCGTTATAATTTCCTTGTACCCAAAAAGCCCAGCAATTTTTCTGGCTTTTCCTTCGATATACCTCATCATTTTCGCTTCTTCAGGTAGAAAATCCCTCATTCCACGAACAGTCTTGAAAGCTGGCATGCTAAAATTCTCCTTCATTTTAGGGTTAATTGCGAAACTGAATAGTAAACAGTTTCTCCTCTACGGTTCATAACAGTCAGAACCAACTCCTTCTTAAGACTTTGACACTGCGTCATAATGCGGGTCAAATCTTCAAGCGAAATCGGCTTTCCCTCTTGAACGCTTAAAATTAGGTATTTAGCCGTGTCTTTACCATATTCGCCCCTATCATAAACTCGAAAGTCAACACCTAAACCGAAACCCTCCCGGACAACATACCCACGACTTCTCAAATCGCGGTAAGCCAAATACTTGGCCCAAGCATTCTCATCAACACTTTCGTAACGTTGCAGAAGCTTTTGAAAATCTACTTTCTTGTCTTTTTCATCCTTAACTTCCAAAAAGCCTTTATCCAAAAGGTAAAGTGCCTCATAAAACGTAAGTAAAAGCGCATCATTTTCGGTTACCCCATATCCCCTCGAAGAAACCTCTTCCACATTCTGATTTTTAGAAATCTTGACGCCTTTTTCCACAAGTGAACCCTTAACCGTAATTCCAGAGACGCTGGATACTTTCTCTTTCTTGCTCATGTAAACCCTCAACCAACACAAAGCTGCCTTTTTCACTTAATAGCGATTGGCTTTAAACTTATCGAAATCCTTCTTATATAAAATGCCACTTTCGCAGACAATGGCTGTCACATATTCTAATGGAGTTATGTCAAAGGCTGGATTCAAAACGTCTACGCTTTCAGGAGCAATTCGCTGCGAACCCATATGAGTGACTTCTTCAGGTTTTCTCTCTTCAATAACAACATCTTCCGATACGCGCGTTAAGTCGAAGGTGGATTTTGGTGCTGCAACATAAAACGGTATGCCATGTTCCTTGGCCAAAACTGCTATAGTAAATGTTCCAATCTTGTTAACAACTGCATCTTTAACTATTCTGTCAGCTCCAACAACCACTTTGCTAACCAACCGTTTATACATGACATAGCCAACCATGTTGTCAGTAATCAAAGTAACCGGTATGCCGTCCAGTTTAAGTTCATAAGTTGTCAACCTTGCCCCCTGCAGTTTCGGGCGAGTTTCAGTGGCAATGACCCTAATTTTTTTCCCTTGCTCCCAAGAAGCCCTTATGATACCTAAGGCTGTGCCATACTCAACAGTAGCCAAAGCACCAGCATTGCAATGCGTCAAAACAACATCTCCATCATTAA
>CAYVGZ010000031.1:0-16402 GCA_964450845.1 uncultured Candidatus Bathyarchaeia archaeon | reverse complement strand
AGATAGGATGCGTTTTGTCAAGTCCAGTGATTACCAAGTCATAGACCCAAGACCATGACGCGCTGATACCGTAGTAGCTGGTGAATGAAGACAATGCTTCGCTTCCTCCATCAAATAGCACCACAAAGTCCATCTTTCCAGTTTCGTACAGTTGTCTGAAGACTGATATTTGGTCTGGGTTGAAACTGAAGTCCACATCGTGCATGTAAAGCGCATCGTAACCACCATAAGCAATTATTCCCAGCGGGTCTACTGAACTTGTTCCCAAATAGCCGATGTGTTGTTTCAAGTATACTTGCTGATGCAATGAATCGACGTCGAATCCCGCCTGAGATACTAGTTTCCACCATTCAAACACGCCATAGCCCCATACTGCTCCTCCCCAAAGACGTTCACAGTCGTACCAATAATACTCATAGCCATTGTAATAATCTTCCCATAGAACCTTGTACTTCGGATTTTTCACTTCGAAGCTTAAGCTTGCGGAAGTTATCGTAGTTGTTCCGTTCATCAATCTTACTTGGCCAGTATATGTTCCTGTCGGCGTGTCTTCATCTATATATACTTGTAATTCCGCAAAAAGCATGGCAGGCGCTGAAACATCGCCCAAGCTGAGAGTATCGCCTATAATTGCTGTCATGTTCGGTTTGAAGTAAGCTGGCGATGGGTCTAGAAGTCCTCCGAGATCCACATGATATGCGAACTCTGTCACATCTATGAAGTCGGCAATTTGCGAAACGTTGCCTGTGATCTGGAATTCAGCGTCGACAAGCTCTCCGCCGCCTACAAACGCTGTCATGTTATGTAGTGTGAAGTCTTCAGGATACATCGTGATTAATGGAGCACTTGTAGAATCAATTTTCATCGGAGTTATCACAGACAAGAGAGGATTGTCGCCTTTTCTTTCTCCTTTTGGCACTGCTGCGATTTCAGCAACGAAGCCGTTGTTCGTGTAGTCAATTTCTAGGTCTGTAATGTTAGCCCATATGCTTATCAACGTCATGTTAACGCCAGACTCGTCGCATATCAATGTAGCATTAAGTTGCGGTGTACTTAGCTCGACTATTGTCGACGTGCCAGGCGCCAAGTTATTTACAGTTTCTACGTTTATGCCGTTCATGTAGAGTCCAACATCTTCCGTGTACGTTCCAAAGTTGGTGACGTTGACTGATACTGTGGCTGTTGCGTTCGCGATTACATATTGTGGCCAAGTGCCACCTACGCCGATTTCGTGGTAGGCTGGTGGAAGGGGCGTTACTATTCTATAGTTATATTCGTAGTAGTCGGCGACGAATCCCCAATACTCAATTGATCCATCGCTGGTCAGCAATATGTAGACTGTGTCGCCAGGCACAGGTGGCGTCCAAACATCATAGTAGTACCCAGTATAGTACGTTATTAGGTTCCAGCCCCCATCGTAGACCGAGACAGCGTCCCAGCCCCCCTCCACCTCGATTGCAGTAAAGTGTACGCTAATCCAAGATGCTCCTGATTGATAGATTGGATACACCTCATATGCATATGGTGGATATGGGTGACCCGATTCGATCCATGTTGGGACTCCAACAACCTCTTCGCTGACGTAACACTCAATCTCTTTTGTTCCAGTAAACCATTTAATAATGTTTAAACCAAGCTTCAGATTGTCCGCTGCGTACAAGTATAAGTTGTTGAGAACCCCGTCGTCGGAGATTACAACAACTTTTCCTGTAGCTGGCGCAGGAGTCTCCCAAAAGGCGATTGCTGGGAATATTGGGTCCCAAACTACAGTTTCTGCTTGCATGCTTGCGTTTACAATCAAACTAGTTATTGGACTGCCGAAGTAAAGCTCTGTTACGTCGTTTGTTATGTTATGCGAAATCATATGAGACGAGTAGCCGCCTACTGCGGTGTTGTTCCAAGTGATACCCCAGATTTCGGTCCAATCATTGTAGTCTTTAGGTAGATCAGGATAAAATGGTTCATCTCCGATGAAAAGCACTGTTCCATTGTGCTTAATGTAGTTATCTAGTACACTAGGCGGCATGTATATAGTGTCGACAAAAGTCAGTTTTGGAATTATGAAAACGTCGAAGTAGGGTTCGCCGGTTCCCGGGTCCACGAGCGTATCATTAGTGTATGGACCTGTCATTCCATAGAGGTAAGCTCCATAGCTATACAGCACATTGAAGAACTGCATGAATTCATTTACATGATCCCAATATGAAGTATCAATTAGGATAGTCTTACCTGTTAGGTTAAGCATAGTCGAAAAGTCTGGCAGATTCGGAACAATGGTGTCAGTTGGTAAAGGTGCAGCCCACTGAGCTTTAGGTGCCTCATTCATGATGTCGTAGGCTTTTTTCACGTCTAATCTGCCAGCACCTTGAGCCATAGAATCTAATCCTAAATCTTCTGCGCCTTGCATTAATGCTGCTTTAACAGAGTAAGGCGTTGCGCCTGGAAAAGCCTGCAATAGTAACGCTACTGCTCCAGAAACGTGGGGTGTCGCCATACTTGTCCCGCTAATCTCCCAATAGAAAACCTGAAGCCCAACGTACTCCTCAAATTCTCTAAAGAAACTTAAAGCTGCAACCACACAAGTTCCAGGTGCAACTATGTCAGGCTTTGCATGCAATTCAAACTGTTCAGGCCCACGGCTACTAAAGAAGGCTAATTGATCAGTTTCAGTTGTTGCGCCAACCGTTATGACGTCTGGTGCGAAGCCGGGAGTTCCTGTTGAAAAGTAGCCCCATCCTTCGTTTCCTGCAGCAATAACCACAACTACTCCGTGTTTGATAGCTTCCTTCAAGGCTAAAACTACTGGGTCTTGGTCTGGCGAGGTTTCTGGCCATCCGCCGAAGCTTCCGCTGATTACGTCTGCACCCTGCGCCACTGACCATTCGATAGCTCCTATAATCCAGCTGTCATATCCTGAACCTCCGCTGTCAAAAGCTTTGGCATTGTAGAGATATGCGCCTGGTGCAACCCCTCTTTCGGTTCCAGGTAAAATAGTTGCGTTATGAATCCCATAGTATGGAAAAGTTCCATAAAAGCCCATTGCTCCAGTAGCGCCTGTGCCTGCTGCCGTGCTAGCGACGTGGGTGCCATGCCCGTGGAGATCGTCTGAAGGTTCATATGGGACGAAGGAGGCTTCAGCAAGCACTTTAGGGTCATGTGTTGTTGGGTCATCATCCATGTCATCTAGGTCTGGATGATACTTGTTGATTCCTGTGTCTATTATCGATATGGTGACATTTTTGCCTGTTATCCCCTCTGCCCAAAGCTTTCTTGCGCCAATGAGTTCTGTGGTTTCATTTAGGTAGGTGGGGTATTGTCCAAAATACGGGTCAGCTGGAAATTCTTCGTCAACAACTTGAGCGTTTCTCCAATCCTTTGCCGCTGAGTAGTCAGGATAAGGAAGCGTTGGATATTCATCGCTTGTAACGTGCATTTGCGAGTCAAGGTAGACATATTCAACGCCTGGCATCCTGCTTATTTCTTCGACCATCGAAATAGGCAGTATAGCAGATATTATTGGAACGAGATTGAAGCGTTTTAGAACTTCAACTCCCTCAGGCATCTTGACCTCTGAAAGCAGATCATGTCGTATTAGGATTCTTACAAGTTCATTTGGATCACCGTTGATTCCAGCTTCTTCTAATTTCTCCAGAAGTTGTGAACTAATCTTCTGCTGAGGCATTAATTGTGAATTTTCAGTAAAAATGCACTGATTTTCATCCATTCCCTGTACGTATATCGTCGGAACTATTGTTATCAAAAGCATCGCTAATATCATACAAGTGGTGATTTTTTCTTTCATACATAACTCACCATTTCGTTCCAGCTTATTTGAATCATTACTATAAAAAACTTGTCAACACGAAGGAACATACGTTATGCTCAGATTAGGCTAGATATCTAAGTCATGCACAAAGGTCTGTTATTTTTTCGACATCATAACCTTCGGGATTTAAGATTAAGTCGTTTGATCTGAAAAAATGAAGGATGTAGAGTGAAACGTTACATTGGATGCATTGCCCATAAAACTATTTTGCTATCATGACTTCTGTTGCCTTTATTACAGTTTCCACTTCATCTCCAACTTTTATGTTTAGGTCTTCAGCTGCTTCTCTTGAAATCAATGCTGTCACAACGGTTGGCACGGTTATTTTAACCTTGACTTTTGCGGTTAAACCTTCTTTCTCAACAGTTAATACTTCCCCTTTTAAACGATTTCTTGCACTAATTTTCAAACCAAGAGCCTCCCAATATTCTGCATCAGAAAGAACCTCACCCAGATAACCTTCAACATGCCTATACTCCTCTAACAAACTTTTACCAAGCTTAGTCAGTTTTGCGCCGCCTCCGCCAGATTTGCCGCCTCTATATGTTTCTATGATTGGCTCTTCAATGCTCTTCTCGATTTTTTGTAGGTAGCTCCAAACATAACGGTAAGACATGCCAAGTTTTTCAGCCGCCTTTGAAATGGACTCTGCCTTTTCTATTTGTTCTAGGATTTGGGCTCCGCCCTTGCCTATTAAGGGCTTTCCCTTATATTCTATCCAGATTTTGCATGAACTCGTGTGTTTTCTTTGGGTGAGCATTCTGTCTATAAAATCTGCACGCAATGCTTATAAGGCTTAGTCGATATGAATGGAAGTGCATAACGGTGTTTGAAATGCAGACATGGCAAAAACTCTTTATAATCGCAGCACTGGCAACCATAGTAGTGATCGCCGGCACATTAGTATACTTCAAATACTTCACCAAGAGAAGACTCATAATCTCCACAACCACCAGCCTCTACGACACTGGTCTACTCGACGAAATAGAGAAAAACTACGATGCCACTCACACAGTGGACATTAACATAATCTCCGCAGGAACAGGCATAGCTATCCTGCATGCTCAGAACGGCGACGCTGACCTCATCCTCGTCCATTCTCCATCAATGGAAAAAAGCTTCCTCGAACAAGGCTACGGTGTAAACAGAAAGATAATAGCCTACAACTTCTTCACCATCGTAGGACCAGACGCTGACCCAGCAGCAATCTTGGGGAAAAACGCAACAGAAGCCCTCAATAGCATAGTCGCCTACGGAGAAAGCTTAGCGGACCAGTCTGGGCAAACTAAAGTCTGGGTTTCTCGAGGAGACAACTCTGGCACACATTCCAAGGAACAGAGCCTTTGGAAAGCAGCAGGCTACAATTATACATTGATATCCGCAGAGCCATGGTACGCAAGCGTAGGCTCAGGCATGGGTGACACGCTAAACATAGCTAACCAGAAATCAGCTTACACGCTTTCAGACATAGGCACCTATCTGAAATTTTCGAAGGAAGGCGTAATATCTCTGACTGCGCTTCTAACAGAAGAGAAATCTTTGCTTAACATCTACAGCGTCATTGCAGTAAACCAAACTGTGCCCGCCAACCAAACTCTCCATTCGCAAATTAACTACGTTGACGCTATGGAATTCATACAATACTTGGTTTCGGATGAGACACAACAGTTAATAGAAAACTACGGCAAAACAGAGTATGGACAAAGTCTTTTCTATGGTGCTGTACAACCACTAAAAGATAATGCGCCTCAACTTATAGTCAGTTGGATACAAAGTGCTGCCTTCTTTGATGGTTCAGAATGCCCACCGCAATACAGAAATGGCTATCCAGAACTCTACTCTTAGAGGAAAACAAGATTGGTTGATATACTCGGTGGCATAATGAAAGCGTTGCAACTGATTATTTCGGGCGACCCAACACTCTATGGAATCGTCTACCGCTCCCTCTTTTTTTCTGGAATTGCCGTCATTTTAGCAATTCTTTGGGGAACGCCGATCGCGATGTTAATAGGTCTTAGAGACTTTCGAGGCAAAACCATAATCAAGGGATTCTTCAATTCTTTGATAGGTATACCGACAGTGGTTTTGGGCTTGGTTCTTTATCTTGTTTTTTCGAAGGGTGGACCACTAGGATTTCTAGGGTTACTTTACACGCCAGGTGCCATAATATTGGGTGAGGCTGTGCTTGTAACACCGATACTAATCAGTATAACAACCACTGCCATAGAAGCGGTTGACCCAGAAATAATGAATTTGGCCAAAACGCTGGGAGCTTCAGAATCACAGGCATCCATAGCTGTATTGAAAGAAGCGTTAAACGGGGTTCTTTTATCGAACATTGCAAGTTTCAACCGAGCAATAGCTGAGTTAGGCGTGGCTCTCTTGGTTGGTGGTAACATAGCAGGCTTAACTGACATCTTGACAACAGCAATTTCGCGCTATACACAAAGAGGCGAGCTTGATTTAGCCATAGCCCTCGGAATAATATTGATGGTTATAGTCTTCTTGATAAACATGATAATAATTACAGCCCGAAAAGCGAGAATGCTGCTCACGTTAGGCAGGTCACCACAATAAAAAATGAAACTTGGCTAAAGAAGGCAGAAAGATGACAATAACCGCTGAGTTGAAGAACATAACCAAAGTATTTGGAAACAAAACAGTACTAGACGACGTAAACTTGCAAATCTACGAAGGCGAAATACTAGCACTCTTAGGCCCAAACGGTTCAGGCAAAACAACAATGCTGAAAATCCTAGCATTTATCGAAAAACCCACAGGTGGCGAAGTCAAGTTTCAAGGCGAAACCGTGAGCTTCAAAAACACGGAAAAAATGCGGATGCAAAGCACTCTCGTTTTTCAAAAAACAACTCTCTTCGACACATCAGTCTACAATAACATTGCTTATGGGTTAAAAGTAAGGAAAACACCGAAAGATGCACGTAATGAAGAAATAAAAACGGTGCTGAAACTGGTGAAGTTAGAGGGCTTCGAGAAACGCCCAGCAAGAAAACTTTCCGGCGGAGAACAACAAAGAGTTGCGATAGCCAGAGCTTTAGCTCTTAAGACTAAACTTCTTCTTTTGGATGAACCAACTGCAAACTTGGATCCGAAAAATGCCTCAATCATCGAGGAAGTAATCGCTACAGTGAACCATGAGCACAAAATCACCATTGTCATGGCTACACACAACATGTTCCAAGCTAAGACCCTGCCCAAGCGCATCGCATTAATGAGCGATGGAAAAATAACTGAGATTGGCACGCCAGCGGAGGTTTTCGGCAAGCTCTCCAAGAATTTGGCTAGTTTCGCTGCTGTTGACAACACTTTTGCTGGAACTGCAAAAATCACTGAGAACGGCACAACCTTGATAGATGTTGGAAACGACGTTCGAATAGAGGCAACTGTCCAAAGCTCTGGCAAAGTTTCAGTTTTCATCAGTCCAGAAGACATAATATTATCTAAAGACCGCTTTTCATCGAGCGCAAGAAACATTCTCAAAGGCAGAATTGTTGAAATTTCGGATTTAGGCTCTGTGGTCAGGCTTAAAGTTGATGTTGGAAAAATCTTTACTGTTCAGGTAACTAGGCGTTCCTTCAGCGAAATGGGACTCAACCTAAACACTGAAGTTTTCTTGACTTTTAAAGCCTCAACTGTCCAAATAATATGAATTTAGCTGAAGAATAGGTTTTGTTCACGAAAACTAGTACTTTAGTTCACGAAATCGAAGACTTTAAGTACTGCCAACACTGAGTTCAGTATGCAATGGTGTAGCAAATTGAGAAAAACAGAGGATAACTCTCCACAAAACATTCTGCTTGAGTCTCCGAATGGCGTAGCTAAATTGCTGAGGTTGGCTGCGCATCCTGCAAGAATACAGATAATGACACTACTTCTCCAAGGAGAGCACGAGTTCTCTAGACTCATGCAACAGACGAGACTGTCGAAAACAGCTTTGGCTAATCATCTAAACCAGCTAGTCGACAAAGAGCTTGTTGAAAAAATGGGCAGAGGCAAATACGACCTAACAACTGATGGCAAAGAATTGCTAAAAGCCGCAGCAGCAATGTACGAGAGTTCTATTCAAAGACTAGAGGCGAAGCGGCAACAGCTTTCGAGACGCTACACTGAAGGTTTGAAGGAGGTGAAACATTTGGAAAAAAAAGTGATCAGCAAAAAAGTTGAGTATCAACCATGCTGGATATCTTACTTCGGTGCAGTTGCTGGTTGTTTGAAAGCTTTAGGGACAGACTGTGACATGGTTGATGTGGGCGGTCATTCTGGATATGCATTCTTGATAAACGTGGCAAAAGGCGTAACATGCCCATCTGGACCCACGGCCTTTCCAGAGAAAACCTGGAAGCAAATACGCGATGCAACGGAAGAGCTTGGCTGGACAATAGAAACACTTAGCTATGAAGGCTCATACCCAGAAAAAGAAGGCGCGCCAACATCCAAAGAAATCGAAAAAGCACGGAAAATCTTGGACAAAATAAAACAGGAGATAGACGAAAGAGACAGACCTGTCGTTCTTTGGGGTTTAGTCGTTCCTGAGTATGGAATTGTTAAGGGTTACGAGGGCGATTCTTACATTGTGAGCACTTTTAGAAGCCTCACTGGTCAACCAGAAAACCCAATCCCTTTCTATGACTTAAAGGCTCCCGGCTGCCTTGACGCATTATTCTTCAGCAACAAGGTCAAGCGACGAGACGAAACTGTAGACAAAGGGGCTTTGCGAAGAGCCATAGGCTTCGCGTCAGCAAAAGTGCCAATACTCAGCAACTATGCGGCTGGTCCAGCGGCGCTTGATGAATGGGCAAACGTGTTAGAAACGCTTCCAGAAGAGAAGCAGAACTATCACGGAAATAGCTATGTTGGCGCTTGCTATTGTGAGAGCAGAGAGGTATGTGCACAATTCCTGAAACGTCTCGCCAAGAAGTATCCAGGCAAGCAGTCAAAGCACTTGCTAAAAGCAGCAGAATGTTATGAAAGGGGCTGGAAGCTTATGATGGAGTTCACGCAGCTTTTCCCGTTCAAGTTTCAAGGCAACATGACGCCAGCGGACAGAAAAAAGGGAGCGGAACTGCTTAGGAAAGTTAAACCCAATGAAGAAGAAGCCATCCAACATATGAAGAACGCACTCGAAGAATGGACGTCTTAGAAAAACCAAATTTCAGATAGGACCTACGCTAAACAAAGTTGCTCAGATGTACTGAAAAAAAGCTTAAGCCATACTAGACGATTTCAGATTTTTTTCTTCTGCCAACTCGTGTAAAATTACTAGGGCTTCGCCTAAAGTTGTCTTAAGCCTTACACTTAATTCTGCTGGTGTTATGTCTGGTTTTTCTTGAAGAATTGTTTCTCTCACGTAGGCTTTGTGATTTGAATACATTACAAGTGCGTGGACAGTTTCGATTAGTATGGGCCAGAGCTTTTCTTTCGTATACTCTTCCAAGCTCATAACGCATCAAACATAGCATTATGTTGAAGGTTGAATATTCAATTTACCCTTGCAACATTCTGCGCAAAAATCGTTAGGCACAGATTTTGCACTATTTGCTTCCATTCGTAATCGACATTGCATGCCATTTTTAAAGATATTTCTTCTACTTTCATTGCGGGCTCTAAAGCTTATCGCCTTTGTCTCTTCGTGAAAAATTTTGTCTGACAAACAAAAGCTTTTACCACAAAGTATATCTCTCTCAGAACGTGATTAAACGCTTCAAATCCATAGTGGCAAAAGTGAGAGCTGATGGTTGTTAGGGCTGTTGTCTTTGATTTGGATGGAACTATTGCAAAGTTCAACATTGACTATAAGGCTGTTAGGGCTGATGTTAGGAGCTATCTTATAAAAAGAGGGTTGCCAGCCTCCATCCTATCCATAAACGAAAGTATATTCGAAATGTTGAAGAAAACTGAAATTTTCATGAAAAACAACGGCAAGTCGGAGGAGACGTTGATGGAAACTCGCGATAAAGCTTTGGCGATAGCTGAAAAATACGAGCTGGAAGCTGCGAAAACCACAGGCTTGCTTCCAGGAATTTTGGAAACATTGAAGACTTTGAAGAAAATGACTTTGAAGATAGGCTTGTGCACAATTAACAGTGAAAAATCAACAAACTACATTTTAAAGCGGTTTGGGATAGCAGAATTTTTTGATGCTGTAACGCCTAGAAACAATGTGAGATATGTTAAGCCCAACACCGAACACCTTGAAGCCACACTAAAGGCTTTAGGGGTTGATCCAGAAGAAACCATGGTCGTTGGAGACGGTGTCAGCGACATGAAATGCGCTAGAGAATTAAACGCAATTGCTGTGGGCTTGCCGACTGGAGTTTCTCATCCAAAAGAACTGATCAGTTCTGGAGCAAACTACTTTATCACATCAATAACAGACCTGCCAACCCTAATAGAGTACATCAACAAAGCACTAGAAGAATAAAAGAAAACTTGGAAAATAGCTTTGGTTTCTTTTTAGGCTGGTTTGAAGTAGTATCTTGGCCATTGAGGCCATGGCTGAGTCGCCGTGCAGGTTCCAAAGTCTATCGTTAACTGCATGCCTATCTTTATCTGTTCAGGGGCTACACCTCTAATCATGCCTGGAATTTTTAAGCCGTTTTCAAGTTGCACTATGCCTACGGCATATGGCACCATTCCCTGAAATTGTGTTGGTGCCACATGAATAACCGTGTACGTTAACAGTTTTCCTTTTTGCGGAAGTTCAATCCATTCAAACTCGTTGGAAAAACAGTTGTCACATAATGGTCTTGGCGGGAGGTGAATTTTTCCGCATTTCTTGCATTTTCCACCCATAAGTTTTCCTTGAAGTATATGTTTGTAGAACTGTTCTATGGTGAAAAGTTGCGCTTGCTCGCTCATGTGTTAGTCCCTCCTATAAATATGAACAGCGGCTGTGGCACCTGAACCGCCAACATTATGTGTTAACGCTATTTCAGCGTCTTTCACTTGCCGCCTGTTTGCTTGTTCAGTTAGCTGCAGATAAATCTCGTAGGCTTGAGCTGTTCCTGTTGCACCTACTGGATGACCCTTAGCTTTTAATCCGCCGCTCGTATTTACCGGGATTCTTCCTCCAAGCTTTGTATCTCCACTTTCAACTAAGCGTCTGCCTTCGCCCGGCTTGGCGAAGCCCAAATCCTCGTAAGCTATTATTTCAGCTATGGTGAAGCAGTCGTGGACTTCTGCAACATCTATTTCTTCAGGCTTTACATCAGCCATTTCGTAGGCTTTTTTGGCGGCTAGTTTGGCAGCTGTAAGTGACGTGAAGCCTTCCCTTTCATAGATGCCTATGGTGTCGCTTGCCTGTCCACTTCCAATAATGTGCACTGGTGTGTCTGTGTATTTTTTGGCTAGTTCTGGCTTTGTTAAAATTAGGCAACTTCCGCCGTCTGTAATTAATGAGCAATCATAAAGCTTAAGTGGCCAAGCAATAACACGTGAAGACAGGGCATTTTCAATGGTTATTTCCTTCTGCATGTGAGCCTTAGGGTTGAGGCTTCCATTATAATGGTTTTTGACGGCGATCATGGCAAGATGGTTTTCTGTCGTGCCGTATTCATGCATGTGCGCAGTTGCCATTAACGCAAACAAGCCTGGAAAAGTTATGCCATGCCACTGTTCAAAAGGATAATCCGAAGCCATAGCCAAATATTCAGTAACTTCAGGCGTTGTCCTATGAGTCATTTTCTCAACTCCGCCGACCATAACAACATCGCATAAGCCAGAAAGAACAGCGTAAATTCCAGCCATCAGGGCAGCTCCAGAAGAAGCACATGCGGCTTCCGTTCTTGTGGCGGAAACATGCAACAAACCAGCCCAGTCAGCCACTGTTGCACCTGTATGTCCTTGATGCTCGTAGGATTCTCCCATGTGCCCAACAAACAAGGCAGTTATGTCCTTTTTTGGATCTAGGTTTGGACAGCGGTCAAAGGTTTCTTTGGCTGCTTCTGCAAAAATTTCTCTGGCGTAAAAGCCTTCCAGTTTTCCGAATTTTGATAATCCAGCAGAGACTATTGAGACTAGGGGTTTACCCTTCAAATTAGAGATTTCTCCTTTGCTACCACGATTAATGTGGAAAATGGAATAGTAATTGAACAAGTATTTAAATTTCTTCAAGTATTTTGAAATTTTTCACGAAAGAATTTTGTAATAAGTTTTAAAAAAGTGGGGTTTGGCCTAAGACAAAGCTTTCTGAAACTATTTTTTGCCGAATGTTTTTTTGACCCAAGCTCTTGTTTTCTCCATGTCTTCCCTGAAGCGTTTCAGCTCTTCTGGCGTCCGTTTCGGCGGTTTAGGTTCTTCAGCAGGCGTTGCGTAAACGTCTAAGAGGTCGCCTTTGGGTTGTTTATCAATGTGTATGTTTACTCTTAAGCCAATGTTTACTTTCTCAGGGTCAATGTCTCTCATCGTCATGGGTAAACAAGTGTTTGTTCCATCTATCCTAACCATTGCACCGACTAATGGCTGCAGATGCGCCATCGAAGGCCATGCAATAGCCATAGTCGTATATGAGTGGACTTCTCCTTTCTTAGGAAGCTCGATCCACTTTGTTTCTGCAAGCCTACACTTGGGATTAAAGCAGTGTGCACGTGGCGGACAATAGACTAATCCACATTTTGGACATTTTGTTCCATACAATTTGCCTTCTAAGAGCCCTGAGAAGAACTTAGAGGTTTTGCCGTAGCTATGATGAAACATGCTGCCGTGAGGCCTGTGCACAATCAAGAATTTCTCAGGTTTCAACTCATTTAAGGTTGGTCCATCATTCATTTCAACTATTTTCCATCCTTCAGGCCTCCAGCCACCCTTGCGCTCCCAGTCTTTCCACCATTCCTCGTCAATCTTCTTTTCTTTCAGAATCTTCTCTGATCCTGGTTGCTTCATTTTCTACACCTCCAAAACTACGGCTCCTGCTTGGCATCCTGTTCCGCCGTGTCCGTGTATGAAGCCTTTTTTCGGGTTGCTTAATTGTCTGCGTGGTGCGCCCCATTTCTTGCCAATCTGATTGCTCAGTTGCCAGTAAACGTCAACCACTTGAGCGACTGATGTGGAACCAACTGCGTGTCCCTGTGCGGTTAAAGCTCCACTGAGTTGACATGGAAGTTCTCCATGAGGCGCAATTACGCCTTCTCGAAGCAGTTTCTTTCCTTCGCCTCTCTTGCAGAAATCAAAGTCTTCAAGTCCTGCCAAAACAACGCCTGCATACGGGTCGAAAATTTCGACAAGGCTGATTTCTTTTCGCGGATTCTTCACTCCAGCGTCTTTGTAAGCCATCCTCGCGGCTACTCTTAGCGAACCAAAGTTGACAAGGTCAGGGTAAGGTGACATTGGCTTTGGAATGTTTTTAGGCCAGATTTTTTCGTCTTCGGGGTACAAGCCTTTCCATGCTGGGTTATCGGGGCGGTCTCCAGGCCTCATCGTATCTGTGCCGAAACCTACTCCGCTTATCCAAACTGGGTTGTCAGTGAGTTTCTTCGTGATTTCTTCATTTGCCAAGAGCAAAGCCGATGCGCCTTCGCTTGTCATTGCACATTCAAGAAGCCTATACGGCCACGAGATTAAACGAGATTTATAGATGTCTTCTACTGTTATTTTGCTGAAACCATGTTGAGCTGGCCACTGCGCGTAGGGATTTTCAAGTGCATTGTTGTGACATAGAACTGAAACTTCAGCCAAGTCTTCTTCAGTATCGCCGTAAACGTGCATTCGACGAGCTTCAAGTGTTGCATAGAAAGCGTTGTAAGTAAAACCTGAAACGAAGTCCCAGTCTGTGTCGCCAGCAATTGCTATAGCTTCGTTAACCTTCTGAATTGGCAGCTCGTCCATTTTTTCCCATCCAACAACAAGAACCACTGGGAACATGCCTGAGCGTATCCATAGGGCTGCGTTTACTATTGCGTCGATTGGGGTTGCGCCGCCAGATTCAACTCTGTAGGCTGGTACAGCGCTTAAGCCTAGATAGTCGTGAATTATCCAGTGCATGCACTGTTGCTGTTCCAAGATGTCGCTGAAGTATGAGTAGCAGCATGCGTATCCTTTCTTCACGAAATCTCCAAGTTCCAAGTCTGGAACATCGTCCAATATCATTTTGACGGCTTCTGCACACATCTCTTCTTGCAACGTATGTCTCGGATTGTCGAACCTTGAAATGCTACCAGCGACTATTCCTACTTTCTTCAACTTTCCACCTCAATTTTGAAAGATGTAGTTAGTGGATTTCAACAATTAATAAGATTTTTGCGGCAATTAGCCCTAAAATTAAGAATGGAAACGTGGTTTTGAGAGGCTGGTTAGAAAGAATCTGAGAATCTTTTTATAATGTCGCTTATCATTTTATTTGCATGCAGATACTACAGCTATCAACTTCTCTTCCCAAAAATGGGTATTCAACAGAAAAGCTGATTGATGTTTTTCCATGTAAACTTCCAGAAGGCGTCAAACAGAACATACTCAACTTGGGAGTTGCAAAACGTTACCTCATCAACAATGAGGCTTCATCTTCAAAGTTGGAAACAATCTTAAGCGAAGCTGGCCTTGTTGAACTCTGCGTAGAGGCATGTGAAAAAGCCGTTGAAAAGGCAGGCTTATCCGTTAGGGACGTAGGCTATTTTATTGCTGCTTATGATGTGAACCCGTTTTTGTGCCCTGGACTCAGTCAACTTTTGGTTCGAAAACTTGGTTTTGACCCTTACGTTAAACACGTTAACGCTCAGGGAATCGCCAGCACCGCATTTCCTAAAGCCTTAGAACTTGCAGAAAACTACCTTGCGGCGCATCCGGAAGATTACGTTTTGCTTTGCATTTCAGGAGTAAGCTCATACTGGTTCCAAAATCAAGTGCGGGGAATAAAGGATGTTATGGAAATCAGTCAAATTAACCAGATAAAAAAAGAGACAAAAAGGCAGATAGAGTTGAGAAAATGGATTGCGACCATGGAGTTTTTCCTTTTCGGAGACGGAGTAGCCGCTGCAATCGTGGCAAAAGAGGGAATAGGCTTATCGGTTGAAAAGACTGTGGAAGCTACAAACCTTGGAAAGAAAGATTTTTTGGCTGGTTATACTAGGCTCTCAGCCTTAAACGAGCCTTTCAAATTTGGCTTTCATTCGCATCTTGGCAGAGAAATTCCAGAATTGGGAACAAAATATGCGGCTTTAGCTCTCGAAAGACTGCTTGGAAAAAACGCTGAAAACACGATAAAAGTGGCAAAGAAGTGGGTTGTTCACACGGGCAGCGAAAAAATCCTAAACCGAATAGCCAAACACCACAGAATCCCATATGAAAAAATTAGGGAATCGCACGAAGTGCTTAGGGAATATGGTAACTTGGCGGGGGCAAGTTTGCCGTTCATACTTGAAAAAATAGTTTCAGAGGGCAAACTCTCAAAGGGCGACATCGTTTTGATGGTTGGTTATGGATTAGGATTTTCAGCCTCCGCTGCCCTACTAAAACACAAATAAGAATTAAACAGCAAAACCTACACGTTAAATTTGTGATTGTGAACCGATAAGAAAATATCCTTTAGATTTAATACGCATATGTGAATTTAACAGAAACACTCCAAATAGTGGAGGCAAAATAGGACAATGTTTGATGAAGAGAAGATTAACGAAATAAGGCGAGAGCGGGAACGCTGGGAACAAACGACCCTCCCGAAGTGGTTGAAGCAATCGCATGAAAGGAAAAGTGAATTCCGAAACCATTCAGGCATGCTAATAAAAGGCGTTTACACTCCAGAAGACATTAAAGCCTTAGATTATATGCGGGATTTGGGTTTTCCAGGCGAATACCCCTTCCTTCGCGGCGTACACGCAACCATGTACCGCGGTCGCTTATGGACGATGCGAATGTTCGCTGGATTCGGCACAGCAGCGGACACGAACAAGCGTTTCAAATACCTGCTAAAGGAAGGAGAATCTGGTTTAAGCACGGCTTTTGATTATCCAACTATAATGGGTTACGATTCAGACCACCCCATGGCAAAGGGGGAAGTAGGCATATGCGGAGTAGCCATCTCGTCATTGAAGGACATGGAAATCCTGTTTGACGGAATACCGCTAGATCAAGTTACAACTTCTATGACAATAAATGGTCCAGCACCCATGCTGCTTGCCATGTACGTAGCCGTAGGAGACAAGCAAGATGTTCCGAGAGAAAAAATTGGGGGAACAACGCAAAACGACAATCTGAAAGAGTTTTTCGCTCAGAAATTATGCATATTCCCGCCAAAGCCTTCAGTAAAACTCACAACAGACATAATTGAATATTGCGCTAAGCATTTGCCAAAGTGGAACCCCGTGAGCATAAGTGGCTACCACATCCGCGAGGCTGGCGCAACTGCCCTTCAAGAATTAGCCTTCACCATTTATGACGGAATAGCTTACGTTGAATCCACCATAGAAAGAGGATTAAAAGTGGACGATTTTGCCCATCGCTTATCATTCTTTTTCGCATCACACAACGATTTCTTCGAAGAAATAGCCAAATTCAGAGCAGCCCGCAGACTGTGGGCAAAAATAATGAAAGAACGCTTCCACGCCAAAAATCCAAGGTCCATGTGGA
>CAYVGZ010000030.1:0-16523 GCA_964450845.1 uncultured Candidatus Bathyarchaeia archaeon | reverse complement strand
ACAACTTAGCATGCATCATAGACACTTGCAGGATGGACGTTTCGTTTCTGCTCCGTAGCCAAGGCTCTCGCCTTACGCCCTTGCGGACGTTGCAATTCTACGTGTGGGCGGAGTTTCCTCAAGCCTCTTGTATGAAGCTCGAAAGCCACACACCAACTCGCCAGCCCAAAAAATATAATGCGTAAAGGTGTGCAATAAGAATTTTGGTGTATATTCACATATGAATTAGGATGGCAGATTGTTATGTCTAAAAAGGTTATTTTGGTGATGGGAACACCTTGCGTTGGAAAAACCACGGTTGCCCGCTTGCTTGCTTCTAAACTAGACGCTTTGTATGTGAATTTAACTGAGTTGGCTGTGTATGGAAATCTTGTTACTGGTAAAGATGAGGAGCGAGACTCTATAGTTGTTGATGAGAATCGCATGCGACGTAAAATCCGAGAAATAATTGATGACAGTGAACAAAATGGTGTCATTATTGATGGTCATTATGCTGCTAGCGTTGTTCCAAAAAGACGAGTAACGCACGTTTTTGTTTTGAGACGTGACCCTGTTGAACTGCGAAAGTTTATGGAGCAGTGTGGTTTTTCTGGTCGCAAGTTGTGGGAGAATTTGGCTTCTGAAATTCTAGATGTCTGTTTAGTTGACGCTTTGAATATTCATGGAGAAGGAAAAGTCTGCGAGTTAGACATCACTGGTAAAAGCGTGGAAGAAGTTGCCAGCGAAATTTTGAATGTTCTAGGCGGACACAAAAAATGTCACGTGGGTATTGTGGACTGGTTGGGCAAGTTAGAAAGTGACGGCTTATTAGGAGAGTTTCTGAAAATTTAGCCTTTTTACCTTAGACTGAGAGTCGTTTGTCGTTTCGTTAGCAATGTTATTTTTCTTCTATTTGCATAAGCCTTTGCATGGTCGCTGAACTTTTCACCTATCAATAGGGGATTTGATAGGCCTACATCCTCAGAAGCCTTGTCAAGATTTATTACAACGTTTACGCCTATGGTTCTATTCCAGTCTCTTACCCAAACCGCTTGGGTTACACGTCCCTTCTGGACTATTAGATCGAATTTTCTTGAAATTCCGCTGAACCCTTCGAGTGTTGTCGCTTCCCGCTCTACTTTGTAGCCTTCTTTCTTGAAATATCGTACAGCCGACTCTATCAATTCTGATGGTGGTTTTGTCTGTGTCTTTTCTTCGGTGTTCATTTATTCTCCTCTTGCATTAAACGTTATCTAGTAGAGTGTGGAAAAGGTTTTCGGATGGTGAAAGGCATGGTGGCTGTCCTCGTAGTTGTGTGTAGTAGATGCGGTGGGCTTTTATTAGCTAGGGATGAACAGAAAACGAGGACATGCCCCCACTGCGGTTTCAAAGTTGACCTAAATAAAGCTAGAAAAGTCGCTTCAGCAGAAACTGCCCAAGAAGCATCAACAATCTTGCGTAAGTTAAAAAGTGAAGCCGCCCAAAAGCAAAAGCATTCTAACAATAAGTGAATAAATGCTCCACCTAGAAGAGTGCCTAAAGAAAAACCCACCAAACCCATTAAAATATGTTTTAGCAAACCTTCTTTTAAGCCTATAAAAACGTCCCAAATTAACGATGTTAGGCTAATTGTTGTCACTGAAAGAAATATCGATTACTTCAGGTCACTTGTCTGAGCATCTGACATGTCTTGCATATTTTTTCGGAAGTCGGTTCTCCGCACTCGCTGCATTCCCTCAATCCTTCTTTGCTGGCAACTTCCTCTAAAGCAGGTCTTATCCTGTCTATCGCTTTGAAAATTGTGAATTTTATTCCGGCATGTTTCTCTTCCATCTTGTTGAGCATTGCACGGGCATCGTTTCTTAGGGCTTCAGAAGCGTATGGGCATGGCATGCTTTGAAACTCTATTTTTTTAATGTAAGCATACAGGGCGGTTTCTTTTTCTGGAATTTCGCAGAAAGGTTTTATCTTTTGCACAAGTTTGGGATGTGCTTCATCTGTGATTGGCTTCTCCCTAGCTATACGCAAAACATCACCATGAAAAATGTTCAAAAGAATTGTTTGTGTCTCGTCGTCTAACGTGTGGGCTGTCGCAAGTTTGTCTGCTTTGAGGCTTCTGGCGGCTATGTTTAACGCTTTTCTTCTCAGAACTCCGCAGTACGCGCATGGTGTTGATTTTTCGTCTTTCTGTTTGAGGCTTCTGACAATTTCGTCAAGCCTATAGCCATAAAGTTCCTTGAAAGAAGTTACATGATGCTCTATGCCAAGTTTTCGGCAGTTTTCAGCCGCTATTTTTAATGCTTCATCACGATAGCCTTTAATTCCCTCATCCACTGTAACCGCCACAAGCGAAGTTTTAGGGTAGCCACGCTCTATTTTGGCTAAAACATGTAGTAGGCTGACGCTGTCTTTTCCGCCTGAAACAGCCACGGCTATTCTATCATCAAACTTCAACATTTTGTATTTGGCAATTGTTGCCCTAACCTTTTCTTCGATAGAGTTGACGAAACATTTTCTGCAAAGTTTTTCTCCAGAATAAGGTCTAAAAAAGAAGGTTTCTCTGCGCTTGCAGACAGTGCATACAGCGATTTCAGTGCGCATTTATCGCTCACACTTTTAACTTGTTTCTGGAATTACTAAAATAAACCCAAATACAATAGTCTTTTGAAAGAGGCAAAGGAATGGCTAAGAAACCCGAGAAGCGTTTAGAGTACTTAGAAGTGATTTATAATGTTGAACGCTGGAATTTGCTTAAAGAATTTAGGCAGAAATCCGAGCGGATAATGAAGGCTTTAGAATTTTTTCATCTGGAACCCGTAGTGCACGGCAGCATAGCCAGAGGAGACGTGAACAAGAAAAGCGACATAGACGTTTTCATACCCTCTCGAGCGTCTTCCTTTCTCGTGGAAACAGCCTTAGAAAAGGCTGGCATATCGATAAATAGACGTTTGATTGTGCAAGCTACACCCATATACGCAGTGAAAGCCTACATCGAAATAGACGAAAACACAAGCACATCATTTCCTTTAATGAAAATGCGAAAGGTGGAAAGGGAATTCTACAAATTCGGCGGCGAAGTAACCCTTGAAAATTTGAGGGATGGCATGCGAGTTTGCGGAGTGGATAAACGCCTAATGCTGATTGAACCAACAAAAAAAGGGCATATGGAAAGTACAATCATTGGACGCGAGGAGCAAGCTGCTAAACTGCTTGGAATATCCGTGGAAACCGTTTCAGACCGTGTTCACGCCCTCTTAAGAAGGGATGAGGTTGGTAGAACAGGAGTTTTCATAGAAAAAGAACTTTCAAGCAGCGAAACCTTTGAAATGGCACTGAAAAGACTTGCAGATCACAACCCATCGGTTCGCAGACGTTTAAAAACTGTCTAAGCTAATGCAATGCGAAGCGTAATAGCGCGGCTATTCCACCCAAAGCAATTAACTTTGCACCAGCCTCGTGTTCTGTGCTTACGATAATTATGTTTCCGCCCTTCCGTTCCACACTCTTCATTAAATCTTCAACAAGCAGACGCCTCTCGTCTAAAGCTTCACGCAACATTGTATCTGCCAAAACAAGCTTTTCAACAGCACCCAACCGCGCCGCGTTTTCAACTTCCTCCATTCCATAAGTAACGTTTGATTCACCTTTTCCAAGTCTCTTCAAAACTTCCTCTATAATTTCTGCTTCTTCGACGATTCGCATTTGCTTCATAGTTTTTAACAATACGCCTGAACGTAATGCTTCATATATTCCAGCTGCACCGCCGTTGTTGACGCTTTTTACGTCCACAACTGATTTGCAAACATCCGTAGCTTCGTTTTCTAGGAATTTTGCAAAGTCGCCTTTTACAAAGCCCACGCCTATTATTGCTATAGGACTATGTTTTTCGTTCCAGATTTGACGCAAACTGTTCAATACCTTTTGGAAATACTGTTTTACAGCTCCTGTTCTTTTTTCTGCTTCTAGCTTTCCTGGAAGCTTTATGTTCTCTTCTGCTTTAATTTCAACGCCGTATTGGGCTGTTGTGGCTATTGCGTAGCCTTCATCGTCTATGGAAACTATTATTATGGGTTTTTCGGATGCTTTTTTTGCTCTTTCTAACCTTTCAATGTGATGTTCAGCCCACTTCTTTTTTACGACTGTTGCTGGTGTGTTTAAGGCAATGTTGAGTGTGTGATGCGCACCAGTGGGAACATTTTCTGGTGCTTCACAAATGGTTCCATGAATTCTAAGCCTACCCAAAAGCTTGTCCCAATTAACATTTTCAACAGTTATTCCTAGAAAAACTGGGACTCTTTCTCCACGTTTAGGTCTTGCATATCCTCCTTCATCAGGCTTTATTTCCCGCGTTGAGTAAGCGTAAACCTCATCGTTTTTGTAAATTACGTTGTACAAATGCCATAAATCATCGAAATTTTCTGGAATAACTTTTACAAAGCCCTTTTTTAGATTCATTCCCAAGATTTTCAAATTTCAGTAGCCTCTTTCACTATCGTTGTAACACTCAATAATCAACTTCTACCTATTAAAAAATGTTAAAAGTGGCATTTCTTCACTATTCATTGTTGAGGACAATGAGCCATGAAGATTACGTTTTGGCTTTTAGACGTAAACTATGAAGCTAAGAATAATATCCCCGAAGTTTGGCTTTGGGGCATTGACGATTCCGGAAAAAGGTTGCTCATTATTGACAGAAACTTTCTTGCTTACTTTTATGCTGCGGTTGAAGAAAGTGCAGATCCAACGAAGGTGATTGAAGAAATGCGGGAAGAGCAAGATCCTCTCATCGTGAAGCTTGAAGTTGTTGAACGCAAATTTTTCGGAAAACCACTAAAAACGATAAAAGTTTACTGCAAAAACCCAGATGCTATACCGAAATATTCGAAGGCTTTTCGAAAACTCGAAGGAGTAAAAGACTGCCTCGAAGATGACATTCGATACTCCATGCGCTATCTAATCGACAACAACGTTGTTCCGTGCGGATGGCACGAAATAGAAGCAACTGAAGAAACAAACAGTAAAGGCGTTCAAGTTGACAAAGTTTACACGGCGAAAACCTACCCAAAACTTCTCGAAAAGGCTGAAACTCCACAACTGAAAATTCTGGGTTTTTCAACAATATGCTACAGCAGAGAAGGTTCACCCAAACCCGACAGAAACCCAGTAATCATAATATCCGCCGCAACTAATCGTGGCGAACAAAAACAGTTCTTGGTTGACGACAAAAACGACAAACCCGTATTAGAAGCCTTCATAAACTATGTGCAAAACTTCGATCCAGACATCATCGTAGGCTACGGCGTAAACGGGCACGATTGGCTATACCTTAACGAAAGATGCAAGAAGCTCGGATTACAGTTGCATGTTGACAGAGCAGGAGCTGAACTTCACACAAGCGTCTATGGACACGTTTCAATAACTGGAAGAACCAACATAGACCTCTTCGATTTCGCTGACGAGTTTCCAGAAGTCAAAGTTAAGACTTTGGAGAATCTGGCAGATTATTTGGGCGTGATGAAAATTGAAAACCGCACGTTAATTGAGGACGTAGACTTTGCGGATTATTGGGACGACAGGGAAAAACGCGAAATTCTAAAAAAGTTTTCTTTAGAAAATACGCGTTGCGTTATGGGAATAACTGAAGCCATTTTAGACTTCGCCATGCAACTTTCAAACCTTGTGGGTTTACCACTGGACCATGTTGGCACAGCGGCTGTAGGCTTTAGAGTTGAATGGTTCCTAATAAAACACGCCCAAAAAATAGGCGAACTGGTGCCAAAAAGAATTGAACAGCCCTACAGACCATACGTAGGCGCCGTAGTGCTGAAACCACAACCCGGATTACACGAAGACATCGCAGTCCTAGATTTCAAATCCATGTATCCCAACCTTATGATAACGTACAATCTGTCTCCAGATACCTACGTACCACCAAAAGAGCCTATACCTCCATGCGGAGTTTATGAAGCCCCAGAAGTCAAGCATAGATTCCGAAAAGAGCCCGCAGGCTTCTACAAAGAAGTTTTGTCCTACCTCATTAATGTTCGGGATGAAATTCGTTCACGGATGAAAAAGATTCCTCCAGAAAGCGTTGAATACAGCGTTTTGGACGCCCGCCAAAAAGCTGTAAAAGTAATAACTAATGCCTCTTACGGCTATGCTGGGTGGATAGGAGCAAGATGGTACATAAAACCAGTAGCCGAAGCAGCCACAGCTTGGGGAAGGCACACGATACTTAATGCAATTAATATGGCTCAAAAAGCCGAGTTAAAGGTTGTTTATGGCGATACGGACAGCATATTCCTAAAACATGAACCAGAAAAAATTGAAAAACTCTCAAAAGAAATCGAAGAAAAACTAGGATTAGAAATTAAGCCGGACAAGGTTTATGTGCGAATATTCTTCACAGAAGCCAAAAAACGCTATGCTGGACTCTTGCCGAATGGACAACTCGACATCGTGGGCTTAGAGGTTGTGCGTGGAGACTGGACAGCCATAGCCAAGACCGTGCAGCAAAAAGTCTTAGAGATAATCTTGAAGAGACAATCACCAAAGAAAGCAGCCAATTTTGTGCAACAGTACATTGAGGAGCTTCGACAAAAGCGCGTTCCCTATCGCGACCTCATAATCTGGAAAACCTTGACCAAACCCGCTGAGGAATATGAAGTTAAGGCTTCTCATGTTGAAGCTGCAAAAATGTTGAGGGATAAGGGATGGGAACTTGCAGTAGGCGACAAAGTAGGCTACGTAGTGATAGTTGGCACAGGTCGCCTCTATGAAAGAGTCAAACCTTACGCGTATGCTTCATACGACGAAGTGGATATAGAATATTATGTGACTAAGCAAGTTGTGCCAGCTGCAAGTCGAGTCCTCGAAAGTTTCGGTATAACAGAAGAGCAGTTGCTGGCTTCTAAAATGAAGGAAACGGAAACAAGAACGCTCACAAACTTTTTCGAAAGCTAACTTCATCCACTGCAAAAAACATAATCTCAGCAACAACTATCTTTCAAAGCCCCTCTGCACGGAAAATGTATCAGACTTGAGTTAGCTCACTTATTAACGCTTTTTTCAATTCCTTTGGTTGAGTCTTTTTGATAACAACATGCGATACATCATGGAATTTGAGGAATCTTTCGAGGGCTTTGCTAAGTTCAGTAATAATTTTTTTGTCAAAGTCTTTCTCATCCAAAATTAGAGAGTTAATAATCATTTTCTTGTTTTGTCTGTCAAGCTTTGGGTCAAGTCTTCCAATGAAGCGTGTGCCATATAGAATTGGCATGACAAAATAGCCATAAATTCTCTTTTCGGGAACCTTATACACTTCCCAAGCATAGTTGAAGTCGAAAATTTCGGAAATCATTCTGCGGTTCCATAAAAGATTATCTAATGGCGCAACAAAATGAGCTGTTTCTCTTATTGACGTGTCAAAATTTTCAAAGAAACTTGAATGTTCATCTAGGACAGAGTATACATGCTTAACGCCTTCAATCCTAACTGGACATAGCTCGTTATCTTCAACCATTTCGTCGACTATTGTTTTTCTTTGAAAAGCTTTTAACGGTAGCCAGCCAAACCTCCAGTCGCGCGTGTCAATAAGCCCATAAGCTTTCATAGATTTTTTAATCATAAATCGTTCGTATTCTTCTTTGCTTGGAGTTTCTGCATCCAAGTTTGGTGGGAGCACATGTTCCGTGAGATCATAATATCGTCGATTTCCTTCTACGTGATGAATCATAAGGTCGCCGCTGTCCCATAAAAGGTTTAAAACGCTTGTCGCCACTTTGCTTTTAATTTTTCCTTTCTGTTCAAATTCTTGCGCTGAGAGCGGTCCTTGCTTTCTGATTTCCGAAAGAGCATGCGAAATTGCACCTTTCAATTCTTCTTTTCTGGATTTGATACGTTCATAAAATGGAGAATGAAATTGTGAAGGATTTTTCATTCGATAACGGAAATAGGGAAAGTCTTCGACTGGAATTATGGATTTTTCATTGCACCAATACTCGAATACACGCCTGTCTTTGTAGAGTAACTCTTCTAAGTATGAAGGATTGTAGTCCGTAACCCTATTATGAAGGACTAGATGCTGATTACGATGTACAACATTGATTGGGTCTGTTTGGATACATTCAAGCCTTTTAATCGCTTCTAACGTACCATTTTTACCTCTTTTTCCCTGGAGAAACCTTCTAGCAGCCTCTTTTGAAACTTCTCTAGGCTTTGTATCCTCCATTTACATGCCTCTCCAAACGCTAGTGCGAATATGCCAGAATTAGTACGAGAAGAGATGTCAGCCCTTTGAGAGTCAGTCCTATGATGTTTTTATGTCTGAGAATGTCAGTAGTTGAACCGTTAATGATGGCTTAACTGCCTCTGACATACGCGAAGCAATAATTTGTTTAATGTTTTTCTCGGTTGCCACATCAACGATTCTTTGCGTTATAATACCGTCAAAGACAACCGTGTCAACTCCTTCCATTTGCTGGAGTTTCTCGGCTAGCTGGCTTACTGGCAACCGCTCCATTTGTTCCAACTTTTCATTTAGGAGAACAGCCTCTAGACTGCCTTCCAGCCCTTTCATTAGTTGAGCAATTTCGTTTGGAATCTCTATTTTCAGCTTCTCCCTTTTCGGTTTGGATGGCTCTTCCATTGGAACTTTGGCTTCCAAGGCTTCAAATATTTCTTTGCAATTTAGCTCTTCAACTTCTTTTCCTCTCGGTGCCCTAGCAATGTACTTTGTTTCTGTGACTTGCAAAAGCTCCTTTAGGATTAGGTCTCCACCTCTGTCTCCGTCGAGAAAGGCTGTTATCTCTTTTTCTTTGGAAAGCTTCTTGATTGTGTCGGGAACTTTCGCCCCTTCTAAGGCTAATACGTTGAGCAATCCACATCGCATGAGATTTATTACGTCTGCTCTTCCCTCAACAACAATTATCTTCTGGGAACTGGCGACTTCTGGTCCAGCGGACAATTCGTCTGGTCCATACTTTTCGACTTTTGCAATTTTTAGCGTCTCCGCGACCTCTTTGAAGACTTCATCTACTGATGGCATGGATTCAATTGTCCATTTATGAAGAATGTCCTTGGCTCTGTCAATTATCACTTTTCTTCGGGCTTCTCTGACATCTTCAATTTTCATAAGTGTCACCTTCGCGGCGCATGGTCCAACCCTGTTTATGCTTTCTATGCTTGCCGCAATGAGGGCTGTGGAAACCTTGTCTAAGCTTGTTGGAATAGTGATGGCACCTGTTGTTTTGTCCTGTTTCGAATGAAGTTCAATTTCTATTCTTCCAATCCTGCCTGATTTCTGCAGTTCCCTTAGGTCGAGTTCTGGTCCAAAAAGTCCTTCTGTTTGGCCAAAAACTGCTCCTATAACGTCCGGTTTTTCAACTACCCCTTCTATTTCGAAATTTGCGTGTATAACATACTTTATGGTAAACGTTTGTGATGAACCCGTAAGTGTCCACCTCCGATTGATCAGTTATGGTTATGGTTAGTTTTAATCGCATGATGAGAGAATCGTGCTCTCAATTCACGAGATTATTTATTTTTGCTCTTTATTAGTTTTATGAATTGTGAATCTTCCTCTTTAAGGTTTCCATGTAGGTGGCTAAACCTTCGATGTCTTTCACTTCTGTGCCTACAAGCTCCAAAAGTCTGCTCCAGAAGGTGAGGTTGATTTTTGTTTTTGCTTTCTCTAGGTTTTGTTTTAAGCGTTTTGTCCATTCTTTTCCTCGTCTGTCAAAGTCTAATAACATGATTACCTCTTTCGCTGCGAGTTTTTCTACTTCTGAGATAACGTCGAGAATGGATTTTCCGCCTGTTTTTGCAGATATTATTGTTCCTTCAATACCTAAAACTCTTAAAGCTTCGATGTCGTTTTTGCCTTCTACGATTATGGGTATTCCTTTTGCTGATTCTTCAGCTAGGCATTCCAAAACTTGCAGAATTTTCTCCTCTTTCTCTTGAAGATGCGTTGACAAGAGGGTTTACCTTGTTATCTCGGCAGTTTTCATGAAGTCTAAGCATTTTTGCGCTTCCTTGTTGCTTTCGAAATATCTTCTTATAGGTTCAAGTATTGTGGCTATTTCCTTTGCGATGGCGTTTTTCAAGTCTTGCGGATGAAGATTACCGTTTCTATAGGCTTTTTCTAGTTCGTTGTAGTTTTCGAATTCGATTGTGCCGCCAAATTTTGTTGGTCGTTCTATGCTGAACGTTTGTTTTTCGTGGAAGATTACGTGTTTAACTATTTCCAATATGGGGTTCATTTCTGTTTGTTTCTCTGGGCACCATGCTTTTTGCATTTTTTCTTTTATTTGTTCTTCATTGTCGTGGACGAATATGGCTGTCCATGGTTTTGACTTGCTCATCTTGCTGGCAATAACTTGTTCTAGTTTGTCTTTTGCTTGGAGTTTCACTGGTTCGGCTATGCCCATTAACAAATGATGATGTAATGCAACTGGTTTTTGCCAACCCATTTTTGGAAAAACTTCTCTGGCTAAGACATGTGCCTTTCTTTGGTCTAAGCCGCCGTGAGGTATGTCTGCGCCTATCTCGTGTACGTCGACGGCTTGCATTGGCGGATAAAAATATTGCGATAGATCAAGTTTTTCGTTTTCGCTTCTGCCCATTATCGTCAAGCATCTAAGCGTTCTGCTGAGAGTCATGTGCTTGGCAAACTTTACGAGGTTTCGCCAGTATTCATCGTTGTTATGATATAGTTCTGAGCCTACGACAATTTTTACGCCGGGACAGAAGAATTTGAAGGCTTCTGCATAGTATTTTGCAGCTGTCAGAATTTTATCCCATTTTCCACCGAATTTGTTGTTGATGAAGCTGTGCCAATCCGCCATGTATGCTTGGCATTTTATTCCTGCTTTTAGGAGGTCATTTATCTTGAAGCCTGAAACAACGAAGTTGCCCAAGTGTAGTAGTCCTGAGATTTCGAAGCCTTGATAATGCCCTGGGTGTGGGTTGGTTTGCAGAAGTTCTCTTAATTCACTTTCAACAAGAATTTCTTCTGTTGGAGGTCTTTTGATCAGGTCGATTTTTGTTTCTATATCCAAACTTTGCACTGCCCGATTCTATTAACTTCCTAAAGTTGTATGCAATGGTGAGACTTAAAAGTTGTTTCGCGGGCGTTTTTGTTTCCCACGTAACCTATCACTTAGCTTCATTGTGGAGCGTTGCGCTCCTCTAAGTTAAGCTCTCTCGGCGTGGGATTATGGCGCCCGCGCCCACTGTGTCCCATGTTTGGGTAAACCCGCCATCACAAGCTTTTTGCTTCCGTTGAGTCCGTCTGCATGGATATAGCCAGTGGGATTCAGAAGGCTCGTTACCGTCATCGCCAAACAAGACAGTATTGTTTCTGAAAAATTAAACGTTACTGTCTCATATTCCAAATGTGATGGCGAACTGCCCATCTGAGACTAGCCCAGCCCCCCTATAAATAGATTGAACTTTTCGTACGCTCGATTAGTGAAGGGGAGTTTGGAAGTTTTTCTTATTTTAGTAGCAGACCCAGATCTATTTCGAAGGCAACTGTCGAGTTCTCCAATTCAAAGTTGTTTAAAACTTCTGGGTGCATCTCGCCTAGAATGCCTAAACGTTTGCCTTTCACATAGATTGCTGCTGTCCTGCCTTCAAGAAAACTTGGATGCTTTGCTTCTTTAATCTGCCAGTTTTTTAAGCCTAAGTTAACAAGTAAGGCTTCTGCAAAAGATTTTACCTCGGTAAAGTTGGCTGTTGAATGCGATGAAACAGCGGCTACGTTTAGATTTCTTTCGCACATTGACTCTAGCCTCGTGTTTATTTTTCCAACGTCTGAAACTTCAAAAAGCCTCTGCGGGAAACTTTCATGTTTGTTTTCAGCCAGATTCTTCATGAGTCCTGGCAATAGTGACTGTCGCATTATGGAATATTCTGTTGAAACAGGATTGGCGAGTCTGATGTTTTTTTCCTCTTTCATGCGCATATAATGGTAATGAAGGCGCTCATTGGTGAGGGTGAAGTTCATAACTTCTAAGAAACCTAAGCCTACCATGATTTGTCGCACCATATTTGCAAGCTTTTGAACTGGATGCTGCTCTCCAATAGTTACGGCTGTTGGAATTGAGGGCTTTAGCCTATAATAGCCATAGCCTATAGCAACTTCCTCAACCAAATCAACTTCATGCAAAATGTCAATTCGATAAGCCGGAATCGACACTTCTAAAATGCCCTTACCCATTTTTTGCGCATCTAACCTACATCTTTGTAAACACTTTACAGCTTCCGCTTCGGAAAGTTCTAAGCCGAGCAACTTATTGGCATAGTCCACCCTCAACTTCATTTTCTCCTGTTCCAAATTGGGCGAAATTACCGTGCGGTTTACGTATTTCACATTAACCTTCTCTATTGTGCCACCCGCATCCGCCAAAGCAGTGACAAGCACTTTCAAGCTTTTTTCCACAGCATCGTAATTAGTGCCCGTAACATCCAAGAATAGGTTCCTTGTTTTGGCATCTACCCTCGTCAGCTTTCCATTTATAATAGGCGGCATTGAAAGAACCGACCCATCCCTATCAATCAGTAGTGGATATTTAGGCGCCCAGTCTATGAGGTGGCTATAGGCTACGCCCTTCTCGTGTTTTTCCAAAATCTCTTTCAAAGTCATCTCTTCAGTTTTGCCTAGAGGAACAAACTTTGCGCTTTCAGGTTCAGCTGCCGTGTAAGTGAAAGGCGGCTTAACCACATCCAAGTTGTGGACGCCTATAGAAACTTTTTTCCTATCTCTGCCAAGACCCCAATGAATGTCTTCCTGCATTTCCATTAATTCAACAACAGCGTCTTCGTCAAGTTTTATGTCACGGACTACGGCTGCAAGCATAAAAGGTCTAACATCTGCAACGGCCTCATCTATGGTAAGCGTGATTTTTGGTTGTTTAGCTTCATATTTGGGCAACCCCGTTTCTTTTGCAATAAAGCCTTTCAGAGCCCTTGCAACGCCAGCGTAACTGCAAAAGTCGATGCGGTTCGGGTTGTATTCAACCTTCACGTAATCCTCGCCCACTTCCTCTATGTCAAACCCTATCCAAGGCAACCACTTAGCCATATCCTTAACCGTTGTTTTCCTACCCATAAACTTGGAAAACCTTTCCTCGTAGAGTGTAATCACTGGCATAGAGGCGTCCTCCTAACCCATTCTAAACGGTTACCATAAAGCAGCCTAATATCATCCAAACCAAGCTCAATCATAGCCAAACGCTCTAACCCACCTCCCCAAGCTAGCACTGGATACTTAATGCCCATGGGAGCCAAAACCTCCGGCCTGAAAATACCCATTCCGCAAAGCTCAATCCAACGCTTAAGCTTCGGATGGTAAACCATTGCTTGGGCTGAAGGTTCAGTGTAGGGGAAATAGCATGACCAGAACTGCACTTTCTTCAGTCCAAATCTTGCATAGAAGGTTTTCAATGTTCCCATCAAATCTTTAAGTGTCACGTTTTTGTCAACAACTATGCCTTCGATTTGATGGAATTCTGGAACGTTTTTGTATGTGACTTGCTCATTTCGGTAAACCCTGTCCACCGAAAACACTTTTATGGGCGGCTTCTTATGGTGTGAAAGGTATTTTATTGTTTCAGCAGTGGTGTGTGTCCGCAAAACAAGCCTCTTGGCTTCTTCAGCGCTCCACTTGTAACTCCACCCTTTAGAACCAGTTATCCAACCGTTTTCATGCACTTCGGCAACAGCATCCACTATATTTTTAGACGGCAATTTTCCAGCCTTAGGATTAGCCAAATAAAAAGTATCCATCATCTCTCTAGCAGGATGATCTTGGGGCTGAAACAGAGCATCGAAATTCCAGAAGGCAGTTTCAACGAGGGGTCCGCGGATTTCTGTGAATCCCATTTCCAGAAAAATCTCACGTGCATGTTGGATAATTTGTTGCAACGGATGAACCTTGCCTGGATAAACAGTTGGTCCAGATGCAGTAACATCGAATCTTCTCAGTTTTGTTTCACGCCATTTCTTTGTTATGATAAGTTCTGGCGTCAGCTGACTTACTTCTTCAGTAACTTCTAATCCTTTTTCGACTAGCTTCGAACCTTCTTTTGTAAGTTCCAGCTCGTATGTTGACCTTTCCTTGGTTTCTATAAGCTTGCGTCTTTTTAGTGTGGCGACAGCTTGTTGTAGGCCTTTGTCAAGTTCTTCAACGAAAATCGTTCGTCTTTTTACCAATAATGCGAGAAGTTTTTCATCATTGCCCCTTGGAGGTTTTCGAGTTCGCGAGTATTTGGTCAGGTTTATTGTATTCTCTTCTTTGTTTATGACCGCCCAATTTTTCTGCACTAACCAGCCTAACGCCAGAGGGATAGCAGTTGGAGGAATGTCTATCTCTCGTGGAATGTGAGCGATCAACGTTTCACCGCCCTTATCATAGAGCGTGTCTAAAATTCTGCGTTCAGGTAGCTGATTTTCAGCGTAAAGTTTTCCTTCCTTGTTAAGGTTTACAATAGTTTGTTTTCTCTCTCTGATTTTAACAAGCTTTTTCTCTTGTAATGTTAGGGCTGCACGCATTATTGCCGCATCAGGCGATCCAGTTTCATTAACTATTTGTTCAACTGAAGCTTTTCCGCGTAGCCTTTGTATGGCTAAAAGTGTTTTGCGCTCTGCTTCTCTAAGCTCAACCATCATGTTTCCCTTCACGAATTGGGTTAAAGTTTGGTAATGTAGTTGTTATAGTTTTAATAAAAATATACGTGTGCTTCGCTGGCTTTTTTCTAGAAAACGTTTGCCCTTTTAAGTAAATTGGCAGGGCATCACTTCACCATCAGCAATCACAAATGCAGAAACCATATTTATAGCTTATTCCACCAAACATCATGAAGTCTTCTTGAGCATTGATCCACACAAAACTTAATACGTTTTCCATCAATTCTATAAGAAGTCAAATTAAGTGAGAGGCGTCCCCTTGGTTGATGAAAACAAAAATGAAATGGTTGTTACTCCATGGGAAGTTAGGGGCAAAGTCGACTATCAACGTTTAATACGCGAGTTCGGCACCCAGCCAATAACAGAGAAATTGCTGCGAAGAATAGCAAAATACACAGGCGAACTTCACCCTCAACTACGAAGAAAACTTTTCTTTTCACATCGCGACTTAGACATTGTTTTAGACCTTTACGAGAAAGGAGTAAAATTTGTTTTATATACTGGCAGAGGACCTTCAGGACCAGTGCACATAGGACATCTCGTCCCATGGATTTTCACGAAACACTTGCAGGACAAATTTAAAACTAGACTCTATTTTCAAATGACTGACGACGAAAAATTCATAGTAGAAGACGAACTTAAACTTGACGAAGCAAAGAAATTTGGCTACGAAAATGCTTTAGACTTGATTGCATTAGGTTTTGAACACGAAAACACGTTCATAATTTTCGATGTGGACGACATAGGCTTGCTTTATGACATTGCCTTGGAAGTTGCAAAACGCGTAACTTATTCAACGACAAAGGCTACTTTTGGATTTCAAGACAGCACAAACATTGGATGGATATTCTGGCCAGCCATTCAAGCAGTTCCATGCTTTTTACATGCGAAGCTAACGGGTGAAAATGTTCCAGCCCTTATTCCAGCAGCCATAGACCAAGACCCGTACTGGCGAGTAACACGCGACGTAGCCCAGAAACTCGGCTACTACAAACCAGCCCAAATCCACTGTCGATTCTTGCCCGGGTTGGGAGTGGGTGGAAAAATGAGCGCTTCAGAACCTGAAACATCCATATTTACTACAGACCAGCCAGAAGTGGTGAAACGGAAAGTCTGGAATGCTTTCACAGGTGGCAAAGGAACGGCGGCAGAGCAAAGAAAAACTGGCGCAGACCCAAACATCTGCACAATATTCCAGTATTTTCTTTACCTATTTGAAGAAGACGACAAGAAACTAACGGAAAGAGAAAAACAATGCAAGGCAGGCGAAATATTATGTGGTGATTGCAAAGCCGAACTAACGGAAAGATTAAATAAATTCCTCGCTGAACATCAGAAAAAACGGGAAAAAGCAAGAAAAATCATAGAAAAATTTCACATCAAACGTTAAGGTGCATCTGTAATGTCAGAAGATGAAAAGGTTAATGTTAATCCCTCTTCCGCCAGTAGACTTCTTCATCCAATGCATACGGTGCTTGTTTCTTGCGTTGGAAAAACGGGAAGACCAAACATTATAACGTTGGCATGGGCAATGCCCACTTCAATGAATCCGCCGTTAGTAGCCATAAGCATCGCCCCACGAAGATATTCTCACGCCCTTATTGAGGAGATGAGAGAGTTTGTTGTCAACATCCCAACAATGGACATATTGAAGGAAACGTTGTTTTGCGGTAGGCTGAGCGGCAAGGATTATGACAAATTCAAGGAAACAAGCTTTACGCCATTACCCGCCAGAAAGGTGAAAACGCCAATAATAAAGGAATGCATAGCCCACTTGGAATGCAAACTCCATAGTCAGTTCACAACAGGCGACCACACAATCTTCGTTGGCGAAATAGTTGAAGCCTACGCGG
>CAYVGZ010000029.1:0-16656 GCA_964450845.1 uncultured Candidatus Bathyarchaeia archaeon | reverse complement strand
TCTTCTCCCATCTTAATCGGAGTTTCAAAATACACTTCTTCCTTCCATAAAGCTGCTCTGCCCTCAATCGGAAGCTTCCTAACTAAAGTATCTATGGTTCTCGGCGCCAAAAAACGTACAAACTCTCCTTCAGCTTCGCCTAACCCTTCGATTATAAATTTTATTTTTATACGCGAAATCTCCGCTTCTTCACCGCTCATTACTTTTTACCTCTTTGGAGAAACTCTTCCAAAACCTGCTCAAGCGAGACTGGACCTAAAACTTGAAGTTCATATTTAACTCTCACCGTCGGCTTGTTAATGGTCATGACTCTTCTCAAGTCGATGGGTGTCCCAATCACTACAACATCGCAAGGCGTGCGGTCAATGGTTTCCTTAAGCTCGTCTATTTGTTTTTCACCGTAGCCAATCGCTGGAAGAATGGTTCCTAAATGCGTGTATTTCTTATATGTTTCCTTTATTGAACCAACAGCATACGGTTTCGGGTCAACAATTTCCTTTGCCCCTAATTTTTGCGCCATTATTATTCCAGCCCCATAGGGCATATTACCATGTGTAAGTGTTGGTCCATCCTCGATCACTAAAACGCGTTTTCCTTTAATTAACTCTGGTTTATCAGCTGTTATGGGCGAAGCCGCATCTAAGATTATGGCTTTTGGATTAAGCATCTTTATATTTTCTTTAACTTGTTTTACGTTTTGCGGATCTGCAGTGTCAACCTTGTTTATTATTACAACGTTTGCCATTCGCAAATTAGTCTCACCAGGGTGATAAGCCACTTCATGCCCAGCTCTGTGTGGATCAGCTACAACAATGTGCAAGTCTGGTTTATAAAAAGATAAATCGTTGTTGCCCCCGTCCCAAACTATGACATCTACCTCTTTTTCAGCTTCTTCCAAAATTTTTCCGTAGTCAACCCCAGCGTAGACGATAATGCCGTTGTCGATGTGAGGCTCATATTCTTCTCTTTCTTCAATCGTGCATTTATACGTGTCCAAATCTTCGTATGAAGCAAAACGTTCCCAAATTTGCTTTCTTAAGTCTCCATAGGGCATGGGATGCCTAATAACCACAACCCTCAAACCTTTGTTTTTCAAAATTCTCGCGACTTGCCGTGAGGTTTGACTTTTGCCTGAACCTGTTCTGACAGCGCCTACTGATACAACTGGAACTTTTGCTTTTAGCATTGTGGTTTTTGGTCCCATTAAACGGAAGTCTGCGCCACTAGCCAATGCTATTGAAGCCTTATGCATTACATACTCGTGTGAAACGTCGCTGTAGGCAAAAATAACTTGATCAATATCATGTTCTTTTATCAGTTTGGGTAGCTCTTCTTCTGGATAAATTGGTATACCATTCGGGTAATTTGGACCTGCAAGCTCAGGCGGATATATTCTGCCTTCTATGCCAGGAATCTGTGTGGCTGTAAAAGCCACAACTTCATAGACACTGTTATTTCTAAAATAGACATTAAAGTTGTGGAAGTCCCTGCCAGCTGCGCCCATTATAACAACTCTAATTTTCTGCATTATGTCGATTCCCCACCAAAACCTCAATTGAGCGAGCTTCAATACTACTTAATTCATTCAATATAAACCTTAAGCTGAAAAACAAGTGGTTTCATGGCACAGAAGTTCTTGCAAGGTTTGGTAATAACTTCTTTTTTGTGGTTTCTTTACATATCTGATTATTTGGTGTTAACAAACTCTAAAATGTCGAAAAGTCATTTTCTAAGTTCTTAATTCTGTTTAGAGACTCGTTCATCTCTTTTTGTCAGAAACTTTTGATATTTCCTCTAGCCACTCTTTAGTGGATAATTTGGCACTCCTTTATGATCACTACCAAAAACGGCTTGAGTATAAAGCAAGCGATTGTCGATGATTCCGAATTATCGCCAGAGCCGAAGCTCACGTTGATTGCTGAGAAAAAGATTCCTGGAGAATTAATTCCAGAGTTTCTGAAGATAAATGGAGTGGCTAAAGTTTCAGTCTATTAAAGTAACAATTGAAGATGTAAGGTGAGGATCTGGCAGAAAATCGTTGTAATTGATATTGTAATTTTGGTTTCCTAAACCGTTAGGAATAATAAAGAGCGGCATTTGATAAATTTTTCCAGATGGGGCTTGTAGATGCCTAAAGTGGGTGTTTACGTTTGTCATTGTGGCTTAAACATCGGCGGCGTCGTTGATGTAGAGAAGGTCACAGAGTATGCTAAGCACTTGCCGGATGTTGCGATAGCCAGAAACTATACTTACATGTGCTCTGAGCCTGGGCAACGCATGATTCAAGATGACATTAAGTCTCATAACCTTGACAGAGTAGTTATTGCAACATGTTCGCCTAGGATGCATGAAGAAACTTTTCGGAGAACAGTTGCTGACGCTGGTTTAAATCCTTACTTGCTTGAGATTGTCAATTTGAGAGAACATGTTTCATGGGTTCACAGTGAGGAACCTGAAAAAGCCACGGAAAAAGCTAAAGACCTCGTGAGAATGGGTGTAGCTCGAGCCAAACTTCTGGAGCCTTTAGAAAGAATCAAGGTGCCAGCCGAGAGAAGCGTTTTGGTAGTTGGCGGCGGAATTGCTGGTATACAAGCTTCACTTGATTTGGCCAATGCGGGTTTGAATGTTATTCTAGTTGAAAAATCACCGAGCATAGGTGGAAAAATGGCACTATTAGACAAGACCTTTCCAACTCTTGACTGCAGCGCTTGCATACTAACGCCAAAAATGACTGAAGTAGCAAGGCACCCGAGCATAAAATTGGTAACTTACGCAGAAGTGGAAAACGTTACAGGCTACGTTGGCAACTACGAGGTCACGATACTAAAGAACCCCCGGTATGTTGACGAGACAAAATGCACTGGATGTGGTGAATGCGCAAAAGTATGTCCAATTATTCTTGTCAACGAGTTTGAGTTGGGACTTGGGACAAGAAATGCGATTTATAGACCATTTCCGCAAGCGTGTCCAAATGTTTACACCATCGACAAGAAGGGTGTTCCCAGATGTACTGCCACTTGCCCTGCTGGCGTGAATGTGCAAGGATATCTAGCTCTAATAGCGGAAGGAAAGTTCAAGGAAGCCTATGAACTAATCCAGAAATCTGTTCCCCTCCCTGCTGTGTTAGGGAGAGTTTGTTTCCATCCGTGCGAAAATGAGTGCGAAAGGGGCGAAGTTGAAGAACCGATAGCCATATGCGCCCTTAAACGTTTTATAGCCGATAATCAGATGAAACAATCAAAAGAAAAACCCGCAAAGTGTCCTCAGAAATATAGAAAAAAAATCGCAATAATAGGTTCTGGTCCAGCCGGGCTTGCTGCAGCGTACGAGCTGGTGAAATTGGGCTACCCTGTAACGGTTTTTGAGGCACTCCCAGAACCAGGTGGAATGCTTAGGTTTGGTATACCTACTTATAGACTTTCTAAAGAAATCTTGGCGAGAGAAATTCAGTATTTGAAGGATTTAGGTGTTGAAATTCGCACAAATGTTACTTTTGGCGACACTGTGACAATGGAAAGCTTGAAGAAGACTGGGTATAAGGCGATATTTCTTGCGATTGGTGCTTGGAAGAGCCTAAAGATGGGAATTGAGGGAGAGCAACTACAAGGAGTCGTTCAGGCTATTGATTTCTTAAGAGACGTGAACTCGGGAAAAAAGGTTGCAATTGGCAACCGAGTTGCTGTCATCGGAGGCGGAAATGTTGCGATAGATGTTTCAAGAACTGCGCTTCGACTTGGCGCCAAGAAAGTATGCGTCATATATAGAAGATCAAAGGAGGAAATGCCCGCTTTTCAACCTGAAGTCGAGCAAGCTGAAAAGGAGGGCATCGAATTTTTGTTTCTCAAAGCTCCGAGGAGAATTATTGGCGAAAATGAGAAAGTTACTGCAATTGAATGCCTTCAGATGAGCCTCACAGAACCCGACGAAACAGGAAGAAGAAAACCTGTGCCAATCGAAGGGTCAGAACACATTATTGAAGCAGATACTGTGGTTCCTGCAATCGGTCAGGTCGTTGACACTGCCTTTCTGCCTGAGGGAATAAATGTGAGCCACGCTACTGTAGGCGTCGACCCAGTCACGCTTCAAACAAGTATACCACAAGTATTTGCGGGCGGAGATGCAGTATTAGGTCCAGCAACGGTCGTCGAAGCTATTGCTGACGGAAAAAGAGCAGCCTTTTCTATTCACCAATATCTACAGGGAATAAAATTGAAAACTTTGGGCAGGGAAGAACTTACTCCAGTTCAGACAAAGCCAAGGGAAGACATTAAAAAGAAGAATAGACAAGTAATGCCAACGTTGCCAGTTGAAAGTAGGATTCGAAGTTTTGAGGAAGTTGAGCTTGGCTTTACTGAGGAAATGGCTATCGCAGAAGCGAAACGTTGCCTTGCCTGCGGTGGCTGTTGCGAATGCTTGGAATGCGAAAAAATATGCGAAGCAAAGGCAATCAATCACGAGCAGGGTTTTCAAAGGATGACAGTTAAAGTTGGAGGAGTAATAATAGCAACTGGTAGTGAATTGTTTGACGCTACGAATATCCCTGAATTTGGTTTCGGCAAATCGAAGAACATAATTACGAATCTTCAATTTGAAAGACTGTGCAGTGCGTCTGGCGCAACTGGCGGAAAAATTCTTTGTCCAGAAGATGGAAAATCACCAAAAAGTGCAGTTTTCATCCAATGTGTAGGATCACGAGACAAAAGGTTTCATGAATATTGTTGCCGAATAGGATGCATGGCAACGCTGAAACAGGCGATTCTGGCACGAGAGAAACTTGGAAAAGATGTGGAGATTTATGTATGCTTTAATGATATGCGAGCTTTCGGTAAAGGCTATGAAGAATTCTACCGACGGGCAAAAGATATGGATATAAACTTCATTGTGGGGTTGCCTTCCGATATTCGCTTAGATGCTAATCGTTCACTTCGTTTCGATGTTTACGATAAAGGCACGAATAAGCTTCTTGAACTGCGATCCGATCTAGTTGTTCTGGCTAATGGGCTTGTTCCAAACAGTGACCTCGGCGAAACCAGCACGCTGTTTCATGTTTCGAGAAGTGCCGACGGTTTCTTATTGGAAGCGCACCCGAAGTTGCGACCACTTGAGAGTGCGATAGGTGGCATCTTTCTTGCGGGTACATGTCAAGGACCGAAAGATATTCCTGACACCGTCGCTCAGGCGAGCGGAGCAGCAGCAAAAGCCATAGATTTGTTGGCAAGCGGAGAAATTGAGCTTGAGCCTCTGAAAGCCATTGTTGACGAAGATTTGTGTAGCGGCTGCCGAGTTTGTGAATCCCTCTGTCCATTCCTTGCCATAGAAATAAAAACGCAAAGCGAAAAAGGAATTGAAAAGTATAAAGCCGAAGTTGTAGAAGCCATGTGTCAAGGCTGCGGCATGTGCGTTTCAGTTTGTCCGACTAAAGCCATCAAAATGAAACATTACAGTGATGAGCAAGTTTTGGCTCAAATTCAAGCAGCATGCATTGAACCAAGTGCAAAAGGAGGCAGCTGAACATGAGTCTAACAGACCTGATGTCAATGGCTAAGCCTAACCTAGAATCGAGAGAAAAGATTTTGGCAAAGCTGGTCGAAAAGGAACTTGTCAACTGTTTTCAATGTGTAAAATGCACAAGCGGATGCACAGCTCTGAAGCTTCTAGAGTTGAAGCCTCATGAAATAGTGAAACTTGTTAACTTGGGTTTTGTTGATGAGTTGGCATCGTCTGACATCATTTGGACTTGTGCAACATGTTTGAAATGTTTGCAGAGGTGTCCGCAGAAGGCTTCACCCTATCATGTTATAATGGCTCTGAGGAATCTTGCTGTTGAAAGGGAAGCGAGGGTTCCTGAGGGCTACTTGAAAGCTGTTTCACAGATTATCGAAACTGGATTAGCGGAATCCGTTCAGAAAGTTGTCACTAAAAAAATGGAAACGCTTGATCGTGAAAGCTTGAAACTGCCGAGAATCATTCGTCCAAAAGAAAGTTTTCAAGCCACGTTTATGAAGGCTATGGAGGAACGGTAAATGAAGATTGCTGTTTTTTGGGGTTGCCGAATATTAACAAGTCAATACGCTTATGAAATGTCAGTTCGCGAAGCTTTTCCAAAATTGGATGTGGAGCTTGTAGACCTGCCTGAAGTCAATTGTTGCGGAGACCCAGCCAAAAGCATGAACGATTTGGCGGCAAACTATCTGGCTGCAAGGGTTCTAGCCATAGCAAACACAACTGGTTTAGATAATCTTCTTGTTCCTTGTAATCGTTGCCATTTCGTGATTTCTGAGTTAAAATATCTTATGGAGAAGAATGGAAAAATCAACCAAAAAATCACATGCTTGTTGAAGGAGGAAGGATTAGAATATAACTCAGGCGTCAAAGTTTGGCACACAATCGATTTTCTGCACGACTTTGTTGGCTTGGACAGGATTAAAAAGGCGGTCCGGAAACCTCTTTGGGATTTGAAGTTAGCAACTCATGTCGGTTGCCAGATTATTCGTTACAGCGACCTTGGAAGAGTTGATGATGCCGAAAATCCAAAAAAACTCGATGAATTAGTACGTGCTCTTGGAGCAGAAACTGTGGATTACGCTGAAAAGCTGGACTGTTGCGGGGCAAACTTGATGTATAGTCACCCTGACTCTGCGCTTTCGTTGGTCGGCACCAAGATAAATGCCTTGCAGAATCTGATGGTGGGCGGTTTAGTTGTTTCTTGTCCAGATTGTGGTTTAATGTTTGACTTCAAACAGAAGGATGCGGAAGCAACTGTTGGAGTGAAGCTCAATCTTCCAGTTCTATACTACACGCAACTGCTTGGTTTGTCTCTGAGCATTGAACAAAAAAGACTTGGTCTTCATCTTAATCAAAGTCCAGTCGATCAATTTCTGGCGCGAATTCCGACTTAGTGAACTTCGGCTTCGGAACATGCAAAATTAGTGCTGGATCCGTCCTTCCACTTTAGCAGCGTTTGTAACGCAACTTACGCATATGAAGGATGGACATTTTTTGTGGCTACAGAGTATGTACTAGTATTTACTTTATATGCAATTTGCATATATCACTGCCAAAGCTATATATCAATTGTGAACAAAATGACCCAACTAGAAACTATACAGAAACCGAAAATTGTTGGAGTAAGAAAGTTTACATGCACCAACCATGTTGTCCACAATGTCAAAGTCATCAAGTACGATGATGAATCTACTTGGGTCATGTGTCCTCTCTTCGGCTGGTACAGTGAGGCCAAACATGGCGAGAGCAAATTAAAGCTTGGATGCATGGAAAGGAAAAAACGTTGCACATGGTTCATTACTACACATTGAGCAAGAAAACCTGAATTGCAGCATATTCAAGATTTTTAACGGTTTTTGTCGGAAGTTTTTCCTTGGAGGTTGAATAACTTTTATATTTAGAGACTTCAAAAGTTAAGACTTCAAGGTGAAATGTTATGGTTGATTTCTCTTTCACTGAAGAGCAAGAGCTTTTCCGCAATGCACTGCGGGAATGGTGCCAGAAGAATTTGCCTTTGGAGAAGATTAGGGAGATGGACAGTAAAGGTGAGATTCCTAATGAGATTTTGAAGAGCATGGCTGGCATGGGACTGCTTATTATGACGGCTCCTCAAGAGCATGGTGGAACTGGTGCTGATTGGGTTACGGCATGTATTGCCGCTGAAGAACTTGGCTATGCTGATGTAAGTATTGCCGTACCTGTGTTTTGGCTTGTTGAATCATCTTGGGGTTTTGTTGTTGACCGCTATTGTAGTGAACAAGTGCGTGAGGCTGTTATTCGAAAGGCTATCAAGGGCGACTCGTTCATAGGTATTGCTTCCACAGAAAGTGGCGGTGGCTCGGATGTTGCCGCTTTTAAGTCTACGGCGCGGAGAGACGGAAACGGCTGGGTTCTTGATGGCGAGAAAATGTACATTAGTGGAACTGAAGAAGCGAAAAAACTTGGCGGAGGCTACTTCGTTGTAGCCCGTACTTCGCCTGCGCCGCCAGAAGCTATGTATCGAGGAATGACTGGTTTCTATTTGCCCATGGATGCTCCGGGCGTTGAGATTAGCAAGCGGTTTGAGGATATGGGTAGGATGGCGATTTCTACTGGCGGTTTCATGATGAAAGACGTGCAAGTGCCAGATTCCTATCGTATTGGCGAGGTTGATAAGGGCTTTTATTTGACTATGGAAGGGTTTGATAATGCGCGGATTTTGATTGCTGCTGTTTGCGTGGGAGCGGCTCAGCGTGCGCTTGAAATCGGTATGGATTACATTAAGGAGCGGAAAGCGTTTGGCAGACCAATTGGCAAGTTTGAGGGCATACAGTTTGAATTGGCTGATGATTGGGCGCATTTGCAGGCTTTGCGTTCGCTTGTCTATCGCACGGCGTGGATGCAAGACAAACGTTACAAAGAAAACAAGTTTACGCCATTAGAAGTTAGCCGCATGATTGCCACTTGCAAGCTTATTGCACCGCACTTTGCGTTTGACGTGTATAAACATGCAATGATTTGGTTGGGTGCGTATGGTTACACGAAAGAGTGTCCATTAGAAATGGGATTGAGGGGCATAATGAGCTATTGTGTTGGAGCGGAAGGAGCAACAAACATTCAGAGAATAGTCATAGCAAGAGAACTGCTAGGAAAGGACTTTATACCATACAAATGAACACTCGTCCATACTGTATATCGCGAGCCAGAAACATGTCACGGTTAAACATATCCAGCTTCAAATAGATGGGTCTGGTGTTGTTCCACGCGCGCCCAAACACAAAGCATTTGGTAGCCCGGGATACGTGACTTATCTCTTTAAATTTCTCACTTCGAATTAACAACAACCGTTATTGAGAGCTTTCATGAAGTTTTTTAGCTATTTTCTCTACCATTTCTTTATAGAAATCTCCAAAAGTCCTGTAAAGAAGCTTGGCCAAGTCATAGAGAATCAATAGGAAGAAGGCGAAAATTATTAATGAAGCCGACCTGGAAGCCCACTCGCCCACGTAGCTATTGAGCTGAGAGGGCAAGTATATCCAAAGTAGCGCGGCCAAAACAATGTAGAGGCAGTCAACTAGTATATGTCTAAGTGTGGTTTCTGTAACTGCAACCGCACTCACTAACCTTTTGGCTATGAAGTCAATTAAGACTTTCAAGGCCATCATTATTCGATATCCGAAATATATAACGAAAGTCAAGTTTAGAGCCGTTAAGAGATTGTCTGAGTTTAGTGTCAAACCATTAAGGCTCATCAGTGTAATTCCTGAAACTACTGGAGTAATCATATAAACAACGAGGAGTGCTAAACCTAATTTGATGGAATTAGAGATTAGGCTTTCGATTTTACTGCTTATTTCTTTTCTTTCGACAAGAACTTCTGGTTTGGGCTCTCTGCTAACCCTTTCCAGTTTACTTTCTTCTCTCCTCATCTCGTAAGCAAGCGTTAACGAGTAACATAGGTAGAACACAGGGACCACGGCTAGATAGTATAGGCCGAGGATGGGCAATGAAAGAAGCGATGTTATGAAAACTATGAATAACCTTACATCTCTCGTTGCAGGTATCTTTCTCAGCTTCTCGGTGCTTACGCCTAGGCTACTCAAATTGTGAGTCACGTAACTTACGAATATCACATTGGCAGCCGCAAGTATGGCAAACAAAAGAGTGAAGCCATCTATAATCGGCAAAGATAAGGTTAACCCTGCTACTATGGCGATGTCTGAAATGCGATCTAGTACTGAGTCCAAGTAGCCACCCCATGGTTTGGCTTTACGATAAAGTCTTGCAAGTTCACCATCTACTCCATCTATTATAGATGCTAGTTGCACAAGTAAGCCTCCCAGAATGAATGCTCTCATCGCTAGCAGAACACTCGCCGATAAGCCAAGAATGAACGATACCAATGTTACTGTAAGCGGTTCTATCCTGAAGCCTCTTCGATAAGCGGTGATAGAAATGCGTGTGGATATTGGCCTGTTAAGGTATTTGGAGACCAATCCATCTTCAGGTTTAGTAAGCTCCTTTCTTAATATTTGCCAATAAACCTTCCTTGCTTTAACCAAGTCTTCAGGTGTATCCACATCTTTCCACAGTTTCCCCGTAACATCCACATAATCTACTTTGCCATCGACCGCAGCAAGGTTAAGTGCATCAGCTATGGTTGCTTTAAAGCCCAAGTTTTCTATCGCCCTTTCTACGTACTCCTTTGAATTTTCACGACATAATATTATACCTGTGTCTATCCCATACCGAGGAGAGATGGTCTTATCAGCGTACACTACTGCTCCACCTCCTAATGCAAGCTTAAGCCCTTCTCCTGCCTCGGCTCGCGAAGGCTGCTTGTCGAGGCAAACAGTGAAGGCTGCTTGACTTTTGAGTGATAGTACTCTGTCGAGTATTGATTGTTCAAATATATGATCAGACATTAAGAGGAGAAAGGGGCTTGCGTCTAAGCGTTTCATTGCTAAGCTAACGCTATACAAACTGCCAAATTCTTGAACGTCTGTTTCTATTAGTTCCGCCTTCTCTTTCAGCTTTTCTTCGAATGTGTTTTTGAATTGGGGTCTTACCACGATAAGTATGCGAGGTGAATTGGTCTTCTCGATCCTTTGCAGGATAAAGTCCAATATTGTTACGTTAGGCTCCAACTCCATGAGGCATTTATGCGTCTCTTCAGAGTAAGGCTCTAGTCTAGAAGCTACTCCTCCAGCAATGATGACGACAGGAAGCATCGGCAATTCACCCCATTTCATCAACGCGCAAATTATAATGTTTGGCTAATAACGTAATGGATTAAAAAAATAACTCTTGTCTCATAAAATCTATGCTCTCCTTTATTCCTTCAAAACTGTGGCACTCGATGATCAACGGTTTCTCGCTCCACCAGTCTTTCATTCTTCTAAACACTCCTATAAAGTCTATGCTTCCTTTTCCAATAGGTAGATGTTCGTCTTCCCTGCCATTGTTGTCATGGAGGTGCACATTGACGATAAATTTGTGTAACAATTTTGTGAAACCCTCAATTTTCCCGATGGTGTTAGCGTGACCTATATCAAAAGTCAATTTACATCCAACATTCTCAATAAGAAAGTTTATTTGCTCTGGGTATCCAGCAAGAACATAATCACTGGATTTGTGGTCATTTTCTATCGTGAAAACCATGCCCAAATCATTAGAAACTTGGTTAATTCTTCTTAAAGAATCTATGGCATTTTTCATGGCCTTTCTAACAAGTCTCTGTGGATGGTCTCTCGATAAACGGCCGACATGAGAAACAAGCAGTTCAGCATCCAGCGCAACGGCAAAACTTAACGCTTTCAAAACAGTTTTCTTAGAGGCCCCTTTAAGGAGTGAGTTTACGCTTGCCAAATTAATGTCAATATTAGGAGCGTGAACAAAATATTTGAAATCGTAAGAGTTTAGTAAATTTTTGATTTCGAACACTTTATCGGTTTTAGAAAGGGCAACGAGCAATTCGAGTCTATCCAATTTAAGTTCAAGAACACGGATCTTCAGCTTAGAAGCGAAGTTTAAAAAATTCTCGAGTGGTCCTTCTAAGCTTGGATAATCAGCCATACCTAAGTTCATATCTTTCATAGCTCCACTGCTTCTTTAGCCCTGTAAATGTCTTTCTCACAAGTTTAACAGTTTCCTTTCACGCTTTGACAGACAGATTTAAGGAAACTTGCATGCTACTTTCCAAAATGAGACAGGTTCAGTTTTCGGCTTCCAAACGTGGGGAATTTCAACTGGAAAAAGTAAATCATCCCACCACCCCATCACTGAACCCAAGAGTTTGAACGCCGTCCTGACTAGGGGTTATTGGTAGCCCGATTAATAATGCTCAAACTACCAACCTAAAGTTCAACGTATTTATAGAGGGGCTATACTTTTTTGCGAGCCTATTCAAGTTGATTCTTTAACGCTTCTTTCAACGCTGGCAATATCTCATACAAGTTGCCAACAACCCCATAATCTGCAACCTCAAAAATCGGTGCATTCTCATCTTTGTTAATCGCCACAATCACTTTCGCATCACGAATCCCAGCCACATGCTGAATCACACCCGAAATCCCACAAGCAATATACAATTTTGGCTTCACCTTATGCCCAGACAACCCGACCCACTCCGTAAACCACTTCCTATCCTCAGCCAAAGGTCTCGAACATCCAACCTGTCCACACAAAACCGTCGCCAACTCGTCCAACAAAACTTTGTCTTCCTTCTTTCCCAAGCCTCTTCCACAACTAATTATTACTTCAGCATCTTCAATCCTAACGCTTGAAACTTTAAGCGGTTTAGTTTCAACAATCTCAGTTTTCGGCTCTTCAATCTTAACATCCAACTTTATCACCTGTCCACTTCGATCTTTCCGCTCTGGTTTTTCAAATGCTCTCTGTGGAACCGTTGCTATTTGCGGTTTAGCTGTGAAAGCTATTTTTGCCGTAGCATTTCCACCATAAGTTATTCTCTCGCCAACCAGCCTTCTCTTTTCGTCAACGCTCAATCTGTTGCAGTCTGGAACGCATCCAGCTTCAAGCCGAGTTGCAAGCCTCGCAGCAAGCGGCTTCCCATTCCTCGTCGAACCAATCAAAATGATTTCTGGCTTGTAACTCACTGCTAAATTATGCAAAACGCTTAGGTAAGCCTCTATCTGAAAATGCTCCAAAGCCTGATCATCAACAAGATAAACCTTATCCGCCCCACACTTTATCAGTTCATCCGCCTTTCCCTGCACATTAAACCCAACCAAAACAGCCGCCAAACTCGTGTGCAGTTCATCCGCAATTTCCCGTCCCTTCCCAAGCATCTCCAACATCAAATCATACTTCTCTGAAAAAACCATAACTCCCTCATGTTCACTCATGCCACCTTCACCTTCCCACAACACCTTCCTCAATCAACGCCCTAGCCAACTTATCCGCAATCTCCTGCACACTCTCACCAGTAATCCTTATTTTCTTACGCTCCGTTTTAGGCGCCAAAACCTCAATCACCTCAATCTTTGAACCAAGCTTATCCTTCTGAACGCCCAAATCAGCAACCGTCCACGTGACTATCTCCTTTTTAGAAGCCTTCATAATCATCATAAGCGAAGGAATCCTCGGCTGATTAATCTCACGAGTAACCATCATCAAAACTGGCATTTTCGCCTTTACAGTTTCAACAGCCTCCTCAAGCGCACGCTCCGCAACGACAGCATCGCCTTCAACAGAAAGCTTCCTCACAGAACTTATCTGCGGCAAATTAAGCAACTCAGCCAATCTTGAACCAACAAGCCCCGAAAAACTATCTAAAGACGTTTCACCGCAAAGAACCAAATCAAACCCGCCAATTTTTTTAATTGCTTCCGCTAGAATGTGAGCTGTGCTCAAAGTGTCAATATCCTTAAGGCTTGAATCATAGACAACATACGCTTTGTCAGCGCCCATCGCAAGTGCTTCTCGCACAACAGCCTTGGCATCTTCTGACGTTACTGTTAATGTGAATATTTCAACATCGCCCAGCTTCTCCTTAACCCTTATAGCTTCTTCCAAAGCATTCTTGTCAAAATCACTCATCTTTCTAGGTGCACTGGCTACCAAAAGCTGCCTTGTCGCAGAATCCACCCTTAGCTGTGACACATCAACAGCCTGTTTAAGGCAAACAATTATCCTCTTCAAACCCTTCTACTTCCAACACCCATTCCCGAGTAAGGAAATACACCGTTAAAAAACTATGATAATAAAAGTTTCGCTCATACACTGCAACGTCTAAAGTTAAATACGCAGTTTTCTAAAAACGTAAACAGGCGCTACCACATGGAGTTTGAAATCAAATGCTCCGCATGCGGCAAATCCTCTCCAAACATACTTAATTACAAGTGTGCATCCTGTGGTCAACCACTAGACATCCAACTCGACTACAATTTTGAAACTGGAAAAATCAAGAAGAAAAATTATACTGTTTGGCGTTACACAAAATTTTTTCCATACGTAAACGAAACCGAAATCATAACTTTAGGCGAAGGCTGGACACCCCTAATCAAGTTTTCAGGCAACACCTACCTTAAACTTGAAAGTTCAAATCCAACAGGATCCTTCAAAGACAGAGGCTCAACAACACTAATCTCCACTTTACATAAACCAGTGAAAAAAGCTCGCGGTTATCTTTCCGAAGATTCCTCAGGCAATGCAGGTGCTTCAATAGCCGCCTATGCCACCCGCGCAAGCTTAAGAGCAAAAATCTATGTCCCCAAAAATGTTTCCAGCCCCAAAATTAATCAAATCCAATTTTACGGCGCAGAAGTTGTCAAAGTATCAGGAAGCCGAAGCAAAGTTGCACAGGAAGCCCAAAAAATTGAAAAAGGAAAATTCTACGTTGGGCATATTCTTCATCCTCTTTTTAGGGATGGAATAAGAAGCCTTGCCTATGAAATAGGTGAGCAACTTGACTGGCAAGTTCCAGAACGCATTTACTTGCCAGTTTCCGCTGGGACTCTGCTTTTAGGCGTGATAAACGGGTTTAAGCATTTAGCCAAGTCCAACATGATAGAAGCCATGCCAAAAATAGTGGCTTGTCAAACACGGCAAGTTTCACCCTTTTACCACCGCTTTAAAAACCTGCATTACACCACACCTTCAAAGATAACATCAATTGCCGATGCCTTAGTGAGCGTAAATCCGCCACTACTAGACCTTATGGTCAAAAATCTGAGAGAAGTATATGGCGATGCAGTTATGGTTGAAGAAGATGAAATATTCAATGCCTTCATAACGCTTACTAGAAAAGGCTTCTTCGTCGAACCAAGCTCAGCCGTTGCTTATGCAGCTTACAAAAAACAACTCAACAATAAAGACGTATCCAAAGATGACAATGCTTTGATAATCCTGACAGGAATAGGACTAAAAAGTATGCTTAAACCAAGTTAACAGTGTTCCCTCAAGATTTACATGTGAAAACCTATCTTTACGACTATCCTCTCAGAAAAATTTATATTGTAATGCTGTTTCTTTTTGAGACGCATTAAGGAGGTTATTGGATTTGTCATCATCTGCACAAGCTGGCGGTGTTCCAGTTTTGGTGCTAAAGGAAGGTTCAAGCAGAAGTAGAGGGAGAGAAGCGCAGCATACTAACATTATGGCTGCAAAAATAGTGGCTGAAACCGTGAAAAGTGCATTAGGCCCGAAAGGCATGGACAAAATGCTCGTGGACAGCATGGGCGATACGACAATAACAAGTGATGGGCGCACGATTCTGGATGAAATGGACATTCAGCATCCCGCAGCTAAAATGATGGTTGAAGTTTCAAAAACGCAGGACAACGAGGCTGGCGACGGAACAACAACCGCTGTGATTCTAGCGGGAGAACTACTAAGCAAGGCTGAAGAGCTAATCGAGAAAAACGTTCACCCAACAATAATAATAGATGGATACAAAAAAGCCTCAGAAAAAGCACTGGACGTTTTGGAAAAAATAGCAATATCAACAGAATCAAACACTGAAGAATACTTGAAAAAGGCTGCAATGACATCCATGGCCAGCAAGCTAGTGGCTGAGTACAGACAACACTTGGCAGATTTAGCGGTTAAAGCAATCCTTGAAGTCGCTGAAAAGGAAGACGGTAAATACAAGGCAGACGTGGACGATGTTAAAGTTGAGAAGAAACCCGGCGAATCGTTAACAGAAACCAGACTTATTCAAGGCATAGTTTTAGACAAGGAAGTTACGCATTCTGGGATGCCTAAGCGTATGGAAAAAGCCAAAATAGCGTTACTCGACACAGCACTAGAGATTGAAAAAACAGAGTTCGACGCAAAAATCAACATCGAGAGTCCAGAGCAAATGGAAGCTTTCCTGAAACAAGAGGAAGAAATGCTAAAGGAAATGGTTGAAAAGATAGCTACAGTTGGCGCCAATGTTATCTTATGCGAGAAAGGCATCGATGACATGGCTCAACACTTTCTAGCTAGAAAAGGAATACTTGTAGTTCGGCGAATCAAAAAGTCAGATATGGAGAAGCTTGCGAAGGCGACTGGTGGAAAAATAATAACGAACATGGATGACATGGGTCCAGAGGACTTGGGTTACGCGAGTCTTGTTGAGGAACGCAAAATAGGCGATGATAAAATGACTTTTGTAGAAGGCTGTAAACATCCACGGGCTGTTACAATTTTGATAAGGGGTGGGACAGAGCGTATAGTAGACGAAGCGGAAAGGTCAGTGCACGATGCTTTATGTGTTGTCCGAGACATAGTTGAAGAACCGAGAATCCTAGCTGGGGGCGGAGCACCTGAGCTTGAGGTTTCACGAATGCTTAGGAAATATTCTGAAACCCTTCCGGGAAGAGAACAACTTGCAGTTAAAAGTTTTGCAGAAGCCCTCGAAGCTGTTCCAACAACGCTGACTGAAAATGCAGGTTTAGACCCAATTGACATATTATCCGAACTGAGGGTTCGCCACGAAAAAGGTGAAAAGTGGGCTGGAATTGAAGTTCTCTCTGGAAAAGTTCAAGAAATGGCAGAAGCAGGAGTTTTCGAACCCCTAGCCGTCAAGAAACAAATAATAAAGTCAGCAACAGAAGCTGCTTCAATGATACTGAAAATCGACGACGTGATCGCTGCTGGAAAGATGAGGACTCCTCCAACACCGCCTGGAGGCATGCCGCCAGGCGCTGGGTATCCAGGTGCTGG
>CAYVGZ010000028.1:0-17203 GCA_964450845.1 uncultured Candidatus Bathyarchaeia archaeon | reverse complement strand
GTTCTTTGCTTTCAGGAAAGGAAAAGGCCCACTCGCACAATTCACTGATGACGGTGTTGAGATCAATTTCGTGATCGTCGGCCAAACGTTTCAGAAACTGTTCCCACTTTGCAGGCAGAGATGCTGTAAGCCCAACCATCTTGCATTTTCACCATTCGTCTTGTATCATTCAAGTCGTATTTAAACTTCAGCACGCGGCTCTAGTTCTTACTGTCTATCTTCATTCTTTTCGGAATCGTTTCTCTTTTTCTTCCATCCTCTTAATAGTGTTGTTGCGCGCTTCTAGAAAATCTGTCACTTCTTTCTGAATAGCACCAGCGGTAACAGGCGGGTGAATGTATCCGCTCGTTTCGAAAGGCTTGTCATACATCCCATCATACATATCTTTAGAAACTCTCAACCCATATCCTTTATCAGTCAAATGTAAAAAGAAACATATTTTCAGCCCTACATGCGTGCCTGAATGAATAATAGGAACGCTTAAACATGCTCCCCAAGTGCCGCTTTCCACCTTCGGTTGATCCAATTCCTGCTGCGCTGATTCTTTGAAGACTTCTTCGACTTTCTTCAGCTTAGCGCGAAGTAGCACTATTATTTTTGTTGGTTCATCTTTGTATTTCTCTCGTAAGTGCTGTTCTGCATAGCGGCTGTCTCGTATTTCTTTCTCTGTTTCTTCTTTCATTTTCCTGAGTTTCACGACCCATTCATCTTCAGTCAGTTCAGTTCCCCCTCTTATCGTTCTAACTAATTCGTCTGATTCGGTTTTAAGTTTTCTGCATTTTCTAGATTTTCCAAGATAAGAACGTGCGTTTGAGGCGAAATTTGCGCGCGCTCTTGGAGTTTCCTGAAAAAAGGAATAGGCCAGGTTCTATCTTTGTTCTTTTAGCAATAGCAGTCTCTTTGCGATTTCTTTAGAGATTTTTTCAAGACCCTTAGCTAAATCTTCACGGGTAACATCATCTAATAGATACACTTTCCCATCCTTATCAATGAATGCAAGTTCCAACTTCCTATTTCCCATTGTTTCACCCCCCATTCAAATTCTATTATTTGCTATTCTAATTTCCACATAAGCTATTTCGGGCGTCTACATAAACCTAGGCGACATGTGATATAGGTCCAGCGCACGCTAATCTTCACCTATGGTTAAAGATATAACCAGTCAAGATAACATTCTGATTAGAGGAAGAAGTGAATGCAGAAACGCCAGCAGGCAAGCGAATCAGCTAATTCGGAGGCGTAATTTTTTTCACCATATCAACCAAATAGAGCGCGGGCTAGCTGGCCCTCTTTTGTCTCTTGAGGTAGGCGACAGTGAACATTCTGCCGTCTGGCAGCCTAATGTCTTGGACGCCGGCAAGCTCCCATCCTTCATTGCCTAGGGCATTCAGGTCATTTTGAATATCCTCTATGACTGGCTTTCTGTCGGCTTGGAAATGATCTGAATGAATTTGCGTCTTTATCAGGACCACCTTATACTCCCACTTAACCAATCTAAACATCACCTTAAACATAGATAATATTCAGGCTAGAAAGAAAAAGCATTTGCTCGCAAAACGATCTCGACTCACAACTTTATACTTCGCTAACCTTCGTATTTATGCACTCAGTTTTGTGTGCCATTCGCGCCAGTTCAGCTTGCGCAAGTTCAAAGCATGGCATGTACTATCTTAAATCCAAGCATTGGGAGATAAATATTTAGTGGGTAAGGTTAAATGTTGATGAGTGTTAGGTAGCAAAGTTCTTAAATTTCATCCACGGGTCTAATTTTATGGATTTAGGGAAGTGAATATTTGTAATCCCCAATTTTCATTATGATGTTGCATTGATTAGCACAGAAGAGGAACACTTGGAGACAGTCTACGAAATTTTCGGTAAAGTTATGAAAATAATGGAAAAAGATTACTAATTTGAAATTCTTGTTCCTCAATTCTTGAAAAAATGCGCTAAACCTTTTTATATAAGGGTTACTGCTTAATGGAGTTGGTCACATTAATTCATGCTTACATTAAAGAAGCTTTTGAAGGCTTTTGAAAATTGCATGCAAAATTTTTGTGACAGGAGAAATGAAATATATGCAAATGCAATACTTTAAAGATTTGCCGTTAAGTCCAGAAGTTATGAAAGGCATTGAAGAGCTTGGATTTAGTGATCTTTTTCCAATTCAGGCGCAAGCAATGACTCCATTACTTGAGGGCAAAGATGTTATTGGACAAGCACAAACTGGAACAGGCAAGACGGCGGCTTTCGGAATTCCAATGATTGAACGCCTAAACCCAAGAATTAACACTGTTCAAGGCTTAGTCTTAGAACCAACGCGTGAGCTTGCCATACAGGCTGCAGACCATATAAGCCGATTTGGCAAATTTGCAGCATTCAATGTCTTGCCAGTTTATGGCGGAGAACCTATCCAAAAACAAATAAGCGCGCTGAAAGGCGGCGTCCAAATTGTTGTGGGCACGCCAGGTCGCATAATAGATCATCTGGAACGAAGAACACTAAACCTAGCATCAGTGAAAATTGTTGTCCTCGACGAGGCTGATAGAATGCTCGATATGGGATTCATAGATGATATAGAATACATACTTTCAAAAGTGCCAAAAAACAGGCAAACAAGCCTATTCTCGGCAACAATAGACCAATCAGTAATGAATGTATGCAATAGATACATGAACAAACCTGAAAAAATACTCGTGAGCAAAGATGAAATAGCCCTCACACAGATAAACCAGTATTATATGGTTGTGAACCCTGCAAACAAGTTTCAAATTCTATGCAACGTCTTGGATGAAAACCATATAGGTCGAGCCATAATATTCTGCAGAACACGTACAGACACTAGCATGCTGGCAGATAAGCTAAGAGCCCGTGGATATGACGCAAAACCGTTGCATGCTGGCTTCACTCAACCGCAAAGAGACTTCGTTGTCAACTCTTTCAGAAGGGGAAAATTGAAGTTGCTTGTTGCAACGGATGTTGCTGCGAGAGGCCTGGACATTCAAGGAATAACTCATATAATAAACTATGATATTCCATTAGATGCGCTAGTGTATTTTCATAGAATCGGGCGAACTGCTAGAATGGGGCTGGAAGGAACAGCCATATCGCTTGTGGGCTACGGAGAGCTAACAGAATTCGACAATATTAAAGCCTTGACGAAAACTACAATAGAAGAGTTGGAATAGATGCGCTGTTTTTAGTCGCATTTATAAGGAAGTTTGCGTATTATGATGGGCAGTAGCGTTCTGTCGTTGAAGAACGAAAAAAGCACAGAAACGCTACGATGCTATGCGCTACAATCAACAATAAAAGGAGTGATGGAAAATGGCGGAAAGATCTGGAATTGTTTTCGTTGGAAATAAACCTGCAATGAGCTACGTTCTAGCGATCATTACAAGTCTATCGGCATCTGATGCTAAAGAAATAACGCTGAAAGCCCGAGGACGAGCAATAACAACAGCAGTTGACGTGGCTGAAATAGCCAGAAATCGCTTCCTAAAGGACCTAAAGATAAGCAAAATATCCATAGGGACAGAAGAGATGCCACCAAGGGAAGGCGAAAACAGAGCACGGATGGTTTCGACAATGGAAATAACGCTTGCAAAAGAGTAGGAAAACCTTGCGAAGCAAAGTATCAATTGGCGAGTATCTCGCCTTTCTTTCTATAAAATATGAAGTTGACCCCGACAAACTTTTTCATGCTTTAATCTCAGCAGGGGAAAACCAAAAATCCATGTGCGGAAACCTTTTGATCAAATGTCGCAGTAAATTAAATGACAAGACTGTTCTTTTAATAACGAAGGGTCAAAAAGTTGTTGCACAATTTCCAATACCCAAAGAATTTCTCTTGGGACAAGGCAATCCAATTAAGGATCTTATAAACCCTAACATGGTCCGCAGACATCTAAATAAGGGAAACAAGGAGCCGCATTTCCTTCACATTAGAGACTTACGAACTGGAATGAAAGAAGTTAATTTGAAGGCTAAAATTCTAGAAGTTGCAAGACCAACGCTTGTCTTTACGAGGTTTGGAAACTATGCCAGCGTAGCCAACGCTTTGATAGAGGACGAAACTGGAACAATCAAACTTTGTCTATGGAATGAGCAAATAAGTTCCATCTCTGTAGGAGACACTGTTCAAATTGAGAATGCACGCGTGTCCATGTTTAGAGGTGAACGGCAGTTAAGGATTGGAAAAAGCACGGGTTATTGTGTAAGGCTAAAAGCCTAGTGTGTCTGCAAATAAATATAGTTGTTATTTTCTGTGTCGTTTGTTTCTTTCTCGTTTTTGCGTTTTTATGCGCCATTCTCGTTTTTTCTGTGTTTTTATAAGACTTCTGCCGTGGCTGTACTGGGAACCCTCTCCTGTTCGGTATTGATCTATGTTTCTGTAAAAGGTTGGGTAGTCTATTTGATTTTGTTGGAGCGCCGTAATGTTCTGGTTTAGTTGTTTCTTGGTTTCGGGGTTGGCTGTTTTGTCGTAGATGTCGGAGTAGGTGAGATAGGCAGCGTGAAACCGAAAGTCAGATAGGTTATCAATTAGAAGCTTTTCTGGTGGAGCTGATTCGTTATTGTCTGATTCTTGTGTCATGTTTTCCCGACTTTGTTATGTTTTAGAATAGTAAGCTTGCCTTTTATAGATAACGTTTATTGACAAAAGTGAAAACTTTTGGGGCGATTACTTGTAAAGTGAATATTCGCATAGGAGAAAAATGCAATTTTCTTTTGATTATTTTTATTTGGTTTCGGTTTCTTTGATGAAGAAGAACGTTGCTATAGCTGTAATGGTCATGGCGATTAATTGTAAAAGAAAAGGAGTTGCGGGTGCGACTTTCTCGTAGAGGACGCCTCCTAAGAGTAATGCTCCGGAAGCTAAAATGCAGTCTAGAAAGCTTGTGAAGCCTATCACTTTTCCTCTGATTTCTTTCGGTGTTAAGTCGGCTTGTAATGAGGGATATGCTGTGAAAACCATTGCGTTGCCTATTGCAGATAGGGCAAAGAAAACATAAAGCCGAAGCAAATTCCCGTATAAAAATAGTGAAAGCCCTAAGGCAAAAAATATTGAGGATAGCAAGAGTGGCTTTTTTCTTCCAAAAACGTCTACGAATTTACCTATTGGAAGCAGTAAAATGTAGAAAACTATGGAAGACCAAGTTTGCAGTAGTGCCCATTGGAATTCCTCTATTTGCAAAACATGGTTTGCGTATAACACGTAATATGGCGTGCACATTCTTATGAAAAACATGATTGGTGTAAAAACGAGAATAAGGTTAAGAAGAGATTTAGGAAGAAGTTTTAAAACGTTTACGCATTCCTTGATGGCTCTTGGATATTGTTTTACCGCTTGCGTTATCGAAATTTTGACAGTTTCAGGTTTTATGGTTTCTGTTAGTCTGAGAGATATCGTTCCAGCAGTGAACCAGCATGCAGAGACTATTAAGTAGGTTATTCGCATTGCTTGGACTAAACTGAAGCTTATGTAAAGCAACCCTGCGATTAGAGGCGAAAGTATTGAAGTGGCGCCAACTACTAGAGAGAAAGAATAGCCTAAGCCACGTTTTTCAGGTGGCAATGAATCTGCAAAAAGGGCTCCTACAGCAGGCTCGGATATTGAAGATATGCCTAGCAATACTTCGCCTAAGAGAATGAAGTGCCATGTTGGTGCTGTCGCAAAAATCAAAAAGGTCAAGCCTCTTAGGAAACTCACGGTTACGATTATCAGTTTTCTTCCGTACCTGTCAGCCCAATAGCCCCCTGCCAAAAGAAGGAAAGCCATGGCGAGACTGGCAGCAGACAATATGGCGCCTAGTAGGAATGCTGAAGCTCCTAAAGCTTCAACGTAAAGCGAATAATAGGTGTTTGGAAGAAAGTTGGCAAAATCTGTAATTGTCCACATGGTTATGAGTATCAAAACGTTTCCATGAACGAAACTAAACTCTTCTCTCAAATGTTTCAACATTAAAAACATCTCGGATTCAGAATTTAGGCTGTTTAGTTGTTCAAAGCAATGAACGTTATTACTGTGGAATCATCTTTACAGCCGTCCGACAGGTAATTTCAATGAAACTTGCATTTTAATTTTTCCATTTTAAATCGTCATTACAAGAAAACTGTGAATCAGAAATCGTAATCATTAGGTTTTGTCATGCTTGCCGATTCATAATGTATAAGTTAAACCTTCGAGCCTTCACTTTCACGGTGCAGCATGAAAACTAATGTTGACGTTTTAGCAGAGATTCCATGTTTTAAATGCTTGTTTTGGGAATGGAAAAAAGACAGCCATCTGTATTGCAACCCAAATGAATGTCAAAAGTTAACGGAATGGCTTTTTAAACAAGTCGAAAACTATGAGCAAAGTGAAGATGGATTAGTAATTCTAACCACGACAAACCCTAAAACAGCGAAAAAACCCAAACCATAAAAGCCTAAGTTCTTGAACTTGCAAGCCTCCATAACGGAGTATACTAAAAGTTCAATCTATATATAGAGGGCTATAAATTTTTGCAGAGAGCATAAGAGAAAGCGTGCAGACATATAGGAATGATGAGAGAAGCGTAATGCTATAGGCGGTAAAGTCTCGTTTGCTCCTCGGCTTTTCGCATGAAATCCTTAATCATCGGTTGCATGGCTTCAGGGTATCGCTGAATACACTTGCGTCCTTTGCGTGGCTTCAAGAAACATTGCACCAGCTTCTTCTGCAAGATTTCCTGTTGAACCTGCCTTCTAGCCTTCCACGCAAGCTTTATGCTCTCAACGAGTTGAACGTCGCGCAAATCTACCTTTTTCCCTTTCTTCATATTCCCAACACCCTGTGCCACTACAATTCTATATCGTAAATCTCAATAAAGCACTTCCTTCGACCCCAGACATATATCAAAAAACAGAACATCAAAAGAATAGCGAACAAAATTCAGGAAACACAACATACAAGCGGAATGAAACAAACTAGGATGCCAACGCTGTGTCTGGTGGACGGGGCGGGATTTGAACCCGCGGCCTCCACGATGCCAACGTGGCGATCATACCAAACTGATCTACCCGCCCATGCAAAGCCACGCCTCAATAATATTTCCAACTGTTTTTGGATGTTAAGGCTATTCTAAACTTTGCCTTTACTTAAAGTTTCTGAGAACCTCTTGCAAAACCAGAACACAATTTTGACCAATCAAAAAGAACTTTCTTCTTCCAGTCAAAACAGCAATTGAACCTATATATAAGGGGGGTCTAGTCAAGCAGAGAGCAAAAGAGCATTTAACTAGCCATAATGCAAATACTGCTTTAGCACGCTTTCGACTTTTTCTGGCTTATCAGCCAAATTCTTCCACAAATCCTTATCCCTATACGCTCTCAATTTATCTATAGTATTATCGATTAATTTTTTTGGAAAAACGTCGTTCGCCTCATAAAATCCTCTATGCTTCCTAAGGTTTTTCGCCGATTCGCTGCAAGACCGCGGCAAAATTCTAAGCCTTTTCCTTCCACCGCCAGTTCCTTCAACGTGCAAGTCTTCAGCCATTTTCAAAGCCTCTTCCGAGTTCTCTAAACCATAATTTACAGCTAAAGCTATTCCTGCAAAAAGCAAGTAAGCATTCGCCAACGGGTCTGGAGCCCTGTACTCAAAAGTTTCCCTAATGCTGTCCTCTTCTTCGCCCTTCTTTACGAAACTCCACCATAATGGTATCCGTATCAGAGCTAAACGGTTTCTAGCACTCCAACAAATGTGCATTGGAGACTCTTTTCGTGAGATAAAACGTAGATAGGATACGGGTGTTGTGTTTCCAAAGGCTGTGAGACTTGGTGCAAACTTCAATATTCCACCAATTATTTTCAGGGCTTCGGCACTTAAGGTTCCATTTGGATTTGCAACTATATTTTCTTCATTTTTCAATGCGCACAAGTGAATGTGCATCCCAGTTCCCGCATGGTCAAGAGATATTTTAGGGGAAAAGGACACGGACACAACATGTTTCACGCAAATGTTTCGGATGACCCACTTTGCAATTGCGATTGTTTCAGCCATTTCCGCTAAATTCTGTGGCAAAAACTCTATTTCCTGCTGTTCCATGAATATACCGCCTTTACTAAAAACTCGGCCAACCTCGCTGTGTCCATACTTGGTAGCAACGCCAACGTCAGCCAGCATAGCCAAAACTTCATTCCTTAAATTCTCAAATTTTGTGAAAGGAGCAGATTCATGATAATTCTTGTCTGGTGCTCCAAGAAAAAGTGTCTCATTTTCTTGTTTAGAAATCACGTAAAACTCGAGTTCAGCTAAAGCTTTTAGAACAACTCCGGTTGAAGAGCGTAATTTTTCTTCTGCCCTCACCAAAACAGTTTTCGGTGCAACATCAAGCGGTTTTCCATGCTCATCCAAATAATCACATAAAATGTTGAGTGTAGGAATTGTTGAAAAAGGGTTAGTGAAGGCTCTATCAATTTTGGGCATTATGTAAATGTCGCTTTTATCTGGCTCGATGAATGGGAATAGGTTTGAGCCATCCACTCTTTCACCAAACTCCAAAATCTCATAAACTCTGTTCCTATCCATTGCTGAAAAGCTTAGGGTTTTTAACCTTCCATCTTCTGGAATGTGACACAAATTAAGGATTTTGACGCCTTTTTCTGAGATGAACCTAACAATTTCTTCTTTTTCAGAGAAACCCAATGTTCCTTGCATGGCAAAGCCCACTTTTTAATGGGTATCTAACTCATTTTAAAACCGATATTTTAACCCTCTCATCAAATCTTAACCTCTCCGACAACAAAACTGCACCAAACATCTATTGTCTGACAAAACAAAAATTACGCACTGCGACAAATCTACAGCCTATAAGGAGAGTTTGATTTTCCGTGGAGCGCCGAAAAGCGAAAGATGAAACATGTGCTTAATTCAAAAATACCACACATGATTCTCAATTAATATGGATACGTCTTCGTCTGGATATGTTTTGAGGATTCGCTACGTTTATTTATAAAGAACGGACATTAATAGGTTGAAGAAAGAGGAAAAAAGCAATGTCCAAGAAACCTCCATCGAAAAACGATGCCTTAGAAGCTCTAGACTTTATAGTGAATGTTTTAAAAGAGCATGAAAAGGACTTGGACAAATTAATAAGTGAGTTAGGTGGCATAACCGAAAGACTAGGCGATACTGGTGTATTAAGCGGAAAAATAGAGAAAGTTGAAGAGAGACTAACAACATTACAGAATGAAATAGCAAACCTAATCACATATTTGTCAGCTTCACACGAAGCTCCCCCAGTGCTAACACAATTAACACAAGAACAAAGACCTGAAACATCACAAGCTAAAGAAGTGAAAGGACCCCCCGTCATTTTACGCTGCAAACAATGGGAAGACTTTCAAACACTAGCCAACCAAGCCCAAACACTATCCTTCCTATACAGAGAAACCGAAAAAACCTTCCAAGTAGACGCACTAAAAGACAACCAAATCATAACCTACAGCGGCGAACTCCCAAAACAAACCCCACTCTTAAAAACATGGCTCTCAAAACAACTCGGCATTCCCGAAAAAAACATTTTAGAAGGCATCTTAGCAATAGGCTAAACTTCACCTTAATGTCTGTGCATTCGCCTTATTCAGCAACGTTTTTATAGGCGGATGATGTCTTAAGTCTTACGATGCAGTGTGGAGGGCTAAGGTTGAAGGCTAAGCTTCAAGCAACCAAGAATCGGTTTTTCCGTTTTCGAAGCCTTCTCCTTTCTCCTCGATGACGGAAGTGGTTGCGTGGTTAGCCAAAAAACGATGAAAGCCCTCCATTTGAGTCATACGTGAGGATGCGAGGAATGGATGAAAATGAGCGTTTCGTGAAGAAGATTCGAGAGGAATTTGCAAAATTCGAAAGGACAATGGAGGAACTTCATTTTCTAAAGCAAGTAGCTCAAGATCTGAAAAATTTTAGAGAAATGATAAAATTAAAAAAATATGATTAGTTTATTTGTTTCAGCGCAAGACTCTTTTGTTGGTCTTATTGTTTTGTTTTATGTTGTTCAATGTGGGAATTTTAGGCAAAATTTTGGTTTTTGGCACTTGATTTAGAAGAAAAGTATAACTTAGATAAATAGATACTTTACGTGGTTAACACGGTTCAATGGTAATGGAAGGGACATCGAAGTGGGGTGGTTAGATGCTCAAGTTGTATAATACGTTTTCCAAGAAGAAAGAGATATTCAAACCGTTGAAGAAGGGTATTGTAACGATGTATAACTGTGGCTTAACTGTTTATGATTATGCAACTATAGGAAATTTGCGTGCATTTACGTTTGCAGATGTTTTAAGGAGATATCTGGAATACAAGGGCTTCACGGTTAAGCAGGTTATGAATTTTACTGATGTTGGGCACATGTTTGAGGATGTCGATATAGGAGAGGATAAAATGGAAGCTGCGGTGATGAGGGAAAAGAAGGATCCTTGGGCTGTGGCTGATTTTTATATTAAGGCGTTTTTGGAAGATGCTAAGGTAATGAATTTTGAAGAACCAATGGTTAGGCCTAGGGCTACAGATCATATTAATGAAATGATTGAGCTAGTGAAAAAATTGGTAGAGAAAGGCTATGCTTATGTTGTGAATGGGTCTGTCTATTTTGATGTTGCAAAATTTGAAGACTATGGGAAATTCTCTGGTAACACGATTGAGAAGTTAAAACTTGGGGCAGGTGGAAAGGTAGAGTATAATTCGGATAAGAAGAATCAGTTTGATTTTGCGCTGTGGATAAATGATCCTAGACACATTATGAATTGGAAATCGCCGTGGTGTGAAAAGGGCTATCCTGGTTGGCATATTGAGTGTTCAGCGATGGCTATGAAGTATTTAGGTGAAACCATAGACATCCATAGTGGCGGAGTGGACAATATGTTTCCTCATCATGAAAATGAAATTGCACAAAGCGAGGCAGCGACGGGTAAGAAATTCGCAGATTACTGGCTTCATAATGAGCATCTACTTGTTGAAGGAAGAGCCATGCATAAGAGTCTTGGCAACTGTTTTACATTGAAGGATTTAACAGCAAAAGGTTATGATCCGAAGGCTATTCGGTACTTACTTATGGCAACTCATTATCGGCAACAATTAAACTTCACTTTCAAAGGGTTAGAAGCTGCGAAGAGTGCAGTGGATCGACTAACTAACTTTGTGTACAAACTGGTGAAAGCTAATGGAAAAGGTTGCGGAGAAGAGATAAGGAATCTAATTAATCGCGTGCGAAAGGATTTTGAAGGAGCTATGGATGATGACCTTAACATAAGTGTGGCGTTGGCTGCGCTGTTTGACTTTGTAAGAGATGTGAACAAACTTGTGGACGACAATATGCTTAGTAAGGAAGAGGCTCAAGAAGTTTATGAGTTGATGATGAGGTTTGACAAGGTTCTTGGCGTGATTGGCGAGGTTGAGAAGGAAGAGAAACTGTCTAAAGAGGCTGAAGAACTTATTCAAAAAAGAGAAGAAGCAAGAAAAGCCAAAGATTGGAAGGCAGCGGACAAAATTAGGGAAGAGCTTAAGCAGATGGGCATAATCGTTGAAGATACACCTGAAGGTGTCAGATGGCGAAAGGTATAAAGTGCCCTTTTATTCTGTTATTTTTGTTTTTTGTGTTGAGATTGGGGCGCGTATGGTGAAACATCTAAGCGGTAGCGTGTAGTTTGTGATTTTGTGGCGTTTTTCTGGTGGTATGGTTAGTATTTGGTTTGGTTTTATGGTGATTTCTTTGTTTTCTACTTTGACTGTTAATGTGCCTTCTAAGACTAGGTAATATTCTTCTATCGGCGGTGTGTGCGAGTGCTCTTCTTCCTTTTCCAATAAACCTTTTCGCGGGTTTTTGACGTGTGCGATTTGGATTTGTTCGGAGTAGAATGGTGAGGTTTTCGGGATGTCTTCTGGTGTTCCGATTATCCAGCGGTTTCGATTTTTTGGTTCTTCTAAATCCAAGAGTGCAACTCTTACCATGATGTTCACCTATTGGTTTTTCCCGTGGAAATTCCAATCGTCTGTTGTGTATCTTTGTTTGTAAAGCTTTTCCGCAAGTTCACGTTCATAGGTTGTCAGTTTGCCTTCTAATAGCTTAATGTTTAATGTTCTTTGGAAGCCTTGGATTAATGCTTGTTCTGCTTCGCTTATTGGGATGTTTCTTGCGGTTTCTTTTTGTATTGAGGTGATTTTATTTTTTGCGATGTTGACGACTTGCATGCAAGAAGTTGCCCATGGTACTCGTAGTATTGTGAACATCTTCTGCAGGTTTACTTCTATGAGTAGTGTTCCGTGTTGCAAGACTATGCCTTTTTTGTGAGATTGAGCGCTTCCTGAGATTTTTTTGCCGTTTACAGTTAGGTTTGGGCATGTTTTTGCGTTGCCTTCGTTAAAATCTGCCTTTAATCCTAAAATCTTGAGCGCTTCTGCTATTCCACCATAAAATTTAGCGTAAACAGCGTTTATGTTTTCGGCTTTCAAATCTTTTTTGCTGGCGACTACGCTGTAGGTGATTTCGCCTTCAGCATCATGGTAAACTGCGCCACCACCAGTTATGCGCCTAACAACATCTACACCATGCTTTCTGCAGTTGCCTAAATGAACCTCATTTTCAATGTTTTGAAATTTTCCAATAGAAACGGCGGATGGATTCCAGCGGTAGAACCTTATCGTGTTTGAGGTAAGGTCTCCTATTCTGGCGGTTAGTATGGCTTCGTCTATAGCCATGTTTCTGTAGGCATCGCGAGTTTCGAGTTTTAGCAACCGCCAATCGTTCATAGTATCTGCCTTTTTTGTTTTGTCTTAGTTTGTTTAGGGATTGATTTTTGTTTTTTGCTTGACTACGAGTTTTTGGAGGGGTTTACTTTTGCTCTCTGCGAAATTTATAGCCCCCTATATATAGCTTCAACTTTGGGTTTCTACAATTTTTCACTTTCTGGTTAGTAAAGATAATTAAGATTGGATGATTCTGATGTTGTATGAGTTCGAGTACATTCGTTTTGGTTCGCGAGGAACTGTTACAGGCGGTTCTTGAAGGTGCCCGAAGGCTTTATCCAAAGGAGATAATCCTGCTTCTTAGGGGTAAAAAAAAGAAGAACAGCATCGAGATTTCTGAGGTTGTTGTTCCGCCTTTGGCTACTTATGGTTCAGGTTTCGCCAATATTCCAATTCATATGTTGCCCATGGATTTTTCCATTGTTGGAACCGTGCATTCGCATCCTTCTGGAAATTTGACTCCCTCCAATGCTGATTTGAATCATGTTTTTGGGGTTGTACTCATGATTGTTGGCTTTCCGTTTGCGGACGAGAGAACCGTTGCAGTGTATAACCGCAATGGAGAAAAGTTAACGTTGCAAATAGCGAAATCATAGACATATTTATCCTTAAATGCGAGGAGAATTTGCACGTTACACTTTAAATATTAGTGTTGGATTAGACGTAGCGAGAGGAAAAAGAAAAACATGGGTTCAAAATCCCCAAAAGGCGAATTCGCTGCAAGAAAACTACTGAAAAGACGAAAAAAACTACGCTGGAGCAACATGTACTATAAACGGCGAACACTAAGGCTCGACGTGAAGTCTGATCCTCTTGAGAAAGCACCCATGGGCCGAGGCATAGTCCTCGAAAAAGTAGGCGTGGAAAGTAAGCAACCCAACAGCGCTATAAGGAAATGTGTGAGGACTCAACTTATAAAAAACGGTAGAGTCATAACCGCTTTTCTACCCGGAGACGGAGCTCTAAACGTTGTTGATGAGCATGATGAAGTAATAGTTGATGGTATAGGCGGTTCCCGTGGGAGAAGCATGGGCGACATTCCAGGAGTACGCTGGAAAGTCATAATGATTAACGGCGTATCATTAAATGAACTTGTTTATGGAAGAAAGCAGAAACCTGCACGGTGAGCATTTTGACTCAGGCACAAGAAGAAAAGCAAGAAATTAAACTTTTTGAGAAATGGAGTTTTAAAGAAGTTCAAGTAAAGGACTTGGGTTTACAGAGGTATATCTCCCTAAAACCCATGGTAATTCCGCACAGTATGGGAAGGCATGAACATAAGCGTTTTCGCAAAGCAAACGTCAACATTGTAGAAAGACTTGTAAACAATCTTATGCGACTTGGAGGAAATGCTGGAAAAAAAGCTAAAGCCATGAACATTGTGAACCATGCCTTCGAAATAATCCATCTGCGCACTGGCAAAAACCCCCTAGAGGTTCTCGTTAGGGCTGTGGAAAACTCTGCACCATGTGAAGATACGACAAGGATTAGCTACGGGGGCATAGTATACCACTTGTCAATTGATGTCGCTCCACAGAGAAGGCTTGACTTGGCTTTAAGAAACATCTGCGAGGCGGCAAGGCAAGCATCAATAAACAATCCACGTTCAATCGAAGAATGCCTAGCAGAAGAATTGGTGTTGGCGGCAAACCACGACATGAAAAGCTATGCGGTTTCGAAACGCCATGAGTTAGAAAGAATAGCCCAATCCTCAAGATAGCGACAATTTTGATAAAATTATTTTACGTGAATTTCAACGATGTCCTTGTCATTTAGAACAAATGAGGATCCAACTTTTTGGGGGCTGAAAACAAGGCGTTTAGCCCAAACTTTTGCATAGGAGAATTTTTTGCTGAAGTCGCTGTGGATGTTTTTGGCTAAGTTGTAGACTGTTGAACCGTTTTTTAGGATAAAAGGTTTTTTAGAAAACTCTTTTTTGTTCGGTTCTTTTGTGTAAACTCGTATAATGTTTAAAGTTTTAAACATGGTTTCTCCAAGTTTTTCCAGACCATGGTTTTTTTCACATGAAACTGTAAGGATAGGCAGTTTGTTGCCAACGTAATCCTCTAAGGATTTTAGATTCGCTTCTGAGCCTTCCAAATCGATTTTATTTGCAACAATCACCGCAGGCTTATATACTGTGCTTTCGAAGATTGCGTCTTCAACTTCATCCAATGTGGCTTCTCCAGAAATTTTTACAACTGCATCCGTAATGCGGTAACTTCTTAGAAGCTCTTCAACATCTTTAAAATTGCAGTCCACAAGCCTTCCAATCAAAATTATCCGCAAGCCTGCACCCATGAACTTCCTCTCAATTTCAACACGTGCCTTTGGCATGCTAACCAATATTCGGGCTTTCTCCATTTCACTTAAGATAAGCGATAACTGTTCTACAGGATCTCGGGATAAATCCACCATTAAAATTAGCCCATCAGCATTTCGTGCTAAAGCCAGAGTTTGCAGTCCTCCAGCTCTTCCATCCGCAGAGCCTTCCATTAAGGCTGGGGCTTCTACTATTTGAAATTGAATATCCTCGTAATTCATTATTCCTGGCGTGGGCTGTCTTGTGGTGTAAGGATTAGCGGAAACTTCAACCTGCGAATTTGTAACCGTTGCAAGTAAGCTACTTTTTCCAACGTTTGTTAAACCGAGAAGAGCTATTTGGGCTGCGCCTTCCTTTTCTATGAAAAACTTTGGTCCACCTTTCCCAGCTTTTCTTCGTTTCTTTTCCTCAATTTCTTTTCGCAAAGTTGCAATTTGCTTTTTAGTTTGTCCACAAAGTTTTAATGTGCCCTTATGTTTGGGAACTAAACTCAAGAATTCTTCCATACGTTGAAGTCTTTCTCTTGGATATTTGGTTGCTTCAACCTCTGCCCATTTCTTCTTAGCGTCGGGAGGCAAGTTTGTTGGCATAAACAAACGCGTCCAATCAATAATTTCCAAAGTTAACTTTAATATTTGTTTCCAATGTAGTAAACGTCTCATCTTATTATGCTATGGTAAAGTTAAAATAATTGAATGAACAGTTGTGTAAACGATTCACTAAAATTTAAAGGGAATTTGAAATAAGGATAAAGGAGGAAAAAGAATGAGCAAAACCCAAAAACCACACTTAAACCTAGTAATCATGGGACACGTAGACCATGGGAAATCAACAACAACAGGACACATGTTATACTTAGCAGGAGCAGTTGATGAACGAACAGTCAAAGCCTACGAAGAAGAAGCCAAGAAGATGGGCAAAGAAACTTTCAAGTACGCATGGGTTCTCGACAACCTAAAAGAAGAGCGGGAAAGAGGCTTAACAATTGACCTTCGATTCTTAAAATTTGAAACCAAAAAATACTATTTCACAGTTATAGATGCGCCGGGACACAGAGACTTCGTTAAAAACATGATCACTGGAGCAAGCCAAGCTGATGGCGCCATACTATTTGTCTCGGCCAAACGTGGAGAATTCGAAGCTGGCATTGGAGCGGGTGGCCAGACAAGAGAGCATGGTTTTTTGGCTTTCACGTTAGGTGTTCGCCAGTTGGTTGTGGCTGTCAATAAGATGGATGATGCTTCAGTTAATTGGAGTCAAGAGCGATACGATGAAGTTAAAAATGAAGTTTCAAGAATGCTTAAAATGGTCGGTTATAAGACTGAGAAGATTCCGTTTGTGCCCACTTCTGGATGGACGGGTGACAACCTTGTTAAACAAAGCGACAAAATGCCATGGTATAAGGGACCAACACTGATGGATGCTTTGGACACTTTCGAGTTGGCTCCTAAACCACTTGACAAGCCGTTGCGTGTTCCTGTTCAAGATGTTTACACTATTACTGGTGTTGGCACTGTTCCCGTTGGCAGGGTTGAAACTGGTGTGCTTAAAGAAAACGATGTGATAATGTTTATGCCAGCTAACAAGCAGGCTGAAGTTAAGTCTTTAGAGATGCATCACACTAGGATTCCTAGGGCTGAGCCTGGCGATAACATAGGATTTAACGTGAGAGGCGTGTCAAAGACTGATATTCGTCGTGGTGATGTTGCTGGTCCAGTTAATAATCCGCCGACTGTGGCTAACGAGTTCATTGGGCAGATAATTGTGATTTATCATCCAACTGCTATTGCTGCTGGTTACACGCCTGTTCTTCACTATCACACTGGGCAGATTGCGTGCAGGTTCACTGAGCTAATTAGGAAGATTGATCCGCGTACTGGGCAGGCTGTTGAGGAGAAGCCTGCGTTTTTGAAGACTGGTGATGCTGCTTTAGTGCGTATGGAGCCTTTGCATCCGATTTCGGTTGAGAGCTACAGCGATTTTCCTGAGCTTGGACGGTTTGCGGTTAGGGACATGGGTACTACTGTGGCTGCTGGTGTTGTGAAGGAAATAACAAAGAAAGGACCATAAGCGTCTATCTCCATTTTTTATATTCTATCCTATTGTTCTGTGTGTGCGTG
>CAYVGZ010000027.1:0-17604 GCA_964450845.1 uncultured Candidatus Bathyarchaeia archaeon | reverse complement strand
GTCAAAAGTTCAGTTTATGCTAACAGAATACGTATCAGGCATCCTATACCTTTTCGGCGGAGTCGTGTTCATGCCAGAAATTTTGCCTTCTTGGGGTCAAACCATTTCAAACGGTTTGCCGATCACATATTTTCTCAGAAGTATAAGATTCTCGATATTGCATCAATCTACGTCTTCGATTCAAACCGATTTATTGTATTTGGTTTTGACGATGATTGCAACGATAATTATCGGGTTTGTTGTCTTCAAAATTGCCGAATACAAGGCTAGAAGGGATGGCTTAATCGACAAAAAAGAAGAGTACTAGCCACCGCTTACAATGGGCAACAATGTTACATGATCATTGTTTTTAAGTTTAGTCTCAAGCCCTTTTAACTGGTTAAGCAGATAACCGTTAACTGTGATAATGTAGTTTGATTTTACGTCAGTGTCACTTTTTTCGTAAACAGCTTTTTTGAAGGGATTTCCATATTTTTCGGAAAGCTTAGTTAATAAATCAGCAATTGAAGCTTCCTCGCTAATTTCAACCTCTTCCTCTCGATCACTACCGATTATATTTCTGATGTGACCCAAGAACTCTACTTTCACCTTCAATGTTGAACCTCTAAGCTTCTATACTATTTCAGATTTCAAGTTGCTATATATCCGTTTCACTATGTTTTTGCGGTTAGAATTTAAATAAGTTTGATCTATTTTTTCATTGATGGACGAAAGAATTTTTCTCTGGCGTAATTTTATCTGCTCAAGAAAACGCCTATATACGTGGAACAATTGAAAAAGCCTAAACAGAGTCATCGTTGGTGTTTTGAAAGTTGTTTGACAAGCAAAAACTGAAAGAAATTAAGCAGAGCAAAGAGAGCTGGGAAAAAGAAATCGCGTCGAAAAGTCTCGAAAAGCTTCCTGAAAAAGGTGAATTCTCCACAAGCTCCAATGTCCCGGTCAACCGAATCTATACTCCGCTGGATATTGCAGATTTTGATTATGTGCGGGATTTAGGATTTCCAGGTGAATATCCGCTCATTCGTGGCGTTTATCCAACAATGTATCGGGCTAGATTATGGACTATGAGGCAATATGCGGGCTTTGGCACTGCTGAGCAGACAAACCAACGCTTCAAATATCTGCTGGAGCAGGGTCAAAAGGGGCTAAGCGTAGCGTTCGATTTTCCAACTCAAGTGGGATATGACTGTGACCATCCAATGGCGCGTGGTGAGGTCGGCAAGGCTGGGGTAAGCGCAAGCACTTTGCGAGATATGGAAATCGTCTTTGAAGGAATACCATTGGACAAGATTACAACTTCTATGACAATTAATGCTCCTACAAATGTTTTGCTTGCAATGTATGTTGCGGTTGGACAAAAAAAAGGCATTGAGCAGTCTCAGCTTGGCGGAACAGTTCAAAACGACATTTTAAAGGAGTACGTAGCTAGAGGCATGTACATTTTTCCACCTAAGCCTTCAATGCGATTGGTTACGGACATTTTCGAACATTGCTCCAAGCACATGCCCCAGTGGAACACCATCAGTATAAGCGGCTACCACATCCGCGAGGCAGGCGCCACTGCTGTCCAAGAAATCGCCTTCACATTTGCAAACGCAATCGCCTACGTGCAGGCAGCAATTGAAAGGAGCTTAGACTTAGACAAGTTTGCAGGCAGATTATCCTTTTTCTTCGCTGCTCACAACAACTTCTTCGAAGAAATCGCCAAATTCAGAGCTGCAAGGAGATTATGGGCTAGGATCATGCGTGAACGTTTCGAAGCCAAAAATCCTGCTTCATGGATGTTGCGCTTCCACACTCAAACCTCAGGCGTCTTGCTCACTGCTCAGCAACCCTACAACAACATTATTCGAACGGCGCTTCAAGCTTTGGCAGCAGTTTTAGGCGGAACACAGTCTTTACATACAAACTCGTTTGATGAGGCGTATGCTTTACCTAGCGAGCAAGCAGTGACAGTTGCTCTCAGAACTCAGCAGATTATAGCGTACGAAAGCGGAGTAGTCGACACTGTTGATCCTCTTGCAGGTTCATATTACGTGGAGTATTTAACAAATCAGATTGAAGAGAGAACTGCAAAATATATCGAACAAATTGACGCTATGGGTGGAGCGGTTGCCGCAATTGAAAAAGGTTTCATGCAACATGAGATTATGGAAAGTGCCTACCGTTTCCAAAAGGAAGTTGAAGCAAAAAAGCGAATAGTCGTAGGCGTGAACGAGTTCACGACTGAAGAAAAAGCTCCCATAAAGATTTTGCAAATAGACCCTGAAATCGAGAAGAAGCTTGTTGAACGCCTAAAACTGGTAAAAACGCTAAGAAACCAAGCTAAAGTGGACGAAGCCCTAAACAAGCTGCGTAGAGCAGCAGAACAAGAAAACGTGAACCTCATGCCCTTCATACTTCAATCAGTAAAGGAGTATGTAACCCTCGGCGAAATATGTGACACTTTACGCGAAGTTTTTGGCGAGTATAAACCGCCTTCCATCTTCTAGTCAACTATGAAAAGGGGTTCGCCTTCACTCACCGATGAACCCTCTGAAACATACACTTCTCGAATGGTTCCAGCCTTGGGCGCCGTAATTTCGTTTTCCATTTTCATAGCTTCAAGGATGCAGACAACTTGGTCAAGTTCCACTTGATCTCCTTTCTTGACTTTAACTGAGAGGATTTTTCCTGTCATTGGCGCTGTTATGGTGCCTTCGACAACTTGTTTTGTCGCCATAGTTTTCTTTGTGGGTGTTAAGGGGACTGGTTCAAAAGCTGTTAATGTTGGTTTCTTTGTGGAAGTTTTTACTTCAGCTTTGAATGTGATTTCTTCAACCTTGACGGGAAAGAGTTTTTCCCAATCGATTCTGGGCAATTCTATGTGGTATGTTTTTCCATCTATTTTTATGGAGGAAAGCTTTTCTAGGTTGAGCTTGTCGGATGGTAATTCTATGCTGAGGGACTTGCTGTCTATTTTAACTGTGAAAAAGTTTTCTCCAGTCTTTTTCAGTTCGATTTTTCGGGGTTTGCTGTCTATGAAAATTTCGTAAACAGGCACTTTTATGCACCATGATCAGCTAGGCTTTGTCTACCAGCTAATACCCAAGATGATGTGGCTGCTTTAGTTTTTGCTAGTATTAGCGCTTTTACACCGCTTGAGCTTGTCAAGTAGGTGGCAACTGCAACCGAGACTGCGGCGACCTCTTCAAGTTCGCCAATTCTCTCAGGGGGGATTCCAGGTTTAGCTTCTTCTCGTTTGGCTTTTCTCCTCTTGAAGAATTCTAGGGCTGTTTGTGGAAACAATGCATAGGTTAGTTTGTCCTCTTCACTTTCAATGTAGGATTTTGCTTCACTTGGCATCTTGTCGAGAGATGGCTCTAAAAGGTCAGCTGGGCGGCATGTTATGGGTTCTTCGTCGCCGATGATTTTCTTTTTCACTTTCGGATTAATTGGAGCTGGTGGTTTTCCGTAGAAGCCTTTCACGTAGTCTTTTATCTCCTTTGGCACAATGCTGTAACGTTTGCCTGAAAGAACATTACACACGGCTTGTATGCCGACGAGCTGGCTTGTGGGCGTTACGAGTGGTGGATAACCAAGCTCTTTTCTAACTTTCGGAACTTCTTCAAGAACTTCCTTCAGTCTGCCGAGCGCTTTCTGCTCTTTCAGCTGTTCAAGAAGGTTAGAGAACATTCCGCCGGGAATTTGATGAACGATAATGGAAGCGTCAACTCTTTCAGCTTTTGAGTCGATAAGCTTTAGTGGGTCGTAGTATTTCTCTCGTAGCTCTTGGAAGTAATCTGCAATCTCGCTCAAGAGTTCTATGTCAAGTCCTGGGTCGTAGGGTGTTCCTTTCAAGGCAGCTACGACAGATTCGACTGGAGGCTGGGAAGTGCCCCAAGCTAATGGCGAGAAGGCTGTGTCGATTATGTCTACGCCTGCTTCGCATGCGCGGAGGTAAGTCATCATGACCATGCCGCTTGTGCTGTGAGAGTGTAAATGTACGGGAAGCCCAACTTTCTTTTTTAGTGCAGCTATGAGTTCGTATGCCGGTTGTGGTGCGAGCATTCCAGCCATGTCTTTGATGCAGATGGAGTCGCAGTCAAGTTGGGCTAGTTTTTGGGCGGTTTCCACGTAGTATTTTATTGTGTGGACTGGGCTGATTGTGTAGCAGATGGTTCCTTGGGCGTGTTTGCCAGTTTTTTTTACTGTTTTTATAGCTACTTCCATGTTTCTTATGTCGTTTAAAGCGTCGAAAACGCGGAATATGTCGATGCCGTTTTCGGCGGCTTTTTCTACGAATTTTATGACGATGTCGTCTGGATAGTTGTGGTAGCCAACAACATTTTGTCCACGCAGTAACATTTGAAAGGGTGTTCGCTTTATGTGACGTTTCAAAGTGCGGATTCGTTCCCACGGGTCTTCGGCTAAGAAGCGGATTGCAACGTCGAATGTTGCTCCTCCCCACATTTCTAGCGAGAAGAAGCCTACTTGGTCGATTTTTTCAGCTATGGGAAGCATAGCGTCTGTGCGCATTCTCGTAGCCATTAAAGATTGGTGTGCGTCGCGAAGTGTTGTGTCGGTGATTTTGACTGGTTTGCTCTTAGGCGTCTAGACCCCCCTTATATATAGATTGAATTTGAGATTAGAAAGGGTAGGTGAAGCCATATTAATTCATTTAGGTGTCAAGAAATAGCTTTATTCGACAAGATAACGCAAACGTAGTAAGGGCGTGTGAGAAAAGTGGATGAAGAAGGCTTTCGGAAATTCTTAAAACGAGGTGTGCGGTCTCCAAGTGTGGTCAGACGGGTTATTGTATACGTAACTGAGTTTGAGCAATATTTGCAAGAGAAAAGAGGTCGCAAAGGATTAGACAAGGCATGTCCAGAAGATCTTGAAGCATTTGTGTCATGGTTTGAAGAAGAGCGAAACGAGTCTGCTAAGCTATGCTTGTGGGGGATTCGCTATTACTACGAGTATACCTCTAACAAGGAGATGCACGAATGTGCAAGAGAATTGAGAGGTAAAAGAATAGAGAAAGCACCTTTTGCGCTGAAGGAGTTCCGAGGAGTCAGTCAAGAACATGTTAAAAAACTTGCGAGTATAGGCATTAAAAACGTGAAGCAAATGTTGGAGGCAGGACGAACAAGAGACAAAAGAAAGGAGCTATCAGCGAAGACTGGAGTGCCAGCAGAAGCCATTCTGGAGCTTGTTAAACTGTCAGATTTGGCTCGAATCCAAGGTGTAAAGGGCATTCGGGCAAGGCTTTACTATGATGCAGGTGTTGATTCAATCGAGAAACTGGCTAAGTGGAATCCAGAAGAGCTTAGAGTTATGCTTATCAAGTTTGTTGAGAGAACAGGCTTTGAAGGAATAGCTCCATTGCCAAAAGAACTCGAGTCTACTATTGCAGAAGCCAAGAAACTGCCCAAAATCGTTGAATATTAGAATGATTAAAGAGAAATTTAAAGACTTATAAGAGATTCAAATTCCCTAAATGTGTAAATGGGGATGCTTAATGGATAAAGATGCAGTTAAAACGGAAGAAGATGTTAGACGTTTCTTATCTAACAAGACAGAATTTGAAAAGAAAGTTTTGGTCGCCACATTCAAGATTCCACATGGAAAAGTCAGCACATACAAGAGAATAGCAGAAAAAATCGGCAAACCACACGCTTATCGGGCTGTTGCTAATGCGTTACACAAAAATCCGCTTCACCCAATTGTTCCATGCCATCGCGTTGTCAGGTGTGACGGTGGATTCGGAGGAGAAAGAAATGCCGCTGAGTCTAGAAGGAAGCTCGTAGAAAAAGAAGGCGTACCAATCGAGAATGACAAGGTAAAGATGAATAAAGAAATCTTATTCTAACACGCACAAGCCCTATCGTATTCCTATTAGCCTTTCTATTTCCTTTTGATCGATCTCCTGAATTATCCTATGGAACCACTCGGTTGCCTCGTAGTATTTTTCTTGCAGATCCTTCGCGTCTTTGACAAAGTATAGATGCTCAAGTCTCTTGATTACGTCGGATGGAAGCTCGTAATGCAGATATTCCATCTTGAAATTGTAATGTATAGGATTGTGTTTAATCCGCAAAGCTTCAACTAGCGTGGCAAGGGTAAGACCGTGATACAGGTCTATGGCTTCAAGAAGATGACCTCTGTTGATCTTCTTTTGCACGAAGTTGTTGAACATGGCAAACCTTGCCTGCAATCTATCAAATCTCGCGTGCACTTTCTTGACTAGTGCTTCCCTATCCAATTGCGGAGGCTTAATCTTACCAGATTTGTTGAAGTAGAACACGACGTTACCATGTATCTCTGGCTCCAAAAACGTTTCTGAACCGCTGAAGTTCAAAACACAAAGGTCAATGATAAGATACTCACTTGCGTCTTCCAACCTGTAAAAAGCCTGAAAGACACCTGGCCAGCCAGTTTGCTGCACATCAAACTTTTGCTTGATAGATGATAACGATTTTAATGCTTTTTCGGCTGCTAGGAATGCCTCATTGACTTTTTCGTCGTCTACGACTAGATAGAGGTCGATGTCGGACCATTCATCAATTCGGTTGAAGGCAGCGGCGCCTCCCTCATAAAAGGTGTGGACATAATCGAGCGGTTTTAAGGCATTCACAAGCGTTTGGATTATTATGTCACGGGTCAACCTTTTTCTGTCCATCACCAGAACACCAGTGGTTTTTGTTTTTTCAATTGACTTATAATGGTACGTTTCCATGTTTTCGCATTGGTCTTGGTTCGCGTTTTGTGGTTAAGCTTTCCAGAGCGCTGATTAGTTTGGGTCGGGTTTGGGCAGGTTCTATTACTTCGTCTATGTAGCCTTTCTGTGCTGCTATGTAAGGGCTTGCGAATTTTTGGCGATATTCACTTACAAGTTCCACGCGTTTTTGTTCCGGATCGGTGGCTTCGGCGATTTCTTTGCGGAAGATTATGTTTATTGCTCCGTGCGGTCCCATTACGGCTATTTCGGCTGTTGGCCATGCGTAGTTTATGTCTGCTCCGCTGTGTTTGCTACCCATTACATCGTAAGCACCGCCATAGTCTTTGCGGAGTATCACAGTGATTTTTGGCACTGTTGCTTCACAGTAAGCGTACAATAGTTTTGACCCGTGTTTGATTATGCCGCCGTGTTCCTGTTCTAGACCTGGCAGAAAGCCCGGCACATCTACGAATGTGATTATTGGGATGTTGAAGCAGTCGCAGAAGCGTATGAAACGGCCAGCTTTCATGCTGCTATGTATGTCTAATGCGCCAGCGTAGTGTGCGGGTTGGTTGGCTACTATGCCTATGGTTTTGCCATTTAAACGTGCGAAGCCGATCACGATGTTTTGTGCCCAGAGGGGCTGGATTTCGAAGAATTCGCCGTTGTCTACTAAGCGTGTTATGATTTCTTTAACGTCGTAGGGCTTGTCTGGGTCGTCTGGAAGTATGTGAGCCAAGGTTTCGTCTGTTCTGTTTGGGTCGTCTGTTGGCTCTATTGTTGGCGGGTCTTCCAAATAATTGCTTGGCAAATAGCCTAAGAGTTTCTTGATTAGCTGTATGCAGTGTTGTTCGTCTTTTTCAATGAAATGCGCTACGCCGCTTGTTTGACTGTGAACCATTGCCCCGCCGAGCTCTTCGAAAGTGACTTCTTGCCCTAATGCTGCTTTAACTACGTCTGGGCCTGTGATGAACATGTGGCTTGTCTTATCCACCATAATTATAAAGTCTGTTAGGGCTGGAGAATAGACGGCTCCGCCTGCACATGGACCCATAATTGCGCTTATTTGCGGTACGACGCCTGAAGTTATGACGTTTCGGAAGAATATGTCACCGTAGCCCGCGAGGCTTGCTACGCCTTCTTGTATGCGTGCTCCGCCTGAATCGTTTAAGCCTATGACGGGTGCGCCTGTTTTTAAGGCTAAATCCATGAGTTTGCAGACTTTTTTTGCGAACATTTCGCCGAGTGAACCGCCGAAGACTGTGAAGTCTTGACTGAAGACGTAGACGAGTCTGCCGTCTATTGTGCCGTAGCCTGTTACGACGCCGTCGCCGAGGAATTTCTTTTCACCAATACCAAATTCGGTGCATTGATGCACAACGAACTGGTCAAGCTCGTTAAAACTGCCTGGGTCAAGTAATAGCTCGATGCGTTCTCTGGCTGTTAACTTGCCTTTAGCGTGTTGGTCTTCAATTCGTTTTTGTCCGCCGCCCAGTTTGGCTTGTTCGTTTAATTCGCGTAAACGCTTAATCTTATCATCAACCGAAGGTTCCTTTATCGCGGTCATTCGAACTCCTCAAGTTATTGGGTATTATTGCTTGAACGGATATTTAGGACATACGGAAACTCATATATCTGCAGAATGTTGGATTTAGGCGTAAAGACGATGATGTCATGAAGAAGAATCTTGTTATTCAAACCATGCTTGAGCATAAGTCAATCCGAAAATACACAGACGAAACACCATCAGACGAAATAATAGAAACAATCGTCAGAGCAGGTCAACAAGCGCCGTTCGCTTCGCAATATTACAGCGTATTATTGTCACGAAACAAAAAACGCAACCCATTCAAAGCCCCGCTCTTATTCACGATTTGCATAGATTCTCACAAGTTCGAACTGATCATGGCTAAAAGAAAATGGAAACTAGCCACAAACGACCTAACGCTACTGTTCTTCGGAATTCAAGACGCTGCTTACATGGCAGAAAACATGGTAGTCGCAGGCAGAAGCCTCGGACTTGGAAGTTGCTTCCTCGGAAGCGCAATGTACCGAGCTGACAAAATCGCAGAAGAATATAGCCTACCAAAAAGAGTGTTCCCCTTGGTGCAGCTTGTAATGGGTTATCCAGCAGAAGATCCGCCGCCACGACCACGTTATCCCATGGAATTCACACTATTCGAAGACAAATATCCAAAATTAGACGAAAAAATAGTGTCAAAAGCCATGAAGCAAATGGATGAAGGCTATTTAGCACAGGACTATTACAGAAAAATGAATGCAAAAATACCATTACGAGCACATCGCAAAGAAACGTTCACGCATGACAACTATAGCTGGACTGAACACATCTGCAGAAAATGGGGACAATGGCACCCAAAACCAAAAGAACTGCTTGAACAACTCGAAAAACGCGGCTTCTACATCACTGGAAAAAGACCCTAAATAAAAATAACTGCTCATTTTGACCGCAGAGCAGCATCCCCAACGAAAACACGCTTCACCGTTCCATCTTCCAACCTCATAACCAAAGCCCCGTCATTCCCAACATCAGATGCGAGCCCAACCCATTTCTCAGTTCCACTTGTCACTTCCACTTGACAACCTAAAAAGCCCGCATACTTTTTCCATTTCCCCAGAACTGAAGCAAAACCTTCCTCCAAAAACAACCCATAAATATTTTCCAACCTCTCAAGCAACGCCTTAAACAATTCTTCTAACCCAACCTTTCTGCCAAGCTCATTTTCAAGCGAAGTAGCAACCGTTCTCAAATCTTCAGGAAAAACCTTTTCCACATCAAGGTTCGCGTTAACTCCAACCCCTACTGTGACATAATTGACTTTTTCGCCCGTCGTGTTCATTTCTGTGAGTATGCCGCAAACTTTGCGCCCCTTCATCACTACATCGTTAGGCCACTTCGTCTCCACCCTCACCCTATACAGTTCATGCAAAACCTCAGCCACAGCTAAACCAGCCACAAACACAAGCCTAACAGCCTCTGCAGGTTTAAGTTCAGGTTTAAGAACAACAGAAAACCACAAACCGCCTTTAGGCGAAACCCATTCTCTATCAAGCCTTCCACGCCCAGCAGTTTGTGTCTCCGCAACCACAACCGTTCCTTCAGCAGCCCCATAACCAGCCAACTCTTTAGCCAAATCATTCGTAGAACCAACCTTACGCAAAAAAAGAATGTTCCTACCAAAACGTTTAGTGCGTAAGCCTTCCTGAAGCCTGTCCACATTCACATTCATCAACAAACCTACGGCTTTTCAACAAGTTCCAAAAGCACGCCCTTCGTGCTCTTTGGATGAACAAAAGCAATTTTTGTGCCTTCGGCGCCAGCCCTAGGCTTATCATCAACAAGCACCACGGCTTTCCGTTTAAGTTCAGCCAAAACCGCTTCAATATTCTTAACCTTCATAGCCAAATGTTGAATGCCTTCTCCACGACTTTCAAGAAACTTTGCAACTGGGCTGTCGTTGCCAATAGGCTCCAAAAGCTCAATGCTAGTTTCTCCGCCAGTGGAGAGAAAAGCCACTCTAACCTTTCGCTCCGTTAAAACATGAACACTCTCAAGCTTGAAACCCAAAACATCTCGGTAAACGCTTATAGCCTCATCCAAATTCCGCACGGCAACACCAACATGGTCAACACCAACAAACAATCTAAATCTACTCCTATTCAGAATAAAGCCATACTAAACACGTTATTAAAAACTTTCTGAATCAAAAACAAAGAAGTTCTAACTCACAAACTACCAGAAGTTCGATCCATTTATAAGGAAGGGTCTAGTCACAGAGAAAGATAGCGCGCTATTTTTTCTTCCGAACGACCTTCTTTCGAGCCAACTTCTTAACCTTAGCAAGCTTCCGCTTTTTCTCCTCAATCTCACGAAAATCTGCATACACAGGTCTCGGAATTTTGGTTCTTGGAAGATAAAAATCAGCCTTCCCCTCAGGTGCCACCAAGGGATACCGCGGCTGCTTTTTCTTAACATACCGTACATAATACCAACAAAAACCAAGAGCCATTACGCTCGAACCGATTAAAACTCCCCAAACATTAGGAATAAAAAATAAACTAACAATCAAATAACCTAACGCAGACCCATTAATTAAAAGGAGAAACGCCCATGTGCCCAGAATTCGCCTCAGCCATTTAGCCACATTCCACACCTAACCTACTTTTCAGTAAAAGCAGTTGCTTCTAGCTAATAACTGCTAAAATGTCTCCTTTGTTTACAATAGCTCCTTTGGAAACCCTAAATTCCTTGACAACTCCTGCCTTAGGTGCGGTTATTTCGTTCTGCATTTTCATGGCTTCCAAGATGCAGACACACTCGCCTCTTTCAACCTTTTGCCCAACGTTAGCCCTAAGCAGCACGATTCTGCCCGCAATTGGAGCAGCCACAGCGTCTTTTTCTATTACCAAACCTATTGCTGGTTTTTTCGCAATAGTAACTATAGGCTCATGCTTTGCATTCGATTCTTTTGGGATTTTAGGTTGAAATTGAACTTCGAAAAGTTTTCCGCCTATTTTAATTTGAAGAACGTTCCCTTGAATTCTCTCAACACTTGGTTGAAAAGTTTTATCGTTAATCTCCAATATTGCTGTTTTACCTTGAACCATGTTCTTGAATTTTACGTTGACTGTTTTCTCGTTCACCTCTAGTGTAAAGATGTTTCCATTTCTCTCCAAAACCTTGACCTTGTGCGGTTTTCTGTTCACCAAAACCTCTTGGATCGTCAACGCGTTCTCTCCAGTCTCCTTGTCCTACCGGCAAGTCTCCAAAGGGAAACTGCCCTAGGCTCCCTTCTCGGAATAACTGCTTGAACACCTCTTCTTTCTATTTGATCAGCCAAAACTGCAACTATTGCAGCGGCCTCCTCATCCTCTAAAGCACATTTTGGTAGAACCTCTCCAATTCTTTCCTCAACAAAGTTTATGTAAATATCTCCCTTGAGATAGCCTTCGTCTTCCATGATTTTCTTGTGGAAAGGAATGGTAGTTTTCACACTTTCTATTACGAGCTCGTTTAAGGCATTCCTCATTTTTTGTATAGCCTCGCCACGGTTCGACCCCCAAACAGCAAGCTTCACTATCAATGGGTCGTAGAAAACCGAAATGGAGTAGCCAGCGTACAGGTGAGTGTCAACTCTTACTCCAGGCCCTCCCGGCAGTTGGAACTTCGTTACTGTTCCAGGGCTTGGCATGAAATTGTTGTATGGGTCTTCAGCATTGACCCTGCAGTTTATTGCATGTCCTCTCATGACGACATCGCTTTGCTCATGCTCAAGTTTTTGGCCAGCCGCTATTTTGATCTGAGCTTTCACAATGTCTATACCCGTCACCATCTCGGTGATGAGGTGCTCAACCTGAAGCCTAGTGTTCATCTCCAAGAAATGGTAGTTTTTATCTTGTTCAACTAAGAACTCAACTGTTCCCGCGTTGATGTAGTTTACGGCATTTGCAATTTTTACAGCAGCCTCTCCCATCTCTCTCCTCAGCTCTTCTGTCATGAATGGGGATGGAGTTTCTTCAATGAGCTTTTGGTATCTTCTTTGAATTGAGCATTCCCGTTCTCCAAGGTGAATAACTTTTCCAGTTTTGTCAGCTAAAACTTGAAATTCTATGTGTCTTACTTTTGGAAGGAATTTTTCCACGTAAATTTCTCGACTTCCGAAGGAGCTTTCAGCTTCTGAGGCTGCAAGTTCCAATGTTCGTTGCATCTCATTCTCATTCGTGACTATTCGCATACCTTTTCCCCCGCCACCATAGACAGCCTTAACAAGAACAGGATATCCGACCTTTTCCCCCACTTCCATAGCGTCATCCATGCTTTTAGCAGGTTCTATGCTTCCCGGGACTATTGGAACCCCAGCCTTGACAGCAATTTTGCGGGCTTCCACTTTGCAACCCATCTTTTGTAAAACCCTACTTGGAGGTCCGATGAATTCTAAGCTATTTTCCTCACATGCCTCTGCGAAGGTTGGTATCTGAGAGAGAAATCCATAACCGGGATGTATGGCCTCACACTCTGATTTCTTAGCCAATTCAATTATTTTGCCAATGTTTAGGTAGCTTTGGGTGGGTTCTGCTGGGCCTATGCAATGGCATTCGTCTGCATACTGAACATGCAGAGATTCAGCATCGGTCTGGGAGTAAACCGCAACTGTCTTCACTTCTAGTTCCTTACAAGCCCTAATCACTCTAATTGCAATCTCTCCACGATTGGCAACCAAGATTTTCTTAAACATGTTTTTGCCCCTTTCCAGACGGGAACAGACATCTTAACCACGAAACAATTAGATTTGATCAATAATAAACATTCTTACACATAAAAAGCGTGGAAAAACTATAAAGGTTAGATTACAAAATTAGGTTCCTTCCAACAAGGTGAACAATTGAATGGAAGAATATAAACACGACATAGTTATTGTAGGAGCTGGCTTAGCGGGTCTTAGAGCTGCAGTTGCTGCTGCTGAAGTCAGCAATAAACTAGACATAGCTGTAATTTCTAAACTTCACCCCATCCGCTCGCACTCTGTGTGTGCACAAGGCGGAACAGCGGCTGTTTTAAGGGAGAAAGATTCATACGATTTGCATGCCTTTGACACCGTTAAAGGAGCAGACTATCTAGCAGACCAAGATGTTGTAGATTTTTTTGTCAGACAAGCACCAAAGGAAATTATTTTAATGGAGCATTGGGGATGTCCATGGAGCCGCACTCCCGACGGAAAAATAGACCAACGCCCATTCGGCGGACATAGCTTCCCACGGGCATGCTTCGCAGCTGATATGACGGGCTTTCATGAAATGCACACATTGTATGGAAAAGCCACGTCCCATGGTAACATAAAGTTTTACGACGAATGGTTTGTCACCTCTATAATAGTTAAAGACAACAGAGCCGTAGGCTTGACAGCAATAGAACAAAAAACTGGCGAAATGCAAGCTTTCCAAACTAAAGCCATAATAATGGCGATTGGCGGCTACCAACGCATGTACGAATTTACAACCTTCTCCCACGCATCCACAGGCGACGGAATGGCTATGGCTTACCGTGTTGGAGCACCACTAATGGATATGGAGTTTGTCCAATTTCATCCCACAGGTCTGGTTCCCTCTGGAGTGCTGATAACCGAAGGATCTCGAGGCGAAGGAGGATACTTACTCAACGCCAAGGGTGAGCGTTTCATGAAAAACTATGCAGCACAAAGAATGGAGCTGGCCCCTAGGGACGTAGTCGCTAGGGCAGAGGAAACAGAAATCTTGGAAGGACGTGGGTTAGCAGGACCATTTGGACCTTACATAGCTTTAGACATTACGCATTTAGGCGAGGAGAAGATAAACGAGAGGCTGCCCCTCATCCGCGAGGTCGCAATAAAAATTGGGGGAGTGGACCCTGTCAAGGAGCCGATACCTATCAGACCAGCAGCTCACTACGCAATGGGCGGAATCCGCGCTAACGTTAAAGCTGAAACGCCGATTTCAGGACTTTATGCTGCTGGCGAATGCTCGTGTATCAGCGTTCATGGAGCAAACAGACTTGGCACAAATTCGACGATTGATTGTCTAGTTTTCGGAGCGGTTGCTGGAGAGGAAGCTGCAAAATGCGCTTTGTCTAGCAGTTTTTATGAAATCTCACATGAAAAACTTTTAGCAGAAGAGAAGAGGATCTTTGACGGAATCTTGGGCAGCGAAGGCGATGAAAGAGTGCCTGGCCTCAGAGATGAGATGAGGCGGGTTATGAACACGAAGGTTTGGATTTTCAGGAGAGGCGACCAGCTTGAGAGCGCCTTGAAAGAAATAAGGGAACTCAAACAAAGATTCAGGAAAATAAAGGTTGAAGACAAAGGCAAAACCTTTAACACCGCATTTACTTCAGCCCTGCAACTTGACTTCATGTTAGACCTTGCAGAAGTAACTATAGTCGGTGCGCTTGCCAGAACAGAGTCGAGAGGAGCCCATTCAAGGCGTGATTACCCGAAGCGGGACGATGAAAACTGGTTAAAACACTCTCTCGCCTACTGCACAAAAGAAGGACCTCGTCTTGAGTATGTTCCAGCCAAGATAACTAAGTGGCCTCCAGTTGAAAGAAAATATTAGGAAAGGTGAACGTATATGAACTCTAAAGTTGAGAAGATTGTTGAATTTAAGATTCTTCGATTCGACCCTGAAAGCAAAAGGCGCTATTTCTCAACGTACAAGGTTCCAGTTCGCATGGGAAACACGTTGCTTGATGGTCTCATATACATTAAAGACAACCTTGACGAGACCCTCACTTTTAGGCATTCGTGCAGATTTGGAATTTGCGGAAGCTGCGGAATAAATGTTAACGGAAAACCCATGCTAGCCTGTTACACGCAAGTACTTGACCTCGGAGTTGACTCCTTAACTATTGAACCGCTAGCAAACATGCCAGTTATAAAAGACTTAGTGGTTGACATCGAACCTTTCTTTGATAAATTTAAGAAAATCAAAACGTTACTAATAAAGCCAGAAGAAGCCTTCAAGAAAACCGAAGAATTTACTCAAGTGCCAACTGACCTCAAAAAATACTGGGACTTAACTTTATGTACAAAATGCTCAATCTGCTACTCAGCATGTCCAGCCGCAATAGATGAAAGATTTCTCGGACCTGCAGCATTAACAGCTAATTACCGATTCATCGCAGATTCAAGAGACGCAGGCTGCGACGAACGATTAAAGCCCATGGCAGACAACATTTGGCTGTGCACCCAGTGTAACTCATGCACGTTGTTCTGTCCCAAACTCGTTGGCTGCGCAAACTCGATAGTTGATGACCACTGCCTTCTGGTAGAAGCTGGAAACATTCCGAGAACTGTTAAAGATGTTCTGGAAAGCGTCTACAAATACCACAACCCAATGGGAACGCATCAGAGTAAGAGAATGGATTGGGCTAAGGGCTTGAACGTTGACACGTTTCCAACAGTTACAAAGGCTGATGTTCTGTACTTCACTTGCTGTTCGACAACTTACGATGCGAGAAACATGGAAATTGCCAGAGCTATGGCTTTAATGTTCAACAGCTTAGGAGTTAGCTTTGCTACGTTGGGCACTGAAGAATGGTGTTGTGGAGACCATATGCTAAGAATGGGCGAAAAAGGATTGTTCGAAGAACTTGCCCTTCACAACATAGAAATGTTCAAAAAATTCAATGCGGAAAAAATCGTCACGTTGTCACCGCACTGTTACAATACATTCAAAAATGATAAGCCATACGCTGACGAAAAACTAAACGTTCAACATTACACGCAATTCTTGGCTGAAGCCATCAAACAGGGCAAAATAAAACCCACAAAACCAGTTAAGAAAAGAGTTGCCTATCACGACCCATGCTTTTTAGGTAAACGCAACGAAATTTACGATGAACCAAGACAGATTTTGCAGTCGATAAATGGCTTAGAACTTGTTGAAATGAAGCGAACAAGAGAAAGCAGTTTCTGCTGTGGTGGCGGAGCAGGAAGGGTGTGGACAGAGGAGGCAACTCCTGAAAAGAGGCCTAGTGTAGACCGAGTTAAAGAGGCATTAGAACTCAATGTTGACACCATAGCTGTGGCTTGCCCGTTCTGTATGACGACCTTGGAAGATGCTGTTAAGGTATTGGATGTAGAAAATAAGATTGCAGTGAAAGACATTGTTGAACTCTTGAGGGAAGCTATCTAAAATTTTCTTTCTCCTCTTTACTAACCACCAATAAAGCCCTAAAACATGCTGAAAATTTGCGTCATCTATGCGTTAACTCCGTGTAAATAACACAGTTAAAATAGATAAATTAATATGAATGTTGAAACTTTAAAGTTACAAAAGCGGAGGAAAAACCAATGTACGGTTATGCTGGTCGAGTACTTCACATAGACTTGACAACTGGAAAAACCCACGTTGAACCTTTGAATGAAGAGTACGCTAAAAAATACATTGGCGGAATAGGTTTAGGCATACGATTATGGTTAGACCACTCTGAACCTGGCGTGGAGCCGTTCAGCCCAGAAAACCCATTAATTCTAGCAACTGGACCCATATCAGGCTCAGTTTGGCCTACGGGCGGAAATGGACATGCCTTTGTTGCAAAGTCGCCACAAAGCTATGGTGTTGGCGAAGCTAAATCCCATGGGTCCTTTGGAACAGAGTTAAAACGGGCTGGATATGATGCTGTAATTTTTAAGGGCAAAGCGGAAAAACTAGTTTACGTTTGGATTGACGATGATTCAGTCCAGCTATTGGACGCTTCGCATTTAATGGGTAAATCACCAGCCGACACTGAAGATGCTATAAGGGAAGAGTTAGGTGACTATTATATCCGCGTTGCAGCCATAGGCCCTGCTGGAGAAAAACTCGTTCGAATAGCATGCATAATCAACGACAAAACCAGAGCCGCTGGAAGAACGGGAATGGGCGCTGTTATGGGTTCAAAGAATCTTAAGGCAATTGCTGTGCGTGGAACACGCGACATTTTGGTAGCTAAACCAGACGAATTCATGGAATACGTCAAAGAATTCCACGAAAGAATGAAAGGCCCAGCCACACAGAAATACAGAACATTAGGCACTCCTGAAAACGTTCTAGTCCACAATTCGCTGTCGTGCATGCCCACAAGAAACTATAACAATTCACGTTTTGAAGGGGCAGAAAAAGTAAGCGGAGAAAGCTTGAACGAAAGGTTTGTTGCCAAAATCATTGGATGCAGCTCTTGCGCAATGAGATGCGAACACGTTTGCGTCGTTCCAGAAGGTCCTTATAAAGGTACTACAACGCGGATGGAATACGAAACATTGTGGGCTATGGGACCCTACTGTGGTGTAGATCGCCTTGACGCCATAATAAAAGGCATGGATCTTTGCAATTATTATGGAATAGACGCCATCGGCACAGGCGTAATC
>CAYVGZ010000026.1:0-17894 GCA_964450845.1 uncultured Candidatus Bathyarchaeia archaeon | reverse complement strand
TCCATGGCTAGGGCTGTTAGGTCTCCAAACATTATTTCCGCTACTGGACGCATTCCAGTTATTGCTGCACCTACTGCTGTGCCAATGATGGTTGATTCCGATATTGGCGTATCCCTGACTCTTTCGTCCCCAAATTCTTCTGCTAAGCCTTCTGTTACTTTGAAAGCTCCACCCCAATATTTGCCAATGTCTTCGCCTAAAAGAAAGACTGTTGAGTCTCGTTGCATTTCTTCTTTTAAGGCTTCTTTTAAGGCTTCTCTATAAGTTATTTTCCGCACATTTGATTCCTCCTTAATTTATGCGTATACGTCCTCTAAAGCCTCTTCTGGGGCTGGATATGGGCTTTCCTTGGCAAATTTGACTGTTTCTTCAATTTCGACTGCGATTTCTTTTTCGATTTGTTGAATTTCGGATTCTTTTAGAGTGTGTGTTTGCAAGAGCTTTTCCTTAAAGCGTTTGATTGGGTCTTTAGCTAGCCATTCTTCAACTTCTTCTTTGGGTCGGTATTTGGCTGGGTCGACTCGTGAATGCCCCTTATGCCTATAAGTTTTGCATTCGATAAGTGTTGGTCCTTCGCCTTTTCTGGCTCTTTCAACAGCTTTCTGCGTAGCTTCATGAACTGCTAAGACATCGTTTCCGTCTACAACTATGCCTGGAATTCCGTAGGCTGTGGCTCTGTCTGCAATGTTTTCAATGTTCATGACTCTTGATTGGCGTGTTCCCATGGCGTAAAGGTTGTTTTCGCAGACGAAGATTACTGGCAAGTGCCATGTGGATGCCATGTTTATGCTTTCGTGGAATGTTCCTTGGTTTGAGGCTCCATCTCCGAAGAAACATGCGACGACTTGGTCTGTTTTTCTAAGTTTTGCGGATAACCCTGCGCCAACAGCTATTGGCAATCCAGCTCCGACGACTGCTGTTGCGCCTAGCATTCCTATGCTGAAGTCTGCGATGTGCATGGAGCCTCCTTTGCCTTTGCAGTAACCTGTTTTCTTGCCTAATATCTCAGCCATTGTGCGTTTTAGGTCCGCACCTTTTGCTATACAGTGTCCATGTCCCCTATGCGTGCTAGTGATGTAATCGTCTTTTCTGAGGACGCTACAGACGCCTACTGCTATGGCTTCTTCTCCGAGGTAAAGGTGGATTGTGCCTGGAACAAGGTTTTGGGCGTAGAGGTCGAAGACTTTTTCTTCGAAAAAGCGGATTTTAAGCATTTGCTTATGCATTTCAACAAGCATGTCTTTGGTTAGTTTTAGTGTCATTTGTTTTCCCATCCTTTGGTTTGAGTTGGCTTACTTTTTATAGACTGGATACTTTTATATTATGCTTTTTTGGTGGGAGATATTGCTCTCAGCGGAGTTTATAGCCCCCTTATATATAGATTGAACCCTTCGTTCTATTATTGCGAACTCTGTCAGGTTATTCTTCTCTTTTTTCTGGTTCTTTCACCAACATTAAGATTAGCAGGAATGAGGGAAAGATTGTTGCTATGGCGACCATGAATGGTGTTTGAGGGGATGCATGTTCATATAAATATCCGCCAAGTAGGCTGCCCATTGCCATGATTATGTAGTTGGCGAAGTTAATGAAGCCATTTACTTTCCCGCGTTGCTCTTTTGGCGTTAAATCTGTCTGTAATGCTCCAAAAGAAGCGTTCAGCATTACTTGTCCTGCGCCTAGAAGGATCAGTGATACCGCAACCTTTGCTAGGTCTCCATTCATGAAGACCCAAATTGCTAACCCGAAGATCAGCAGTGAGATGAGAATGGGTATTTTCCTCTCGATTTTGTCCACAAGCTTGCCTATAGGTATGGCTAAGATAATTGTGGTTATAGGGATGATTGCAGCGATAAATCCCCACATTATCTCGTCTATGAGGAGTACTCTTGTGGCATAAACGACTGTGAAGAGGTTCATGGACGAGAACCCGAAGATCACAATAGAGAATGATAAGAACAGATAGAGCATCGACTTGGGTACTTTTCTCCACACGCTGAAGCTTTCTTTCAAAGCTGTCGGATAGCTATGTATAATTTCGTTCAAGCGTGGTTTGGAGGTTCCTATGACGGTTTCTTTCAAGAAAAATAGTCTGAAAAATGCTGCAGTAAGAAAGAGGGTTACAACGATGCCGTAAGCTATTCTCATGCCGTCGATTAGTCCGAAGTTAGCTCGCAGTAGAGCTGCGACGGCTGGGCTTGGTGTTGTGGAAGCGCTTGCTATGAGCATGAGTATGCTGAATCCCATTCCTCTTCTTTCTGGTGGTAGCGAGTCAGAAATCATTGCGTTTAGGGCTGGTTGATAAGTTGAGTTGAATATACTCATTAGAACTGCGCCGATGAGTATAAATGGCCATGATGGTGCGACTGCGTAGAGTATGAAGCTAAGGGCTACGCCGAAAGTCATTGTTGAGATGAGCCATTTTCTCCCGTATTTATCTGCTAAGTAGCCACCAGGAAACTGCAACGAAGCCAACGCTAAGAATTGGGCGAGTCCTATCACGCCTAGAATGGTTTCAGTGGCGCCAAGTCCAAGCACGTAGAGCCCGTAGTAGGTGGCTGGCAATTCCATGGCGAAATCTATCATTATCCAGCTTGCTATCAGAACTGCATAGTTTCCTCTTATAAACGAGAATTCCTGTCTGAGAGTTCCGAGGAAGGGCATGTTCTTTCCTCCTTTTGTAATTAAAGGATTGGGCACCTCACTTTATTATTCTGGAAAAAAGTGACCAACCCGCCGACCACGTACACAGTCACTTGTTTATGAGCTTGAGCGATGTTTACTTCTTCTTCTGACAAGGACTCCATTTTCACTTCTTCCAAGAAGGGAATCATGGCTTATAGGATATAAAAAGCGACGCACGTGTTGTGGTCACATTTTGTGACTGCTTCAGGCCGCTTGGGTGAAGGTCTTATTGTTGTTCTTCTAGTTTTACCACTTTGCAGCATCTTTCCAAATGACCCATCAAATCTATGCCTGCTCTGACTCTTTCCTCTTCTTCTTCAAGGTGCTTCTCAAAGCCCACTTGCTTAACGCGTTTGTAATTGTCGACTACGAAAGGATACCAATCTCGTTGATACTCTGTGTGTTTGCAGGAAAGGTAATCATCACAAAGAAGACAGCTTTCAAGCTTCTTTTCGGCGGCGCATTTTCTGTTTTCGCAAGGTGCACCGCCACCGTTCAGACACGTGGGGCATTGCGCTTCAGCAAACCATTCTAAACCTTTCCTAAACTCGAAGAACTTGAATGATTTAACTGCGAACTCGAGCCAGTCATAGCGAACTGTATCGACGAGTCTCTTTAACTCTCCAGCAATAATCTTTACTCGTCCATTTCCATTTGGGCATTGGCCACAATAAACGCCGCATATTCCGTATGAATACTTTTTCTTGTCCATTCAGCTTACCCTCATAGCAGAAAACTACTTGCGTAATGGTTCCACAAATAGGTTTCTAACTTTTAGTATCCCCCATATATGTTGGTAAAAGCTAAATTTTCGCGTGACATTTGCATTGGTTAGTGGTTTGTATGAGTGCTGTAGTTGGAATCGGTTGTGTTAGAGAGAATCTGTTTAGGCGTAACGGTAAGATTTTGGTCAGCAAGGTTGCTACTAATGGGCAGAATATGAAAGCGAATATCTTAGAGGCTGTTGACTTAATTGGCGGATTCAGCAAAGCTTTTGAGAAGAGCGATGAAATCTTGTTAAAGCCTAATTTTAACACTGCTGATGCTCCGCCTGGTTCGAGTGACCCAGATTTTGTCAAAGCCGTTATCGAACTGCTTTATGAGCATGGCGCTTCCAAAGTAATTCTAGGAGAGTCTTCGATGTTTTCGCTTTCTACACGCAAGGTTTTGGAAGAGACAGGCATGCTTCAGAAGGCAGAAGAGGCTGGAGCCGAGGTTGTGCATTTTGACGAAGGTAAGTGGGTTAAGGTTGGCACTGGCGGCAAGTATCTTAGGACAATGAGCCTGCCTGAAAGGGCTTTGGCAGCGAAGAAGCTTGTTTGTGTTTGTTGCATGAAAACGCACAGGTGGGCAAAGTTTACTTTAAGTCTAAAGTTGGCTGTGGGTTTTATGAAGCCCAGTGAAAGGATGATGTTGCATGCTAGGTATTTGGAAGAGAAAATTGCGGATTTAAACTTGGTTGTGCATCCGAGCCTTATTGTTATGGATGGAAGAAAATGCTTCATTTCGGGTGGACCAGCATGTGGCGAATTGCGAAACCCAAACGTTGTGCTGGCTTCTGGAGACAGAATAGCCATGGATGTCGAAGCAATAAAAGTCATTGAAAACTTCGAAGGCGCTAGTCTAACAGCTGATCCATGGAGCTACCCACAAATTCGCAGAGCCGTCGAGCTTGGAATAGGCGTCAAAAGCGAGGAGGATTACAAGACTATCAGCGAATGAAGCAACAAGAGTTTTCCATTTAAATTTATTTTATCTTCTCGAAATGTATTACGTAGACAAGTTGGTTTTCATCCCATTCTCCGTGAGTCTCTTTCCACTTTTTCATGAATTCCTTCAGAGTGTAGCCGCCTTCTCTCTTTGCATCCTCTTCGTCAAAGTATCTCAGCCTTTTCCTTTCGATAGACATGATTCGCAAGTCTACAATGTGAGGTTCCCAAATAGCTGCATGAACGATTGCTCCAGCTTTGATTTTGGGGTCGGGCATGTCGTTTCTTGAAGTTTGAGTTTTGACGCCCTCAAGTAAGAGCTTCTTGTCGTCAGCCGTGAATCGCATTTCGTAAGGAGCCTTAGCCACTTCCTCAAAAACCTCCTCTATAGGCTTTTCTGGTTCAAGAGCCACCTTCTTAATGACTTCTGTTCTCTCCTTAACAGGAAGACGTTTTTCCGCAAGCTTCTTAATCACCTTTACTCTCTTCTCTGGCTCCTCAACAGAACGACCAACCTTAACCGCTGTCTGATAATCAATTTTGCCCTCCGGCACCTGCCCAGAAATGGTTGAAGGCGCAACGTATTTTTGAGCCTCTTGAGGAACAACTTCAACCGTTCGCAGCCAAAGAGACACAGCGTTGCTGCCTACGCCAATTTTCTTAGCTATTGCATTTTGGGAAGGATACTTTTCTGGACAATTCTTAAGCAGGTATTTGCATACGTTTCCCTTTTCAATTGCGTTAAGCTCTTCTCTTTGAACGTTTTCTATGAGGTTCAACTGAACTACTTCATCATCACTGTACTCCCTTATTATTGCGGGAACCTTTTCAAGTCCAGCCTGCTGTGAAGCCCTATATCGTCTTTCACCGACAACAACCTCATATTCACCATTTACTGGTCTCACAATTATCGGTTCTAGTAACCCAACTTCTCGTATGCTAGTAGCAAGCTCATTAAGACGCTCTATGTTCATCTCTAACCGTGGGTTAAGTCTGCTTGGACGAATCTTTTTAAGTTCAATCTCTCTGAGTGTTTCTGACATGGACTGTCAACACCTTAATCTTTCCACGTTTAACTAGTTTAGTATAGATGTTGACGCTATAAAAGCGATTAAAAGCTTTAGACGCAGCAGTTTAACGGCTACCCGTGGAATATGCACTAGTCCTTTTTGGAAGGCAACGATTGCACAAATATGTTAAACTCTTCAATGAACCTTTTTCTTGTCAGCGAAGTGCTGTATCCGACAAGTCCGATTACAACAGCAAATATAACCGCCGATAACCCAAATGTAATCAAATTTATTTTGAGAAAAAAGTTGCCTACATCTGCGGGATTTATTCGCGGCAAGTCTCTGGTTGCTCTCCACCACATAACTGCACACAAAAATAATGTTCCAAAGATTGCGACTATCAAAGCGAACAGGTATTCTTTTAAAAAGCTAAAATTAAGATGCGTATAGGTTCCGCCATTTCTTTCCTTTATTTCAGCTTCAACCTCTCCATTTGCATTATCAAGAGACATCGAAGTCCATGAACCAAACTCTGCTCTAATGTAAGAAGGGGAGCTTGAAGCTATTATTTTCATATGTTTTGACGTGAAATAGTCCATTAGTAAACGAAAAGCTTCTTCTTCAGAAACGTTAACAAGTAGGCTCATTTTAAAATCACTTCTGATTGATGTGTGTTTGAAAGGAATTTAAGAATTTTATGTAGACACTCGAACTCATAAACCTATTTCTGTTGCAACGCTTTTCAGTCCGTTTAGAGCAATTTCAAAGAACTTCTCCCTCGGAATTCCGATTTCTTCGCAAACAATGATTCTTTCTCTCTCAGCTCCTCTTGCAAAATCCTTATCCTTAAACTTCTTGGCGACAGTTTCAACTTTCACGTCTACCAACTTTTTAGAAGGCATAACCAAAGCGCACGCCACCAGCAAACCAGAAATCGCATCAGAAGCAATCAGCGCCTTCTCCATACGAGTTTCAGGCATCACGCCCGTATATTTGAAATTGTGGGTTTTTATGGCTCTTATAAGCTCATCAGGCACAAATCCCTTCAAAATTTCTTCAGCCAAAAGACTGTGCTTTTCAGGCGTCGCCTCAGTTTTCTCATAATCAACATCATGAAGCATGCCGACTAAACCCCATTTGTCTTCGTCTTCTCCAAAATGTTTTGCCACGCTTCGCATTATGGCTTCAACGGCAAGCATATGATAAACAACATTCCTTTTTGCAACATTCTTCTTAACTAAGCTTATGGCTTCGTCTCTGGATAGCATAATATCACCTTGAATCCTTAATGTAGAAAAGCCATAATTTATAACTTCTCCACATCCGTCGCACGACTTTAATATAGGAGATGCGCTATTCTACTGGAAAAACCAAAATCGCTTAGGAGAACCCTTACAATTGGTTGCCATTGAAACAAAAGACCTAACAAAACTGTATGGCAAGACGAAAGCGCTTAAAGGCTTAGACTTCACTCTAAACGAAGGCGAAATAATGGTTCTACTAGGTCCCAATGGATCTGGAAAAACCACTCTTCTTCTAATCCTCGCCACAGTTCTTAAACCAACATCAGGAACTGCCAGCGTAATGGGCTTTGATGTTGTTAAACAGTCAACACAAGTTCGCCAAATACTAGGCATAGCATTTCAGGGAGCTCGCGGCTTCTGGCGGCACAAGCCTATGGAAATATTGCGTTTCCATGCCACTGTTTGCGGCGTTCCAAAGGCTAAGCGGGAAGCTTTGATAGAGCAGATATTGAAAGATTTAGAGCTTTGGGATGCTCGTGGGAAACTTTTTATGCATCTTTCAGGTGGTCAAGCTAAACGATTAGAAGTCGCTAAAGTTTTAATTCAGCGTCCTCGTTTGGCAATTTTTGATGAACCCAGCAGCCAAGTGGATCTTCGAGGTAAACGCATTATTTGGGATCACATACGCAAGTTAAGAGACGACGGTTCAACGGTTCTTGTAGCCACCAATGAAGTGCGTGAAGCAGAATATTTAGCTGATCGAATAACAATTTTGGATCAAGGGCAAAGTGTAGTTTGTCAAACTGTCCAGCGCCTAAAGGACAGCATTGCAGGCGGGGACATAGTGGAGCTGGAAGTTGAGGCACCTAAAAATAATAACATAATTGAAGAGCTAAGCAAAATTGAAGGGACTTTCCGTGTGATTGCTTCAAACGAGAACCAGTTGCGCGCTTATGTTTCAATGGCTGAGGCTTGGGTGCCCAAAATGACGAACCTCTGCTATCAAAAGAACATACGTGTTCTTTCTGTGAGGGTAACAGAACCATCCCTAGACGACGTATTTCTACACTTCACAGGACGAGTTTTAGGAGCCACAATCAATTGAATAGCATAATTCGACTCATATGGTTCGATTTAAAGCAAGAGCTTAATCCGCCAGTGTGGATAGCAGTGGAATGGATTGTTTTTGCTGTTCAGTTAGGTATGTACGGAGCACTAATGTCTAGACTCGTCACTAAAATGGATGATTATCTTCAGTTCTATGCCATAGGCTTTGTGATTATGATGACCTTTGATATAGGCTCCCACACTGGACGACACTTCGTAGAACATGCACATGAAGGAAGATTGCCCTACCTCCTTAGCTTGCCGATTCCACGCTGGAAGCTTTACCTATCTGTGGCTCTTCAAGGCGGGGTTGAGTTAGCTTTGCTTTTGGCTATTCCACTATTCGTAACGTTGTCAATTATAGGAAACCTCACAGCATTGTCTATAACATCGGCTGTGGCTACACTTTTCTGGCTAGGTTTCGGCGTTTCAGGACTTATGCTTGCATTGTCGTTCATAGCCTTCCGTTCAGCAGACATATACACTGCTATCGTAACAGCATTAAGCACGCTTATCATTCGCTTCAGCACCGTATTCTATCCCTTCATTTTTCTGCCAACATCTTATGCTAACGTTGCCATTTTTAGTCCACTAACTTATGGGTCCGACTTAGTTCGTTTCCTTCTCGGATTTGACCCCGGCATACTTGTTGACCCTCGCATTGCTGTGGCTGTTCTGACAGCTTTAGCTGTTGGTACACTTGGGCTTGGCACTTTTCTGCTTCAACGACTTGTGGAAGGTGTGAAAAGCGGATGACAGAATTACTACGCATTTTGCAGATAGCACGCACAGATTTTTCCTACTTTTTCCGAACTAAATGGCTTATGGCAGTTCTTTTAAGTTTAAACATTTCCGACATGCTCGTGATAGGCTTAGTCTACAATGGATTGATGAGTTTTGATTATTTTCAGTTCTTTGCCCCAGCGGTTGTGGTTATGGGACTTTTTATGGGTTCCATGGACACAGGTAGACGAATATGGCTAGCCCTTCGGGAAGGCGTGACGCAATATTATCTTTCTTTGCCAATCAGCAATAGGGGTCTAGTTGCTGCTTACCTGATTGCTGGAAGCCTTTCAGCCATGGTGTATTCCAGTTCTCTGCTGCTAGTTGCGCTTATCGTTCTTCCAGCTCCTGCTGTTTTGAATGCTCTAATTTTGTTGCCTTTTCTTTTCATACTTGCCATGGGTCTTGCAGGTATCGCCGCTGCGCTCGCTGCATCAGCGTCTACTCATGGAGAATTTTTCTTTGCATACCAACAAATAATACAAGTATCCTTGTTGACCTTCAGCACAGTTTATTATCCGCAACAAGTTTTAGCGCAATATCTTCCCTCATTTTTAGTAAAAGTTGCATCAGTAAATCCGCTCAGCGTCGCAGCAGAAGCTCTCCGCGAATTTGCTTTCAAAGGCAATCCTATTCAGCTGAATGTTATTGGCACTCTTATTTTGACAAGTATCCCATTCGCCATATTAGGCGCATTAGCATATTATAGAGCTCTTCACAATCTTCAGGTAAAAGGGAAACTGTAAGCATTAGGCTCCTGTTGTTATTCGAATTCTCCGTACATTTGGTCTGGAACAAGGATTTCTGGAAATTTATCTCGTAGCATGCAGCGTGCAGCAGAACATAAGTGACAAGCATCAGCATAAACCTCATCATGGGACAGGCTAAACTTTTCAACTAAAGCCACTGGACCACCACGAACTAAAGCTTCAAGAATAGGATTCTGATATGGATTATATTCTTCAATTATTTTTGAAAAAGGCTTCTGCCAAGCGTTGCCGATTGAGATGCCTTGGCAAACGTGAACATGCCCAAAGGGATCAATGTGTACTCGATTCTGATTCACGAAGTCTTCGTAAGGACATCTTGTAAACTCCCGCCAAGGCTTTTTGCCTGCTTTCTCGGTCAATTTTGAGAATGCTCTTCCCTTGTACATTAAATCCCATGAACTGACGTTTGCTCCCTCAATCTCCTTAATACTAGACGCTTCACTGTTTGGATATTTGACAGATATTACGCCAGCTTTGATGTTTAGAAGCTTTGCAGCCTTTGCAGCGTTTCTTACCTCTTCAGTTTCCCAGTTTTCTCCATGATAAAGGTCACTGCTTAAGCTTAGCTCAACATCTTTGGCTTCGGCTATGGGAAGAAGCCATTCTACGGCGTCTTCTGGGCAAGTTGCCCAATAACAGTTTGAAAGAATTTCCACGTGAAAACCAAGTTTCACCGCTTCTTGAAGGGTCTTAAGCATGATTGGATAGTATAGAAAAGGTTCTCCGCCTTCTATTGCAACAAAATTTACCATTCCCAACTTTTTGGCTTCTGTCAAGATATTCCTTATCTGCTTAAGACTAAACGTGCCTTTTCCTTTAGGGCTTCCCCAAACAAAGCAATGATCACATTCTAAATCGCATCTATATGTCAGGAGAAAATGAACACCCTTTAAATTCAATATCGACACCAATTGAACATTAGCGTGCCAATGCAATTAAATCTTGCCAAACAGAAAGAATTTTGCCTAGAAAATGGCTGTTTTGCGGCGGAAATAGGTAAAATATATAATAAAGCTACAATCCTTTTGCTTTCACGTTTAGGTGCAAACCTTCATGGTTTCAGCGAAGTACAAGGTCACTTGGAAAGCCGCCATTTTTCCACTCATAGGACTAGCAGCCTTCTTCGCATACATATACATTTTCAATGTAGACATTTTAGAGATCATTGCCATCATCCAAGGCATAAACATCTATATCTACTTGTTAGCAGCTGTTGCCGTCTTGCTTGACACATTGTTTTTCACTCTTGCATGGCGGTTTCTGCTCAAGTTTCTGTCCGTGAAACTTTCAATAGTCAAGTCACTGCTTTTCGTATGGTTTGGAATATTCATGGACATACTGATTCCCACAGAATCAATAAGCGGAGAAATCTCAAAACTCTATTTAGTAACGAAGGAACAGAATGGAACCACAGGAAAAGTTACGGCGTCGCTCGTTGCTCAAAGGCTTATCGGCATGGGTATAAACATCGTCACTCTTTTAGTGGGAGCTATTCTTTTGCTTATGGAGAGACAGCTCTTCGGAACTACGCTCAACTTCACATTAATCCTCATTACATTAATTCTTATAGCATTGACTTTTGTTTTCCTTTTATTGCTCTTGCTTTTATGTATTAAGGAAAAGTGGACCCTACGAATAGTCGATGTAATAATACGGTTTGCGGAGTGGATAAGTAGAGGCCGCTGGAAGTTAACCATGGTTAGGAAAGAAGTTGTCGAAGCTGCCAAGGCTTTTCATGGTGCAATGAGGGAATTTGGTCATGCCCCTAAAACGCTGGTTATAGCCTCGTCCTTTTCTATTATTTCATGGATTCTAGCTGTAACTGTCTTTTATCTGTCATTTTTATCCATCGGATATACTTCCATTAGTTGGGGCGCAATACTGGTGATATGCTCAATTTTTGCAGCAGCGAAATCCGTACCGATAGGTCTTCCTTTTGAAGTTGGTCTACCTGAAATGACACTGACGACTCTATTCATTATTGTTGGTGTGCCCGCACAAACAAGCGCAACGGTAACAATTTTGATCAGACTTTTAACGTTGTGGTTTAGGTTTATCATAGGATTTGCAGCACAGCAATGGCTTGGTTTTAAAGGAATAACTGCAACAGACAAAAACAATAAAATGGTTATGTCTGAAACGGAAAAAACCTAAATCTTGCTTTCGCTTCATGTTAAAAAGAGGATTGAATGTCGATAACTATAGAGGACGCGTCAATTCGCCATTTGGCTAGGCTATATGAGATTGAAATGGAATGCTTTGACAGAGAGGCTTTCACAAAGCAGCAAATTGCACGTTTGCTGACTGATTATAATTCTGTAAGTTTAGTCGCAAAGGCAAATGGCGAAATCATTGGCTTTATCATAGGCACGATATACCCTGAAAGAAACTCGCTGACTGGACATATACTAACAATAGACATCTCACCCATCCACCGTCGAAAAGGAACCGCACACAAACTTCTGCAAGAAACTGAAAAAATCTTCAAAGAAAAAGGTGTTAAAGCATGTCATCTTGAAGTAAGGGAAGACAACATTGCAGCGTTAAGGCTTTATCAAAAATTTGGATACAAAAAAGTTGCAAAACTTAAAAACTATTATGGAAATGTCCACGGAATATACCTAAAAAAGGACTTAACCTAACCTCCACAATTTTAGCTTTGTTTTTTCGTCAAAAACCCTCTGCAATTTTACTCCTACTGCTTCAATCATCACTAGTTCTGCTGTTGCGCCAACATGAGAACCCGCCATTAAGTGACCGCCGAAAGCCTCGCCCTTCTCATTCGCTACAACCACATGTGGATGAATCATTACTTCGCCTCTTTCGTCAACCGCTATATTTCCCATACATGAAACTATTTCTAAAGGACCATCCAATCGAATAGACTTGTATTTTTCATCTTTGTAGTATCCCAGCATCACTTCTTTCAAACTTCCAATCAGTAAGAAAATTCCTGCTTTTATGCCGCTTTCTTCCGCTCTTTTTTTAATGGCTTCAGCCAAGTCTTCGCCTTCTAGTATACGCGAAAAACACATTCTTCCCGCTTGTCCCTTTAACACATCAATTCTCCTCAATTCCACTTCATTTGAGCGCAAACCCTAAAAACGTTTACGGATAAAACTATAACTGTGAAGAAATCTTGACTGGAAAAAGAAATAGCGAAACAAAGAGGCTTGTTAGGGCAATAGTGGTTCTCATTCGCAACACCACTTGGAGGTGTGGAAAGCTAGAACGGCTGATAGTGAAACACCTCTACAAAAGAAACGCAGGTTTCGGAAAGCCGGAAATGCCAATAAAAGACATGCTCAAAAACTTCGAGTTAACTGGCAAGAAAAAGAACGAGTTTTTAGATGCTATAAGAAGGCTGGAAAGAAGGAATATAATAAGAATCTTGGGAATTGTAAACTAAAGTTTCACTTTGACTTTAGGATTTTTCAGCGAGATTCTTTGCGTTTTCAATCCATCGTCCAGTGATTTTCGGTGAAATCTTCAGTTTTTCGGCTAAATCTTCGGCTGAAGCCTCTGCTAAGTGTTCAACGCCACTTATGCCCAGAGCTTTTAATTGTTGTGCCCGCTTTTCTCCGATGCCCTTCACTTGTGTAAGCTCCACTTTTGGCGGTGCAACCTCCATAACAGTTTCCACTTTTTCTTCTGTCATAACTTCTGTAACGGGTGAAGGCGTTGGCATTTCTGGTGCAGGTGTCTGCGGGGGTGCTTCAACTCTTATGGCTTGTGTCCTTGGTTTCTGGGTGTAGCCTAGACCTATGAATAGAAGTCCCAGTATAGCGGTTGTTACGACCCACAATTCTTTGAGTTCTATTTGATAGGCAAGCACTATGCCTGTCAGAATGAAAAATATTACTGCTACCATGTAGAGTGCGTAATCTGAACGCATGCTGTTTTCTCCCTAATCCCTTTATGTTCTGCGGAAGAGTTTAAATAATTTTCTACGGTTGAAGGGCAAAAACGGGGAATTTTATCGTTGTTTATGGTTATCGCTTATCTGATTCAGCCCATTTTATTTTAGTAGTTCCTCTTCTGGTGGCGCCTGCCTTATTAAACCCTCTTTCATTAGCACTTTTACAGAGTCTCTGGCGTTTTGGATTATCGCCACGGCTCTTTCGTAAAGCTCTTGTCTGCTTGGTTTGACTCTTGCCACGCCCTGCTCTATGGATTTCAAAGCACATGCCACTGCTTCCCGCGGGTAAACTTCCCATTCCTCCATTCTTGGCAGAATATCCTTGTCATGCATTCCTCTTTCTTCTGCAAATTTTGCAAGCTCATTGGCTGCTGCTATGCACATGTCATCTGTGACGGTTTTTGCCTTAACGTCAAGGACGCCTCGGAAGATGGCTGGAAAGCCTAGACTATTATTGACTTGATTTGGAAAGTCGCTTCTACCTGTGGCTACTATGCGGGCTCCAGCTTCTGCAGCTTCCCACGGCCATATTTCAGGTATCGGATTTGCACAGGCGAAGATTATTGAATTGTCAGCCATCGTAGCTATCCATTCCTTCTTTATTGTGCCTGGTCCGGGTTTTGATGCGGCTACAACGGCGTCTACGCCCTTGAAAGCTTCTGGTATATCACCTCTCCTGCCTTCCGCGTTTGTTTTTTGGGCTAGATCATATTTCCATGGGTCTTCTTCTTTTATTATGTCGTTCCTGCCTGGATAAATTGTGCCTTTGGTATCTACCATTATTATGTTGCCAGGTTTTATGCCCCATCTTATTAAGACGTAAGCTGTTCTAAGGTTCGCTGAGCCTGCGCCCACTAAGGTTATGAGGCTTTCTTTCGGTTTTTTGCCTACTATTTTGAATGCGTTTATCAAGCCTGCAAGAATTACTGTGGCTGTTCCCTGTTGATCATCGTGCCAAACGGGGATTTTTAGGCGTTCTCTTGCTTTTTCCAGAACATGGAAGCATTTTGGTTTCTGTATGTCTTCTAGGTTTATGCCGCCAAATGAAGGTTCAATAAGCTCGCATGCGTGGATTATTTCTTCTGGGTCTTTGGTTTTTAGGCAAATTGGAAAGGCATCTACGCCGCCTAAGTATTTGAAGAGTAAAGCTTTTCCTTCCATAACAGGCATGGCTGCTTCTGGACCTATGTCGCCTAAACCCAATACACGGGTGCCGTCTGATACTACAGCTACATAGTTCCAACGGTTTGTAAGTTCGAAGGACTTGTCTGGGTTTGCTTGAATTTCTTTGCATGGAACAGCGACGCCCGGCGTATACCATATTGCAAAGTCTTTAGGGCTTGTTATGGCGCATTTTGGCATCACTTGCACTTTTCCTTCATAAAACTTATGCATTGGCGTAGCTAACTGTGATGGTTTTTTGGCTTTAGCCAACAATTCTTCTACTGTTGGTTTTCTTTCCTCTTTTTTTGTTTGAGTCATCATAATTTTCTCCTTTAATGAGGTGTTGTTGTTTTTAGAAATTAGAGTTTTAAAAGGTTACGGTATGCTTTAACGGAAAACTTCGTTATTGACGCTCACTCACCATAAATATATATATCCGATTCAAAAAACAAGACTGGTTCAAATTGAATTTAAGGAACAGCGGATGCATTATGGGAATGGAGAAAAAACCGCCTGATTTGTATGATTCTCCTTTCTATTATGATGTCGCATTCGGTTTTAGAGACATAAGCAAAGAAGTAGATTTTTTCGAAGAATGCATCAGAAAGTTCTCGAAAATTAAAGTCAACAAAGTTCTTGACATTGGATGTGGACCAAGCCCTTACATGCTGGAACTGGCTAAACGTGGCTACGTTTTTACTGGTTTGGACCTTAGCAGCGCAATGCTTGATTATTCTTTGAAGAAGGCACGTAAAGCTGGAATTAAAATAAAGACGGTTCATGCAGATATGCGCAGCTTTGAAACAAAGGAAAAGTTTGATTTCATCTTCTGCATGCTTGGCTCAATTTCAATTGAATCAAATAGGGATTTTCTTTCGCATTTAGACTCTGTTGCAGGTTGTTTGGGAAGTGGTGGACTATATTTGATTGATGCTTCCATTGATTTTGATTGGACTGGGCTGGGCAGAGAAAGGTGGACCATAATAAAAAATGGGTTAACAGTGAATGTTACTTGGGAGCAGGTTCCCATGAGTCTCGTTGAACAAAAAATCATCGACAGACTCATCGTTGAAGTTTTTGAAGAAGGGAAAACAACTGTTTTCAAAACGGAGAAAGTAGACAAAATAATTTTTCCACAAGAATTCTTAGAACTGGTTGAAAAGCATGGGCAATTCAAGTTTTTAGGTTGGTATAACAACTTCAGCTTGGCAGAGTCTTTAGAAAAAGCGAAGAAAATGAACAGACCTATGACATTGCTTAGAAGAAAATAATTGGAAATTTTTTTGGAAACGTGAAGTTGCTAGTATCTTCTTGGTCTGTAGCCGCCTCTTCTATCTCGTCCACCGTAGTCTCCGCGACCACCGTAGTCTCGTCCACCGCCTCTTCTGAATGGGCGTCTCTCTTGTTCATAGACTTTGCTGGACATGTTGTTTTCAGTGTTTACTTCGCCTGCTAATGCTTCTTTTGCGACCTCTAGGGTGCCGTATCTGCCAACATTCAAGCGCATGTTGCCTCTGAAAAGACTTACATAACCGTTTCCTACTTTTATGGTGTCGCCGTCGTTCACTTTTTCGATGTTATCGTCCCACAGGGTTAGGTAGACACAGCCTGTTTCGTCGCCGACCAAAGCGTCGCAAACACGGTGTGGTGCTCCATCTCTTCCAGCGGCAATATTTCTAACTTCGCTCCTTGAAATTACTTTCGCTGTGACGTTTACGGCTCTAGAAGCCGGACTCAATTCGCCAACTTTCGCATCTACGGGTTGTCTGTTTCTTGAAAAACCTTCAACAGCCAATCTATTCAACACCTTATTTTTTGACAAAAAACATAACATTGCATTAACACTTAAGGCTTTTGGTTGTTGCGCTATTTTCTTTCAGTTACCTTGGCTTTTCCCAAGTTTTCTGAACTTCCACTTTTTAGGTAGGGTTATGTTTCCTAAAAACGTATATGGCCCAACCCAATGTCTCCCTTCGCCAGTGGAGATATGTTTCTTTTTCTCGTCTGTTTCGCTCCAATAATTCTGGAACATCTGGATCTTCAGGGTGAGCCCTTACGTACTCGTCTATCGACCACCAGTGAAGCGTCTCGTAATGGTCCCAATCATCATGGTTGCTTACAAGCGTGTAAATGCAGGATAATCCCTCTTCCTCGCCTACTCTTACATTGTCGTAGTGAGGGCCATACTCGTCTCTTCGAAACCCATCCGCCCTCAAATACTCCTCACTTGGCTCTTTCAACCAAAAGGTCTCTCCTATTATTACTAATCCGTTGGGTTTTGTTACTTTCTTCAGGGCTTGTACTGTTCCTCGGTAGCCTCCATATACCCAGCTTGCCCCTATGCACATGGCTAAATCGAAAGCCTCAGAGGGTTCAGGTTTGTATTTTGCGCCATCCATTTCTATGAACTTGATGTTGGAATTTGGCAGACGGTTTTTGTGTTTCTCCAAGCAATCTCTGATGCAGTAAGGCGATATGTCTACACCCACGCCAGATATGTCATACAGTTCTGCTAATCTGATTAGAAATTCCCCTTTTCCACAGGCTATATCTAACACGCGGGCTCCCCGTTCTAGTCTGAGGAGTCTGCACAATCTTTCGAACTTCTCTTCACTTATCGGATTGCATAACAGATGCCTCTTGAGGCAAATATCATAATATTTCCATTTGTCCAAGGAAACTCCACCATTCAAATCTAAATGTTTATTCATGTATGTAATAAGAATATTTGTTTTTGAAAAAGGGAATGTGCAAAAGAAATCTGTTTTCAAGGTTTTCGGCTGTCCACATAACCCTTAAGCCTTGGACCTCTACCTTCCGTTTGGTATGGTAGTTTGTGTGTTCTGAAAACAGCAAGTTTGTCTTTAAACTCGGCTAGATAAGCTAAAACAAGCCTTTTGCCCTTATCAGATAAGGCATAAACTGGAATCGTAACACCTAACTGTAGTAATGCTTTTTTTCCGATTTCCGCTCGAAGCAGGTTCGAAGCACTTGCACAGGCAACATCTGCTTTGGCTATGTGCGTCACGTCCGCATTGCCTACACATGTGTTGCAGACAGAAAAGACCGAAACATCCTTTTCTGCACTAGCCTCAAAATTTCTGATTTGACTTATATCCTTAGCTTGGAAGCCTGCAACACTTACGGCAACACGTTTAAAGCCTAAATCGAAAGCTCGTTTAACACCTTCAACTTGGTCAATCCGTGCATTAGCGTTGTCTAAAACAACTCCGCCGTCTGCTTCAACGTGTTCAATAATCTCTTTGATAGGCGAAGTTTTGATTATGCCAGTTAAACGAGCGCCGATTGATTGCACAAGCTCTCCATTCGATGTTATTACTGTGCCGGCTCCCTCACAAACAACAACTGCAGAGCCAATTATTTTCTTCTGTAGCCAGACACGCATCATTTCAGAAGCCCCATAAGCCACAATGGGTTCAGCGTCAAAATTGCGATTTGCACAGCAGAAGCCGGAGCCGGCAATCTTCATTTCCACAGTCTTCCGA
>CAYVGZ010000025.1:0-18509 GCA_964450845.1 uncultured Candidatus Bathyarchaeia archaeon | reverse complement strand
TTGAAACAACTTGCCATGAGGCAAGCTGCGCCAAAAAGCATGAAAAAAGTCATAGACTACTATGTTGTTTGACAAACTTGCAGTTTTTCTTTAGTCTGTTATTTTGAAGAGGTTTAAATGTCTAAGTTTGATTCTAATCAGATGGTCAAAGGATTCAGTGACTTATGAAGAGAACAATGCTGTTAAAAGTTGATTCGCAAGAGCCAGAAGTAGAAAAGATTCGGATAGCAGCAGACTTTATCAAGAAAGGCGGTTTAGTGGCTTTTCCAACAGAAACCGTCTATGGCTTGGGAGCAGACGCATTGAACCCAAAGGCGGTTTTGGCTCTTTTTGAGGCAAAAAAGCGACCACTTGATAATCCACCAATAGTACATGTTGGAAATGCAAAAAACGTTTACAAACTAGCCAAAACAGTTTCGCCTAAAGCTGAAAGACTAATGAGAGAGTTTTGGCCTGGACCTTTGACGTTGATTTTTAAGCGTTCGGAAATTGTGCCAGATGTGACTGTTGCTGGTTTAGACACTATAGCGGTTAGGATGCCTAGACATAATGTTGCCTTGGCTTTGATTAGAGAAAGCGACTGTTCCATCGCTGCTCCAAGCGCAAACCTCGCTGGAAAACCAAGCCCAACATCGGCTAAGCACGTTTTAGACGACCTTAATGGGAGAATAGACGTCATTTTAGATGCTGGACCAACGCATATTGGAGTGGAATCCACAGTTTTAGACATGACCGTTGATCCACCACAAGTCCTGCGTCCAGGCGGAACACCATACGAAGTTTTAAAGAGGGTTCTCGGTAAGGTGGAGCTTAATCCTGTTGCGGTTGCGGAAGAGGCTTTGCCAGTTGAGAAGGCGCGTTCGCCTGGCATGAAGCATAAGCATTATGCTCCAAATGCGGATGTGATTGTTGTTGAGGGAGGATTGTCGGCTGTTGTGGGTAAGGTGAAAGAGTTAGTGGAGTTTTATATGTTGAAAGGCAGTAAAGTTGGTGTTCTTGCTACTGATGAAACTGTAGAGCAGTATAAGGCTAGTGTTGTGAAGTCTCTTGGAAGCAGAAGCGATTTTGCGGTCATTGCAAAGAATCTGTTTAGGCTTTTGAGGGAATTCGATTTAGAAGGTGTTGACGTTATTATTGCCGAGGGTGTACCTGCTGAAGGACTCGGTTTAGCTGTTATGAATAGACTGCGTAAAGCTTCTGGATACAATATTGTCAAGGCAAGTAGCCACTAGAAAATCAGGGTGTATTTTCATATGTTCTATACATTCCAACCCATCTGAAACGAGATTTTCGCTGGAAGATTTTAGCAATTGATTCCTCTGGTGTGTTAAGAGGCTCTAGCCCCCTTATATATAGGTTGAACTTTTGGTCTGTACAATGGTTTTCTAAGGCTTTTAAAATAATTATTTCTTGTTTTTCTTATTTTTCGCTCGGCTTTTGTGCATTTCTAGATAGTCTTTTCCGTACGGGAAGCACCATTCAAAATATTTGTCGCATGGAAATTCTTCACAGTCTCTCATGCAATATGCAACTCCACGTTTTACGGCACAATCCAAGACCAAACATAGAACGCCTTTGCCACCCCAACGTGTTTCGACCTTCTTCTTCGCAATCTCCTCAACTCCAGAACTGCAAACACAGCCTAACTTCTCATGAAGCCCACAAACATCACAACAAATGCCACAAGCAGCTACGTTCTTCAAGACAGCCACCGCTACTTTAACATAGGCATTTTAACGCCTTTTTCTCTTGCTATTTTTTGTGCTTCTTTGTATCCTGCGTCTGCGTGCCTTACTATGGCTGTTCCAGGGTCTGTTGTTAAAACTGTCATTATGCGTTTTTCTGCTTCTTTTGTGCCGTCAGCCACCAAGCACATGCCAGCATGAATACTATAACCTATGCCCACGCCGCCACCATGATGCACACTAACCCATGTTGCTCCACCCACAGCATTCAACAAGGCATTAAGTATAGGCCAATCTGCAACTGCGTCGCTTCCATCCATCATGCCTTCCGTTTCTCGGTTAGGCGAAGCAACACTTCCACCGTCCAAATGGTCGCGTCCAATCCAAACTGGTCCGGAAAGCCTTCCATCTGCAACCATGTCATTTATAATCTTGCCGAATCTTGCCCTTTCGCCGAAGCCAAGCCAACAAACCCGCGCTGGCAACCCTTGAAATTTCACTTTTTCTTTTGCCTTCTCTATCCAGCGGCACAATTCTTTGTTATAGGCAAACTCCTTCAAAATTGCGTCGTCAAGTGTGTAAATGTCCTCTTTGCTGCCAACAAGGGAAGCCCAACGGAAAGGCCCACGACCTTCGCAGAACATTGGTCTAATATAACGTTGCACAAAGCCTGGATATGCAAAAGCGTCTTTAAACCCAGCATCATAGGCTCGCTGACGCAAGTTGTTACCATACTCAAAGGTTACAGCGCCTTTCTGCATCATCTTAACCATAGTTTCCACGTGAACACGCATACTCTCACTTGCATGCTGTAAATACTCTTCTGGATTATTCTCCCTAAGCTCGTCAGCACCTTCCTTAGAAAAGCCAGCAGGATAGTAACCGTTCAAAGGATCGTGAGCAGACGTTTGGTCTGTTAAAACGTCTGGAATTATATTTCTTCGCAGAAGTTCAGGATGCACCTCAGCTGCATTTCCCAACAAACCTATACTCTTTGGTACACCTTCACGCTTGGCCTCTAAAGCCATATCCACAGCTTCATTTAAGTCATCCGTCCAAGCCTCTAAGTAACCATGCTTCAGCCTTCTCTCAATTGCTCGCTTGTCAATTTCCACAACCAACGCAACCCCACCATTCATAGTTACAGCCAGAGGCTGAGCCCCGCCCATCTCACCCAAACCAGCAGTCAAAACAAGCCTTCCACGTAAAGAACCGACAAAATGTTCCTTCCCCACAGCAGCTAATGTCTCATAAGTGCCCTGCAAAATGCCTTGCGTGCCAATGTAAGCCCATGAACCAGCAGTCATCTGTCCAAACATGATTAGTCCTTTCTGCTCCAACTCGTAGAAATAGTCCCAAGTAGCCCATTTTGGAACAAGCATAGCATTGACTATTAGGGCTCTTGGAGCCCACTCATGAGTTTTAAAAACAGCCACAGGCTTACCGCTTTGAATGAGCATGGTTTCGTCTGGTTCAAGCTCTGTTAAAGTCTCAACAATTCGCTCAAAACATTCCCAATTCCGCGCAGCCTTACCCGTCCCGCCATAAACAATGAGCCTTTCAGGGTCCTTAGCCACTTCTGGGTCAACAACATTACAAAGCATGCGAAGAACGCCTTCAATCTGCCAATTTTTACAATGCAGTTCTGGGCCAGTCAAACATTTAACAGGCTTCTCAATCTTCAATGTGTTTTCACCGTAAACCAGAATGTAGAAACATGTTATAATTCTTTGCCATTCAATCAAATTTATTAGGAGGCAATAATCATAGCCTAGTCTAACGGGGAGAAACAAAATGAGAGGAGAAGGAGCAATAGTATTTGTAATTGCTTTCGTAATCTTCCTTGCCGCAACCTTAGCTTACGCTGAACTACCTCCAGGCAATTCAATCAGTGATGCTATGGGAATAGACTCAACGATAGAGTGGAGTGGAATCCCAGTTAGAACGTTGCTAGCAGCAGTCTTTAACGGAGTAATCTACGGCATAATAGTATGGTTAATCTTTACATTCGCGAGAAAAGCATTGAAACCAAAAGCGTAGCAGAATAATGTTCACTCTGTCTCACGCAAAAACACAGTTTCACCTTGTTTTTCTTTATCAACAACTAACCTTCCATTTTTCATAACCTTGTCCACGAGATTCACGCCAAAACGATAGCCAAGAAACTTGTGATTAGGCACATCTAAAACAATAACATCAGCCTTTTTCCCAACCTCTAAACTGCCAACTTCATTTGCCCGACCTATGGCATGAGCAGCGTTTATCGTGGCTGCAGTTATGGCTTCAGCCGCCGTCAACCTCATGAAATGACAAGCAAAGGCTATGACCAACTGTTGATTTTCAACCCAACAACTAGGATTAAAATCGGTGCCCAAAGCCACAGGAACACCAAAGTCTACCATTTTTCTGGCATCCGCATACCGCCCACCCATCAGGCTGAAGGCAGCTGCTGGAATCAAAACCGCGACCACACTCTTATCTGCCATGGCTTTAATGCCTTCGTCAGAAGAAAAGAGCAAATGGTCTGCAGAAGTAGCCCCAATGTCTGCTGCAAGCTCTGCACCGCCAAGCATACTCATCTCGTCAGCATGAACCTTAGGCTTCAAACCATATTTCTTGCCAGCAACCAAAATACGTCTAGTCTGTTCTAAACTGAAAACGCCTTTCTCGCAGAAAACATCACAAAACTCAGCAAGCCCCTTCTCAGCCACTTTTGGAATCATCTCTTCAATAACGAGGTGAACATAATCAATTGGATTGCTCTGCAATTCGGGAGGAATGGCATGAGCCCCCAAAAAAGTTGGAACAACATCAACGGCATGCAACTGATATAAACGCTTTATTGCCTCCAAAATTTTCAATTCATCCTTCGTGGTCAAACCATAGCCACTTTTGGCTTCTACAGTGGTTGTACCATGCTCCAACATGACATCAAGCGTTTTAAGACCAAAATCCACAAGTTTTTCAGCGCTTGCCTTTCTTGTTTCTTTAACGGTTTTGAATATGCCACCGCCAGAGCGAAGAATCACCATGTAGTAGGCGCCTTCAACCCGCATCTGAAACTCATCCTCCCGCGAACCAGCAAAAACAAGATGCGTATGCGGATCGACAAAACCTGGCAAAACAATTTTTCCGTTTGCCCTTATCACGTTTTCAGCTTTGAAAACTTTTGTAACATCAGAAGTCTTCCCGACAGCAACTATTCTACCATCCTTAACCGCTAAACCCCCGTTGTATATTATTCCAAGCTCCTGCATCTGCTGCCCTATACGTGGCTTCTGGCTACCACCAACAAGTGTAATAAGCTCTTCAGCGTTTACAATGAGCCAGTCTGCCTTTTCTCTCGCCCTTGATTTAACAGCTTTACTCAAAGGCACCGCCTTTTTCCATAGCATTTTGCACAGCTATCTCTAGCACTCGGTCTTCGGTTAAATTGTCAATTTTCAAATAATACGAGGCTATGTCAACAAGAGCTTTTAAAGGAACCATACCACAAAATTCCGAGCCCACTATCGGCACATTGTAACGAGCACATTCCACCCTAAGCATTTCAAAAACACGATAAAGCGGCGTCTTCTCAAAATCGCTTATACTCATGCCTATCTGCGTAACATTTTTCTCAGGAACAAACGCAGCCATAGCCTTAACATTTGAGAAGCCCCCCTTATCCGCATGCAAAGCCTTTGCAATTTTCTTAGCAACCTTCAAATCAGCAGTACCCAAATTCACATTAAACCCAACCATAACTTTACGAGCACCAGTAATCGTAGCACCAGATTTAGGAATAAACTTAGCCGGACCGAAATCGGGTTCGCGGCCAGGCTTAACAATCATCTTCTCTAACTTTTCGTATTCCCCCTCACGGATCCAGTCTAAATCTTTCCGCTCAGGCTTCGACTGTGCTTCACCGTAAAGATAAACGGGTACACCAGTCTTTTTTGCCAAGGCTTGACCAAACCTTTTGGCAAGTTCAACGCAATCTTTCAAAGTGACATTTCTTATTGGAATAAATGGTACTACGTCAACCGCACCTAAGCGCGGATGCTGACCCTTATGTTTCCGCATGTCAATCAATTCTACGCCCTTAGAAGACGCATTTAAAGCAGCCTCAAGCACTGACTTTTTGTTGCCAACAAAAGAAATAACAAGTCTGTTATAATAGTCGTCGAAAGTATAGTCCAAAAGAAGTGCGTTCGGAGTTTTTTTAATCTCCTTAAGAATCATTTCTACAATCTTAGGATTAGACGTGCTAAAGTTAGGAACACACTCGAAAACCTTTTTCAACAATTTATAACCCTCTAACTGACGTTTAGACGTAACTCTAGCTCGGAAATATAAAAAGTCTTGCGAATTTTTTAGCAAGTTTTTTATACCAATATGGATATAATCGATTAACTTAAGGGGTTAATATGAAAAAAACAGGAAAAATTTCAACAGTGTTGCTCACTGCCCTTTTAGCTACTTTGATTTTTGCGTCTACGTTTAAACCTGCGAAAGCATCAATTCAATCGTTCATTTGGGAACCAGGAACCTACGTATACAAGGGCTATGACAGTTATTACGGTAAGTACATTGTTGCATACGTGGACGGTTCCATGGTTCATGTTACAATACCAATATACAATGATCTGTATCCTGGCTATGGCTACGGCGATAACATAAATGTTACAGATATATTTATGGTGTTTGATTGGGGCTTAAACAAGAGTTGCAGCACGACGTTGCCGGTCCAGATAGACTATGCCGAGACCAAATATTTTGAAGTTAGTTTCGAAGCAGACGAAGGTGATGCTTCCAGCGCATGGGCACATACATACACTGCATATGCCACATACAATTATACTTATTATGGATCCAATTATACTAATACTTGGACAAGGAGCTATGATTATCTGTTTGTGGTATGGTCGCAGGATCAAAAAGATGCTATGGACTTGTCTAGAACATACGAAGCATATGCGAGTGCTTATCCTCCATACTATTTCGGCACCACAGAAGGTTGCCTGTCAGCAACTAAAGCTGGCGTTGAGGCATCTCAAGGTGACACTTATTGGGCAATCGGAAACTTTACCGCAGCAAAAACACACTATCAAAATGCCGTAGACCTGTATGATGATGCATTTGCTGTCGAAGGAGACAAAGGGGTAGAAATGGAAGACGCTGAATTGAATGCTACTAAGAAGACAGCAGATGCAGCAATGTTAGAAGCACAAGCTATAATGAATCAAGCCTATGGCTACATACTACTCGGTCTAGGATTTGTACTAGTAGGCGTTGGAGCAATATTGTACGGAGCCAAAAAACCAAAATCTGCTTAAAATTAACGTCCTCTTTTTTATATATTTTTTATCTTTTTTAATAAACGTTTTTTATAACTTATATTCTATTCAAGAGAGATGACGCAAGTGAACTTAAAACTCGAGTTCGAGGTTCCTACATGGAATCAGATATACAGTATGCTTCTGGATCTAGCCGAAAAAATCAGGAAAAACAGGTTCAATCCAGACATAATTGTAGGAGTTTCCAGAGGCGGATGGCCACCAGCCAGAGTCTTATCAGACTTAATGGGTAACCCTAACCTTGCAAATGTTAAAGCCGAATTCTATTTGGGGGTGGCGGAAACAAAAGGCGAACCAACATTAACGCAGCCAGTTTCTATGAAAGTCGCTGGCAAAAAAGTGCTTGTTGTAGATGAAGTCGCTGATACTGGCAAAAGTTTGAAACTTGTAAAAGAGCACATTATTGAAAAGGGCGCCACGGAAGTCAAAATAGCCACAGTCTATTACAAGCCTTGGAGCATTGTCAAACCAGATTATTACGAAAAGGAAACAAGCAAATGGATAGTTTTTCCATGGGAGATAAAAGAAACTGTCCGAAAAATCGTTAAAAGATGCAGGGAAAAGAAAACACCTACAGAAGAAGAAACTGCGAAACTTGTTAAGGCTGGAATATCCGCAGAGCTTGTTGAAAAATTTCTGAAGGAAATTCTTGAGGAAGAAAAGTGCTAAAATACATCGAGGAATTTGGGAAGTACGCCGCAATAACGGGCTTTAGAAACGTGAAAATTAAGGATTTAGAAGAATTTTTAGAAAATATGTGCAAGAAAAAGGGGTCAAACGTGGAAACCCAATTTTTTGACGCTAAATATGTAACTACATGGCAGCACCTGTACTTTGCAGTTTTGAATGCGTTAACAGCTTTCAAAAACAATAGGAACATTTCAAAAAGTTTAGCGATGGAAACAATGCTTTACGCTTCTACGCAACGACAAATCCGAAAGGCCATGGAACTTCTTGGAATCAAGTCTGAAACATCAGAGATAGCGGTGCTAATAATTGGAGAAAATTCTGAAGCCGTAAAATCAGCTTTATCGATGATTTCAGCAAATGCTACCGCGCAACTCGAAGACATAGTTCTCGAGTTAACAGGAGAAAAGAAGAGAATCATCCAAAAGACTTTTGAAATTTCAGATTCAGAGCTTAAAACTGTCATGAAAAAAGATGATTTAAAAGAAGCCTTAACAAATCTCGTCATTGAACGAATGGCGTTAACAGCGACCCAGCGTTAGTTTACAACATTTTTTCCTTCATAACGGCCAAGATTTCTTCAGGTTTTATCACTGACACTCCAGTTAATCTGCCAACAACTTCGATCAAGAGGATTTTGTCAGGATTGTTTAGGTTGACTTTTCGTTCAATATTTGCTGCAGCGGCTTCGATGATGCCCTGTGTAGGGGTTTCCGTAAAACGTTTCTCAACTGTAACGCGGAAAGTTTCGTCCGCGCCTATTTTAGAACCGAGTTCACTGGCTGCTTGTTGAATTTCGTCTAAATCTGTGTACACAACTTTTTCAACGGGAATTATCCTAAGCGTATAACGAAACTCGTAGGGACGTTCATGCAAAATTTTGCGAAGCTTTTCTATAGCGTCAAAGGGGTTAAAAGCCGTTTTCGCAGTAATTAAGCCAGCAATGCCAGTTTTATCAACAGTTGGTGCTGAATCACCAATTTCTTCAAGCAGATACCGTAACTCGGAACAAGCATTTTCCTCGTTTCTACGCCAAGTTGTGGCTAAAAGGTTAAAATCGCCTAGCATAATCTACACCAATTGCAATGAAGATGCCACATTATTATTAATCTGTAGGTAAATTTAATGTTTCTAAAAGAAGACTCGATTAAAAACGTCGTAGGCTAATTTGAGGTCAGTGCAGGTTAGTGGCTTTTTCACAGCTTATGGCTCCTTGCCGTCGCCTCACATCATCCCACTTTTAACACCTCACTACAAAGATTTATCTATTTTGATGGTTGTAGAACACTAAACTTAAATTTAAGCTACATGAGTTTACTAATCCCCTTTAATGAGGAGAAGCTGCAGTTGACAGACACACAAAAACCGGTAATCATCGTTCATGGTGGTGCTGGAACCTGGCAGCCTGAACGTAGCCAAGCTGGTCTAGAGGGAGTTAAAAGAGCCGCAAAAAATGGGTTTGAAATTCTAAAAAAGGGAGGAAGTGCAGTTGACAGCGTCATGGAAGCCGTTATGGTCATGGAGGATGACGGTGCATTTAATGCTGGTTGTGGCTCGAGTTTGAACATAGAAAAAAGTGTGGAAATGGAAGCATCAATTATGGATGGAAAAACACTGCAAGCCGGCGCTACCGGGCTATTAAAAGACATCAAAAATCCTGTTCATTTAGCAAAGATAATCATGGAAAAAACAGATCATGTTTTTGTTGTTGGCGAAGGAGCAGAAAAACTCGCCAGAATCTTTAACCTTGAAAGAAGAAATCCGATAACGGAACTTAGGCTAAAATATTATGAACAACAGAAAAAAGTCTTGCTTGATGGAAAATTTGAACTGCCTAGGCTGGCTGATTTGGTTAAAACTTATCCAGAACTCTTTATGCTTGAAACTGTGGGCGCAGTTGCCCTAGACGCCGATGGAAACGTTGCAGCCGCAACCTCAACTGGAGGCTTTCCCTTAAAACTTCCCGGAAGGATTGGAGATTCACCATTGATTGGATGCGGTACATACGCGGATAACCAAGCTGGTGCGTGCTCTGCAACTGGTATTGGTGAAATAGCCATAAGGCTTGTTTTGGCAAAGACTGTTTGCAGTTATATGGAGAATGGAAAAACGGCTCAGGAAGCTGTCGAACTAGCAATAAGACTTGTTGACAGAAAAATACCATCTGTGTACAACCATATGGGGCTAATCTCTATTGACGTTCACGGAGAAATTGGTGCAGCACACAATTCTCCAAACTTGTGTTGGGCTTATATTAAGCCAGGAATGCAGGAGCCTGCGGCTTCTTTAACAGCCAAAATTGTGAAGTAACGTCTCTGAAAAGACATTGACACCTCTGCGTCTTGATTTTTTTCTCGACAACTGACGAATAAAAATGTTTAAAGCATCGCTTGGTTGCTTTCAGTAAGCACTAGAACAGGTGGGAGGTGAAGAAAGATGCCTGAGGAAGAGGAATGGGAAGAAGAAGAGGAAGAAGAATGGGAAGAAGAAGAATGGTAAAAGTTTAAGTACCTCACAAAATTTTTTTCATTTTTCTATACATAAAACATTTCGAACAACATTTGCGCCTTTTTCAAACCGCATATTTATAACCCACTAGTTATGACCTCTCATTATTGGACTAGTCATGACAAGAGTTGCTGTGTTAGATGCTGATAAATGCAAATCAAAACGTTGCAATAGATTGTGCTATCGTTTTTGCCCGATAGTGCGAAGCCGCATAGAAGCCATACGGTTCGAGAATGACAAACCAGTCATTGTGGAATCCCTTTGCACGGGATGTGGAATATGCGTAAAGAAATGTCCGTTTAAAGCCATTTCAATAGTTAATCTTCCAGACGAGTTGGAGAAAGATTGCAGCCACCGTTTTGGAGAGAACACTTTCAAGCTTTATCGACTTCCAACACCTTCTCCGGGAATGGTTTTAGGCTTGCTTGGACAGAATGGAATAGGCAAAACAACAACGCTCAAAATACTTTCTGGTGAAGTTAAGTTAAACCTTGGAAACTATGAGGAACCACCTGATTGGGACCAGATAGTTAAGCATTTTAGAGGCTCAACGCTACAGGACTATTTCCAAAACATGGCTTATGGAAAACTTCGAGTTTCAGTTAAACCACAGTATGTGGATAAAATTCCAAAGGTTGTGTCGGGAAACGTTGGAGAGTTGCTGGAAAAGGTAGATGAGAGGAAAAAGCTGGATGAAATTGCTGAACAGCTTGAACTTAAACAACTATGGAACCGTTCCCTTGAAGTTTTGAGTGGTGGCGAACTGCAACGCGTGGCAGTTGCGGCTACAATATGTCGTGAGGCTGATGCATATCTTTTCGACGAACCGTCAAGTTACCTAGATGTAAAACAGAGACTTGAGGTAGCTAAAGCCATAAGAAGTCTAAAAAACGAAGAAAAAACAATAATCGTAGCTGAACATGATTTAGCGATAATAGATTACTTGTCTGACCAAATCTGCATTTTCTACGGAGAACCAGGTGTTTATGGCATAGTCTCCAATGTCCACAGCGTTAGAACTGGTATTAACATTTACCTACAAGGTTACATTCCAGACGAGAACGTTCGATTCAGAAAAGAAGCAATAGTATTTCATGAAAAGCCACCTACAGTGAGTTTTGGCGCTGGCGAAACACTGCTAAAATGGAAGCAAATAGAGAAAACGTACGAAGGGTTCAAACTTGTTGCCCATAAAGGTGAAATAAAAAGAGGCGAAATCATCGGAATCTTGGGGCCAAACGGCATAGGCAAAACAACTTTCATAAAGATTTTAGCTGGCATTGAAGAGGCTGATGACGGGCAAAAGTTCAGCGAATCGAAAGTAAGCTACAAGCCTCAATATATTTCGGCAGAGTACGCGGGAACTGTCCAAGAGCTACTAATGAGCGTTGCAAAAGAGGGCTTTTCTTCAAGCTTGTATAAGACGGAAATTCTCCAGCCTTTAGGGGTAAACCTGCTTTTGGACAGAAATGTGAATGAACTCAGTGGTGGAGAACTGCAAAAAGTCGCCATCGCAGCCTGCTTGTCTCGTAAAGCTGACCTTTATCTGCTTGATGAACCCAGCGCTTACTTGGATGTTGAAGAACGGTTGAATATGGCGCGGACCATTCGAAGAGTGGTTGAAACCCACAACATAGCAGCCTTCGTTGTTGAACACGATGTGGTTGCGCAGGACTTTATAGCTGACCATCTACTAGTCTTCACGGGAGAACCTGGAGAGAGAGGCACAGCGAATCCGCCATTGAGCCTGAGAAAAGGAATGAACATATTTCTTAAACAGATGGAAGTGACTTTCCGAAGAGACCCACTTACGAAAAGACCAAGGGTCAACAAAGAAGACTCAAAACTGGACAAGTTCCAGAAAGAAATTGGAGAGTACTATTATGTGCGCTCACTGCAGAAATGAATCAGCAAGGGATAACTATGGTTAAAATTGAAGAAAGGAGAAAGAAATTGTTGCAAGCTGCTTTGGAGGCTATTGATAATGCTTACGTGCTTTGGGGTTTTGAAGTTGGCGCAGCAGTGCTTGCAGAGGATGGACAGATTTACGAGGGATGTAATGTTGAGAGTTGGATTTCTGGACTTGGGGTCTGCGCTGAGAGAAACGCAATCAATCATGCTGTTTTGCATGGTAATCGGAAAATTAATGAAATAGCCATAGTCACGGATATAGATAGCCACAGCGAGCCTAGACCGTGCGGAGCATGCCTCCAATACATTTATGATTTTGCGGAAAACCCCAAAGTTAAAGTTGTCATGGCAAAAGTGGAAAATGGCAGAATTTTGTTTAACAGTGTTAAGGTAAAGACTCTTGAGGAGTTATTGCCGTTTCCTTTTAGAAAATGAATAATTTTCACCCAAAAAATGGGGTTAAGTTAAAGAATGAGCAGAGTATACCGTAAGAACGGCTGCTAAGGAGATGCTGGTGGAGGCTTAAAGTGGCTCAAACAACGTTTGAAGAGATAAGTGCTTCAGATTTCTTTTACCGAAACAGAGACATAGCTGGCTTTACAAGTCCATCTAGAGCCATTTTTGCAGCTATAAGGGAGCTTGTGGAAAACTCGTTAGATGCTGCTGAAAGCCTCAAAATACCGCCAGACATTTATGTACGGCTTTCCTACGAGGGGGAAGCCAGCAAAGAAGCCCAAATTTACAGATTAAGAGTTGAAGACAACGGCATAGGAGTCCCACCAAGGCATATACCATCAGCTTTTGGACAAGTGCTTTTCGGCTCAAAATACAAGTTGAAGCAGCAGAGGGGAACCTTTGGTCTAGGCGGAAAAATGGCAATTCTATACGGGCAGATTACGACGCATCAGCCTGCCTCCATTTTCTCAAGCACCGGCATCGGAAAAATTTACATGTATAAGCTTATGATTGACATACAGAGAAATCGTCCACTCATACTTGACAGAAAAGTTCTCATAAACAAGGAGCAGTGGAGGGGAACAATAGTTGAATTCTGCTTGGAAGGCGACTACTTTAGGGCAATGCCCAAAATTCTAGAATATTTTAAACAAACAGCTATGATGAACCCCTATGCGAACTTGACTTTTGTTGACCCTAAAGGTAGACTATATAAATTCACAAGAATTACGAAGGAAATGCCTGAGCCGCCAAAAGAGACTAGACCACACCCATATGGTGTGGATGTGGAGCTTCTTCAACGCCTTGTACAGATAACACCTCATAAGAACATGCTTGAGTTTTTGAGGCGTCATTTTCACAGGGTTGGAGAAACTAGTGCAAATAAGTTTTTGGAATTCAGCAACATAAGCCCGTCTAAAAATCCAAAGAAACTTTCCCATGAGGAAATTGTTAGGCTCATGCATATGCTTAAGAAGTTTAGAGAATTCTTGCCGCCAGACGCAAGCTGTTTGTCACCTTTGGGTGAGGAACTGTTAAAGGCGGGGATAGTGAAGGAGTTAAAACCCGAGTTTGTAGCTGTTCATCAGCGCAAACCAGCAACCTATGCTGGGCACCCCTTTATCATTGAAGGAGCAATCGCTTATGGAGGAGAAATCCCCAAGCAAGGAAGATTCTTGATTTACCGTTTTGCTAACAGAATTCCGTTGCTTTATGATGAGGCAAGCGATGTTTCGGTTAAAGTTATAGATTCTATGAATTGGCGACGATATAAAATCCTGCCAGAGATGTCAGTTGCAATTTTGGTGCATGTTTGCAGCACGAAAGTTCCGTACAAAACTGTAGGAAAGGAGTTCATCGCTGACAGACCTGAAGTTAGGAGAGAAGTTGGTAATGGGCTGCGGGAAGTTGCCCGTCAACTCCAGCATTTCTTGACAAGAAGGGAACATGTGGACAGAGAACGTAAACGCCTCAGCGTATTCAGCAAATATTTGCCGAAAATAGCCCAGTTTTCAACTAAACTGGCTGGTAAAGAAAAACTTCCAGATATAGAAAAACTGTTGAAGAGTGTGAGAAAGTTTGGTGCAGAAGAAACATAAAAGTAGCATTATCGAAAGAAAGAAAGAAGTTATATCAGGTTTAGAAAATCTTGGAGAAAAAATTTACGAACAACTTGATAGTGGATATTTCCCATCAGTGGAAATGCCCAGCAGATCAACAGAAAACATCCATTATGATCCGCAACTTAGACAGTTCATTCTGGGCGATAGAAGGGTTCGTCGAAGCGCCCGCAACATCCGCCATGTGAAGCCTTTCACACAGCTTACTTGGGCTGCAGAATTTTCTCATGAACTTACTTCCCAACGGAAAACATCAACCTTAAGAGATGTTTACTATTCTGCTCAAGCGTACGAAATGACTTTCAAAGACCAGCAGGAATCAAACAACATTGTAACGGATTTAGAAACAGTTTTGGGCCTTTCACGGGAAGACTTTAACATTTTTCCAGAAGAGCGTTCAGCAGTTTTCGGCGACTTAACGATAGAATATACGGTGCCAGGTTATGAGGGAAGAACAATGAATTTGACTTCTCATCCTGACGGTGTCTTGATCGGACCAGCTTTAACTTCTTCTGAATTTGTGAAAACGACAGCAGACAAGGTCATAGCAATAGAGAAAGGCGGCTTATTCACACGTTTTATAGAAGAGTATGTGCATAAGAAGTTTAATGCCATACTTGTTTTGACGGCTGGACAAGCACCTAGGGCTACGAGGCACTTTATCAGGAGATTGAACGGAGAGCTAAATCTTCCAGTTTACATTTTCACGGACGGTGACCCCTGGGGAATGCACATAGCCATGGTGATAATTTCTGGTTCTGCAAATGCTGCGCACTTAAGAGAGTTGAATACTCCAGACGCGAAGTGGAGCGGTGTGTGGGCAACAGACATCGTCAATTACAAACTGCCGACGGACCCGTTGGATGAGGTGGACATGAAAAGGCTTAATGAGCTACAGAGGGACCCACGCTATAAAGACCCATTGTGGCAGAGGGAAATCAAGACGTTTATGAAGATTAAGAAGAAGGCAGAGCAAGAGGCTTTCAGCAGATATGGGTTAACGTATATTGTGGATGAGTACTTGCCAGCAAAGCTTGAAGAAACAAAGTGAAGCGGGGGAAATTTAAAATAACTGTTCATGTTCTATGGTGTAAGGCATATTGAAAAGTGAAGGGCTAGAATATGAGTGAAGAAGAAGGCGGTTTCGGAATAACGCTTGCTGAAAAATTCTTCGGTTTGATAATCATTATTATCGGTGCCATGATCACCTATTACACGTTCACAAGCACTTCAGCATTAGGCAGTTTTACAGGATTTTTTGGATTTCTAAGCGTATTCCTATTAGCCATAGGAGTATTCCTGCTAATCGCCAAAACAGAATAATACCTTCAAATAGAGGGGCTATAAGCCGTTGCACGCACGCACACGCAACAGCCCCCTACTCTCTTCTTTCAACAACAATTCTGCAATTCGTAACCAAAGCAGCTATAACACCTAAAGCCGCAAGCCAAGGAACAAGAACCGCACCAATAACGCCAACAGTAGCAGGTATCTCGAGCAAAACCTTTTCCTTCTCATCCTTAACAATAATCCTCGTCACGTTTCCTTCATGAAGCAACTCCTTAACCTTTTCAATAAGGTTATCAGCAGAAACAGCAAACTCCTCTCTAACAACTTTGGCAACTGGAGTGCCACAAGCGTAACAGAATTTATCTTCTTCCTTCAATTTTGCTCCACATTTCAAACAATAAGGCAAAAGCTTTTTCACCATTTCTAAAAGAATTCTGCAGCGCATTTAAATGTGTTGTGAATAAAAAGGCTGAGTGTTTATTAGGGCAATAGTTTATTAATTTTGAAGTGCGCCATTGAATAACTGGTTGTTTAAGCAAATCCAAGGAGATGTTGCAAAATGCCCATTCGCCAACCAATCGTCTGCGTACTTGGCCATGTAGATACTGGCAAGACTCTACTTTTGGACAAAATCCGCAAAACAAGCGTCCAAGCTCGCGAAGCTGGAGGAATCACGCAACACATCGGCGCAAGTTTTTTCCCAGTTGACACACTTAAGCAGTTGGTTGGTCCCTTACTTTCTATGGTTAAGAGCGAAATAGAAATTCCAGGCTTGCTCGTTATCGACACACCAGGGCATGAGGCTTTTACGAACTTGCGTAAAAGAGGCGGCAGCGCCGCTGACATAGCTATCCTTGTGATTGATATTCTGCGTGGGTTTGAGGCTCAAACCTACGAGTGCATAGAGATTTTGAAGTCACGTAAAACACCTTTTCTTGTGGCTGCAAACAAGATAGACCGCGTACCAGGCTGGAAATCTTTTCCCGACACACCATTTTTGAGGGCTTATCAAGCGCAGGATCCTTACGTTCGGGAGGATTTAGACACAAAACTCTACGACATTATAGGTGTTTTTTCACGGTCAGGGTTTAAGACGGATCGTTTCGACCGCATTAAAGACTTTACAAAAACTGTCGCAATAGTTCCTACAAGTGCTAAGACTGGAGAGGGCATAACTGAGCTTCTGATGGTTCTTATTGGTTTAGCACAGCAGCATTTGAAGAAGCGGTTGCAGACAACTGAAGGACCTGCGAAGGGCACTGTTTTGGAGGTTAAGGAAGAGCCTGGTTTAGGTTTGACATTGAACACCATAATTTATGATGGAATTTTGCAGAAGAATGATTTAATAGTTGTGGGCGGGAAGGAAAAGCCTATTGTAACGCGGATAAGGGCGATTTTGGTTCCTAAACCGTTAGACGAGATTAGGGATCCAAGAGACAAGTTTTCCTCTGTGGATTCTGTGTCTGCAGCAGCTGGGGTGAAGATTGTTTCGCCAGATTTGGAAGGAGCCTTGGCTGGAGCTCCTTTATACGCTGTTGCTGAGGGCGAAAAGCCAGAAAAGTATGTGAGGCTTGTTTCTGAGGAGATTGAGAAAATTAGAATTGCGACGGATGTGGAGGGGATTGTTTTGAAGGCTGATACGCTTGGTTCTTTGGAGGCTATTGCCGAAAACCTAAAAGGCAATGGTGTGCCCATTCGGCTGGCAGACGTAGGAGACATTTCAAAGCGGGATGTTACAGAGGCTTCGGTTGTAAAGGAACATGAGCCCTTATATGGCGCTATTTTAGCATTCAACGTTAAAATTCTGCCAGACGCAGAAGAAGAAGCCTCAATTAAGGATGTTCAGATCTTTAAGGAAAAAATAATTTACCATCTAATAGATAATTACTTGTCTTGGCTTAAAAGTAAACGAGAAGCAAAGTTTGAGCATGAATTTGACAATCTGGTTAAACCTGCAAAAATCCGCATATTGGAAGGTTATGTTTTCCGAAGGGCAAAGCCAGCAATAGTTGGCGTAGAAATATTGGCGGGAAATATAAAGCCGAAAAGCATTCTTGTGAGAGCTGAGGATGGCGAAGAAATAGGCGAAATACAGCAAATCCAAGAGAAAGGCAAAGCCTTATCAGAAGCTGGAAAAGGAATGCAAGTTGCGATTTCCATGGACAAGCCGATGGTTGGAAGACACATATTCGAAAAAGACACCTTATACGTGAAAGTGCCAGAACTACACGCAAAAATGTTGCTAACAACGTTTATGGACAGGTTAACAAGTGAAGAACAAGAGGCACTAAACGAGTACACAAACATAATGAGGAAGAAAAAACCATTCTGGGCAGCATAACAGCACAAAACTAGACATCAATTTTAAGGCTTGTCACACAACCTAAATTGTATATCCCCTCTAGGTTTCTGTAATAAATTTCTGATAGCCTCTAAATATGAAAACTTGACTATTAGAAAATGAACCCTACAAAAACAAGTAGAGCAGTAAATTAGCTCTTAATTAAGAAAGTAGATGAATGTTTCCTATTTTTGTGTTTTTAGGTGTTTTTGTGCTGTTTTTTTGACATTCTAACGCTTTTTTTGCTTGTTGCTGGTAAATTACTCATTACATAGCATGGATAAGACTAGGAGTAGATAACCAAAATAGTAATGCTTAGCCGCCGCCAACAGGCGGTATTATAGCTAAAACGTCGCCGTCCGCAAGTTTTGTATCTAAACCGTTAAGCGTGGATGCGCTTCTCCCATTAACGAGAAACTGCAGGAAACCCTTAACCTCCCCTGTCTTGCTGTCATAAACATATTCAACGAAGCTTTTTCCGTAACGCTCACCTAATCTTTTTAGAACCTCATTCACCGTCACTGCTTTACTATATCGAAACTTTAGGGTTTCCTCCCTTTTGCCAGTTAGCTCTCTTAGACTTGTAAAAAAGCGCACCGAAACTTGCAAGACGCAACCACCAATAATAGCAAAAACTGCAAGCCAAAATTTAAACTGTTATGCAATGGAATAT
>CAYVGZ010000024.1:0-18991 GCA_964450845.1 uncultured Candidatus Bathyarchaeia archaeon | reverse complement strand
AGACAAGGCAGCAATGATTCCGGCAATTGTAATCATTCCAACGCCGAGGGGTCCCATAAACTGTTCTGCCACATAAGCGAGAGGCGATGCCTTATCAACTAAATTCTCGGCAGGGACAATCTTGAACACTACGTAGGCGATTGCAGTGTAGATAATGATTAGCGCAAAGCACGACAAAAGTATAGCTCGCGGAATAGTTTTGCCTGGATCTTTAATCTCTGCTTGTGCTACTACTATTGCTTCTCCGCCCAAATATACCACAAAAATAAAAGCTGATGCTCTAAGCACTCCTAAGAAGCCTTCGGGTGCTTTAAGTTCTAGGGGACCGACGTTTTGGCTGGTGAAAAAACCCCAGACAGTGAATATGCCTAAAAGACTTAACAGAATTATCACCAAGGCTGTTTGGGTTAGTCCTGTCTCTTTTACGCCTTTAATGTTAATTATGGTGAATATTGCGACTGTTATTACGGCAACTAAGGGTATGTTAATTGTTGGAATGACGTAGGAAATCAAATAGGCAAATCCAACAGAGGCAAAAGCTGCATAGAACATGTTGCTTATCCACTCAAACCAGCCTGTAGCGAAAGACAAGAATCCGCCGAATGATGCTTTAGCGAATGTGTATTCTCCGCCAGCGCTGGGTATGGCTGCACCAAGTTCAGCGTAGCTAAGCATAGTGAACAGATTTATAATTCCGCAAAGAATCATGGCAATTATTAGAGCTGTGCCTGCAAGGGTCGCAGCATAACCTAATGTTACAAAAACACCTGCACATATGGCTCCTCCAATTCCCATCATTGTTGCATGGAGTAGTCCAAGTTCTCTTTTGAGACTTTTTCCTTCCATTTTTAGTTTCCACTATCCCTTTTCATGAACAAGAAGAAATCCGCTTAAAATTGAAAACATGCCAAAGACTAGAAAGAGAAACATGTACAGTGGGACCTCTTCAGAAGTTATGGCTAACATGTCTCGTATTGATGGACTCGTATAGACTAAGTATGCGAAAACCGAGGCTAATCCGCCTGACCCGCATTGAAATCCTCCAACAAGTCGCAATGCTACACTTCTGGCTTTTACCATTCGTTCTCACCAGCGAGCAATAATAATTGCTGAAAAAGTGTCGAGTAAACCAACCACGATCATTGCGATGGCAAACGTTAACAGATATTTTCTTTCAAGAAGCAGATCGACGTTTAAATATCCGAAAAGAGCCAGAGCGGCTATACCCAGTAGAATTATTCCCATTAATGTTAAGAAACCGCCTATAATAGCCACCAATTTTTGCAAACTCTGCCATTTGGGACACAAGTGTTTTCACTCTAAGGTTTTTTCATTTGAAGCCAAATTATATAAGATTTAGGTTTTTCCACTGTGTTGATGATGGGCGTTAAAATTATGCGCATCAAGTTTTCTATAACAAATTTAAAAACCAACTTGCCTACTTATTATGACTGTGGTCATTAAATGGCAAAGTTCCCTTCAGAAAATATCCGATTTATTCTTCCCTTCTCAGTTCCCTCCGAAAATCGCAAAGAACCATTCACAAAAGAAATGGAAAACGCTGCCATTTTTTGTTCTGTCGAACTAGAGAGGGCAAAGGGCGGCGGTTTAATTCTAAAACAACCTGTGGAAAAGCCGGCTTTTATAGCCGAGATTTGTTATCCTTTCTGGCTTATTTCATGGAGCAAATTTAATCTTCTCTTTGACGGGTTAAGTGCAGGAGCCTTCAATTTAAACTACAAAGTCGTCCCAGATTTGAAAACTTTCATGGAAAACGTTGAAAGAAGTTCAAAAACGCTGGAGACTTACATGGCTTTTCTGTCTGACAACGTTAACTACTTTCAAATACCCACGACTGAAAAAGAAATAGTGATAAAAGGCCTTGTAACAGACCAAAATTTTCTCAACGAATTCGCCTCATACCTTTCTGAAGCTAAACAAGTTGAAACCTCATCACCAGATTTGACAATGTTATCACCAACAATAGATGAATCAACAATCTCATCCATAACACTGGAACTTGAAAACCTAAAATCCGAATTCGAGAAAGACCTTGACGACCTCTACAAAAACATGAAACTCCTTAACAGAACAACACGCAATTTCGTCAAAACAATCAGCAGCAAGATAAAAACAATTGAAGAAGAATTTGGCAGAGAAATCAAGAAACAAGAAAGCATCATAATGCCTAAGGTTAACCGCCTAAACGAGGAATACGACGAACAGATAACCAAGCTCACAAATGATTTTGAAAAGCGTCTTCTTCCTGTGCAAAAAGAAAAAGTCAAACTTGAAAAAACCAAGGAACAAACACTCAACAAGATTGAACGCTGCAAAATAGAAGCAAAAACATGTGCAACCAGCAAAGATGTTGTTGGCGAACGAAAATGGAAAGAAAAAACCAATGAAAGCAAGAAAGAACTCTCTGAAGTTGAAGCCGAAATAAGAGAACTTGAAGGAAAAATGAAGGAAATAGACGAAAGCAGAACGCTCGAAACTTTTAGGCTAAGATCTGAATGGGAAGCCAAAGTTAAGGAAGCTAAGAAGGACTTGCTGGAACTTGAGGCTTCGAGAGAAGCCAAAATCCAAGTTCATAGTCAAGAAATTGAGAAGTTGGAGAAACTGACTTCAACGATAATTGAGCAGATCAATAAGATGGCTAAAACGAGAGAGGCAAAGCTTGCCGAGTTTGAAAAGTTGGGAATTGAGCAAAAACAGAAGAAAAACGTCCTAATTTACATACCATTCTATCTAGCCTGCTATCAATCCCAGTCAAAAAGGCGTTATGTATCGTTTTCACCTTCTATAGCAAATAGCATAAGTCTTTTGGCGAAGCTTAAAGGGGCACTAGGCAAAGCAAAAGTTAAGCAACTTCTTGTGCCTCGTTTCAAAACAATAACCACGTTTCTAAACAAGTTTCCTGCACTAGTTGAGCGAGACGCAGTGTTTGAAAGAGAGATAAACGAAACCGGCGAGAAAGCTGACATGTTAAAAACAAACGCGATTCGCGAACAAATTGGCAACGGATTAAAACGTCTTAAAGAGGAAGGCTGGTTCTCAGAAAAAGAATATGAAGCTTTCGCAAAAGCCTACTCTAAAACTTACGCTTAACTAGGAATTTGTTATATGCTGTTCGCTCGGTTCGCTGTTAATGACACGGGGCTTTCATCTTTTGTTTTGGTTTTTCCTTTTTCCAGCAGTTCTACCACTTTATCTATGAGACTAAAGTATGCAGAATCCCTCAAGTGTTCTTCGCGGGGTCTTGGGATTTCAATTTTCACTTCTCCAATAACTTTTCCTGGTCTAGGCGACATGACTATCACTCTGTCAGCCATAAACACTGCCTCTTCAACATTGTGGCTCACCATTACGAAAGTGTTTGTTGGCAAAGTGGGATTTCGCCAAAAGTCAAGCACCAACTCACGCAGTGTTTTGGCAGTAAGTTCATCTAACGAAGAGAAAGGCTCATCCATCAGCAAAACATCTGGCTTCAAAGCTAATGCCCTCGCAATTCCAACGCGTTGCCTCATTCCGCCTGAAAGATCATGAGGATAAGTGTTTTCGAAGCCTTCCAGCCCAACCATATTTAAGTATTCTTCGGCAATGTGCCTTCGCTTTTCCTTTTCCATACCCAGAACCTCTAGTGGCACTTCAACATTTTCCAACGCAGTTTTCCATGGTAACAGACCGAAAAGCTGGAAGATCATCACAATTTTTGGGGTGGGTTTGGTAATTGGTTGTCCGCGGAACAGTATTTTGCCTGAATCAGCTTTTTCTAAGCCTGCGATTATTCTGAGCATGGTGGATTTTCCGCAGCCTGAAGGTCCAACTAAACAGACGAACTCGTCGTTTCCAACTGAAAAACTGACGTTGTCTAAGACCGAGATTTTAGATTTTTCCATCACGAATGTTTTCGTCACGTTTTCTACTTCGAGCACTGACAAAGTTTACACCTCCAAATGATATTTCTCGAATTTTCTAAGCAAACGCCTCCAAACAAAACCTTCCATAGAAAGTACGATTGTGGCGATTATGCCGAGGATAAAAATGAGCACCACAGTGTTTCCAAATTCATACCCGGCTTTATCTAGTAACGAACCTATGCCTGGAACTGAAAGTGGCTGTGCTTCACCTGTAGATGGCATGTACTCAGCAAATATTATGGTGTTCCAACCGGTTCCCCATGAAAGTATGCTTCCTGTAACTATGGATGGCAATATTGATGGAATGACTATGTGCGTTATTCTCTTAAAGCCTTTAAATCCGAAAAGCTGACCAACCTCCTTTATCTCAGTTGGAATGTTTTTCACAGCGCTTACAATGTTGAGGAACATATACCATACCATGTCAAGAACCAGCATTATCATACACGTAAGTTCAAGAGCAATTCCCGAGTTTCCGATAAGTCCATTTAGCCCAAGAAAAATAACTGGAAACAAAGCAAGAATCGGCACTCCTTGTCCTACATCAAAAAGTGGATAGAACACTGTAGCAAATCTCTTATGCTTAGCAGCAAGGACACCCATACCTATTGCGGCTGCAAGCGAAATTCCATAGGCTATTGTAAGCCGTCCCATAGTCAAAGCGATTAATAGTGGCAGGCTGCCAAGTTGTTCTGCTGGTGGTTGATCGAATCCTCCGCTAATCAAAGCTAATGTTGGAAGTTGACCAAACACCATATAAAAAACAAATAAAATTGCTGAAATAGCCAAAACCACAGCAATAATCTTTTCGATGTAAGAGTATTTTCGCAGACGTTGAGAAGCTATGGAGAAAGATTTTGGCCAGTGAAGTCTTCCAAAATGCAACCATCTTGTTGCCCGTGCAACGCCAAGTTTTCCAACCCCTGAAAGGTCCATTTTGAAAACGGGTTTAAAGGTGCCTTTGCTGGCTCTCTCCATAAGCTTGTTCCAAGTCAGGGTGTTGAAGTATACCACGATGAAGGTTATGAATATCAGTAGAATAATAGCAAGGGTCATGTCTTTGTAGAAGTAGGCAGCCCTTGCAAGGAGGTAGCCCAATCCGCCAGAAGGCGGCATCACGACAGTCCCTTTATATTGAATATATTCTGCGGCGATCATGAAAAACCAGCCGTCACACCATGCAAGGTTTGCTCCTGAAATCACGGCTGGAGTGATTGCAGGCAACACTACATGCCTAATATATCTCCATCCAGTTAGACCAAAACTTCTCGCTGATTCTGCAACGTTTGTTGGGATACCTCGAATGGCTCCTACTACTCCAAAGAAGATTGCCCACGCCATAGATGTGAAAAGCAAGACTATAACGGATAACTCGACGCCTAACGGACCCATTGCGAATAGAAAACCAATAACCATTGGGAAATATCCAAGTATTGGAATCGACTGCAACAGATCAATGAACGGTGTGAGAATCAGCGATGCCCATTTATTTGTGGCGGCAAATATGCCGAAGGAAACTCCCCAAGCAACCGAAATCAAAAGAGTAATTGCGATTCGAGAAACTGTGCTAAGAGTGTATAAGGGGAGATTTTTAATTTCTGGTGGATAATCCACGAAAGTTACAATTAGCCAAGTCATTGCGCACAGTATGACTAATCCAACGATAAAGCTGATTGTGTACTTTCGCAATGTTCATTCGCCAGCTTAACCCCAACTATAATAACGAGAACAGTTGGGTGGGCGATTTAAGAATATCGCACGTTTGGAGTAGCTAGTAATTATTTTCAAGTGCCAAGATTTAAACACGGTGAAGAAATAGTTAAGGTATGTCAAGTTTCCTAAACCTTTTAATGGCGTAATTCACAATTTTCTTGGCTTCTTCAGCATTTTTCCACTCTTTGAATCTGACCCACTTGTGCGGTTCTAACCGTTTATATGTTTCAAAAAATTCTTGAATCTCTATAAGCTGATGCTTATGAACGTCAGTGATGTCTCTATACCCTTCGAATCTTGCGTCATTAACAAGCACAGACAATATTTTAGGGTCTTCACCTTCCTCATCCTCCACTATCAAGGCTCCTATGACCCTAACCTTAACTATGCATCCAACTTCAAGAGGTTCATAGCTTAACACCATTATGTCAAGCGGGTCGTTGTCGTCGAACCATGTTTGTGGGACAAAGCCATAGTCAACTGGAAAAACCACAGATGATGGTATGATGCGGTCTAGAACAAAAGTTTCCCATTGAATATTATATTCGTATTTGTCCCTTGAACCCATGATAACTTCAACTATCATGTTAAGCAGTTCTGGTGGCTTGTCGCCTGATGGAATGTTTTTCCAAATATTCATATCAGCAACCTCTATTCCATTTTCCTAACGAATTCTTACTCACTCTCTTAGTATACGCTTTTTGCTTTTCTTGTTAGCTTCTGTTTATGTTCTGTGTTGAATGCTTTATGAAAACTGTTTTGTTTTTATATACTTCTGCACTGTCTGGATTATGATGGTCATAATGATAATGCAGCACAATTAACAATTCAGCATTTTCGAGTCATTATCTAGTTTCCTCCGTGAAAAACGCCTCCAGTTTTCTTGCCTCAGACCTTTTTAAGACATCAGCACACTTTCTTGGGTCTAATGATTTAAACTCCAATCCGAGAGTTGCTAGTAATCTCTGAACATCCTTCGCAATGTTGGGCGCCACAAGAATTCCTCTCACTTCACGATTGGCTTTGCTTTTAACTGCGTCTATGTATTTGGCAAGTTGAATTGCTGCTATCTTGCCCGCTGTTTTGCGTTTAATCTCCACAACAACAAGTTTTCCATTCTTATCCACACCATAGACATCTATAAAGCCCGGTTCAACCTTCTTCTCGTAGCTTATGGGCTTGAAACCCTCCTCCAAAAGCGAAGGATCTAATAGGATGGCTTTCTGCATGTCCTCTTCGCTTGCGTAAAGAGAAAATTCTCCAGAATCAGCAAGGCTTAAGGCAGAAACCATGTGGATTTTGTCAAAAAGCACCTTAACAGATTCGGCTGGCTTTTGCCTCACAGCATGAATCTCTAAAATGTTGTCTTTGGCTTGGATTTGAAATATGCATCCTGGAGGTTGCCAGTTGACTGGTTCGTAACCAACTGAACGATGAACGAGGAGGGAGCCATCGTTTTTAACTATTAATATGCGTTCGCCTGGTTCAAGTTTTGACTTTGCTCTACCATGGTAATGCACCCAACAGTTGCCAACCACGAGTAGAGTCTTGTGTTGAGAAACAGCCTCTTTGGCGGCCTTTTCTGCGTCTGTGATATTAGGATTCACTAGAATATTTAGAGGCTTGAAGTTTGACAACGCATTTTCTCCGATACATCTAGAAGACTTTGCGTACATAAGATTTCTCAATATGTCAACTGCAAAACTGATAATCCAGAATTTAGAGACACTGCTTATTTTTGCTAGTTTTCGTGTAACTATGCTATGGACAGAACACACATTGCCCCTTTCTTTCCTGTTCCGCGATCCATGCATCAAGTCCTATCTCTTTCACTCTTTTCATGTTTTCAACGGTCTTTTTATGATGCGATATGTCATCTGAGCTGAATTCGTTCACGATTGCGCATGGAAAGTCTTTGCATTGAAAACAGTATCTGAACCCTCTCTTGCTTGCACATAACATCATTTTGCAATCTGGACTCCAATGAGCGTCGAGGGAACCCCTACAACCATTACATCTTACCTGCTCTGGCTTTACAGTTTCATTGCGCTCTTTACGAAACCACTCCACTATTTCATTCCGCACCTTCTCATTGCCATGACCAGCTTCGTATATGTCACATTTTGCACAGTTCAAACCACAAACTGAAATACGCCATTTATCTGAGCTGTCATTTTTTTTCATGTTTTCACCTTGTAAGGACATATGGCTCACTGAGTTATTTCTGGTGTTACTACACGAATTTAAATAATATGAAAGATTATTGAAGTGTTGTGTGAGTGTCTGAAGAGTTTGCCATGAACGGATGGAATAAAAAACGCGGTGTGAAGCATTGCTACAATTTAACAGCTCACATTTATGACATGCAATACGCTGAAGAACAGATTGCAAAAATTGAGGCAGCGTTAGAAGGTTTAAAAACAGACAATTACAGTCTGGTTTTAGATGCAGGTTGCGGAACGGGACTGTTATTTAGTTATGTGGCTGATAAAGCAGAAACAACAGTTGGACTGGATATTTCTAGGAAAATTTTGCTTCAAGCCAAACAACGCGCAAAAAATTTTCAAGGATCATGCTTGATTTTAGCTGATGCTGACAACATGCCTCTAAGCGGAAACATTTTCAGCCACGTTTTTGCCATTACGCTTATTCAAAACATGCCAGACCCAGCTAAAACTTTGAACGAAATTAGGCGAGTTGCAAAAAATGATGCCGTATTCGTTATCACTGGTATGAAGAAGGCTTTCACGCGGGAAGAATTTGAGAGGTTACTGCACGGTGCTGGCTTTAATGTCATTGCTTTGAAAGATGAAGGCTTAAAATGCTATGTGACAGTGTGCACCAAACTTTGTCATTAAAAACTTGTGATTTTTAAACTAAACTATATATGAAAGTTGAACATTAGGCTATATTTCACCTATGGGTAACGCATCGTAAAAATGTAATTTGGCGGTTGATCGGATGCCGTTAAAGACAACAAAAATAGACACAGCAGAAGCATTAACGTTAGAATGGGCTTTGCACGTAAAAAACTACAAGTTGACCATTGACAAAAACCTCTGCGTCGGCTGTCAAATCTGCACTTTAGTCTGTCCAAAAGAGGCTATCAAACTTGAGAAACAGCCTAAAATTCAAGGAAAAAAGGCAGAAAAAGCAAAAATTGACGTCGATTTGGCAAAATGCAACTTTTGTGGAATATGCGACGTACTGTGCCCGTACGGAGCAATAAGGGTAACAGTGAATGGAGAACATATCCTTTCAGTGGTTGAAAAAGAAAGCTTCCCACAATTGATTCGAGACATTCAAGTTGACACAAGCAAATGCCCCGTAAACTGTGTGGAATGCGAAGAAGCATGCCCTTTAGGTTTAATTAAAGTAACTAGGCTGACGGCTGATGGAAAAGTTGTTGAAAAAGTAACAAAAAGAAAAAGGAAGGGTCTTCAAGTTAAAATTGATATTGAAAAAGAACGTTGCCCATGTTGCAGAATCTGCGAATTCAAATGTCCAGAAGGCGTTATTCGCGTTCGAAAATTTATTCAGGGAAAAATATTGATTCATCCAGAAAAATGTCCTGAAGGCTGCACAGATTGCTTGGACGTATGCCCAATAACTGGGGCACTTTACCTTTCTGACGAAGATAAAAAAGTGCATGTAAATGAAATGTTTTGCGTTTACTGCGGAGCGTGCAAAGTTGTTTGCCCCGTTGAGGAAGCCTTGGAACTTAAGCGAACCAAAATAAGCCATACGCCTGTTCGTTCTGGAGCGTGGAATAAAGCGTTGGAAAAGCTGGCTTCGCCGATTGAGGTGACTAAAGAGTTGAAGGCTAAAGGTTCTCGGAAAGTGATGGAATCCGTAGAAAAGAGGTTAGGATGGAAGGGATCATAACATGGTTGAAACTGAGGAGCTAAGAATAGGCGTTTTCATATGCCACTGTGGATTAAACATTGCAGGCGTGTTGGATATTAAAGAGCTTGTTGAATATGCAAAAACTCTGCCAAACGTTGTTTATGTTAAAGAAAATCGCTACACATGTGCAGATCCGGGACAAGAGGAGATAAGAAAGGGGATAGATGAGCATAAGCTTAACCGTGTTGTTGTGGCTGCGTGCTCTCCACGGATGCATGAGCCAACATTTCGAAGAACAGTTTCTGATGTTAACTTGAACCCGTTTCTTTTTGAAATGGCAAACATCCGCGAATTCTCATCTTGGTGCCATCCAAGCACGCCAAAAGAGGCAACCGAGAAAGCCAAAGACATGATAAAAATGGCTGTGGCGAAGGTGAGGCTTCTGCATCCGCTTCAAACAATAGAGGTTCCAGTAACCAACAAGGCATTAGTCATAGGTGGCGGCATATCAGGAATGAACGCTGCTTTAGACTTGGCTGAAATGGGCTTTAAAGTGTATTTGCTTGAGAAAGGCGAAAGTATAGGGGGCCACATGGCGCAGCTTGATAAAACTTTTCCAACTCTTGACTGTTCCATATGTATTGAAGGTCCAAAGATGGTTGATGTTGGGCGGCATCCCAATATTGAGATAATACCTTATGCTGATTTGTTGAGTGTAAGCGGTTTTATAGGTAATTTTAAAGTTAAGATTCGGAAAAACCCGCGGTATGTGATTCCTGAGAACTGCACTGGTTGTGGTGAATGCAAAGATGTTTGCCCAATTGAATATCCGAACGAGTGGGACATGAGTTTAGGTGTTAGAAAAGCCATATCGGCACCATTTGACCAAGCGGTTCCACTCGATTACACGATAAACAAAGATTATTGTATCGAATGCTACAAGTGTGTTGACGCTTGTGGGGCTAGACAAGCCATAAACTTTGAACAGCAACCAGAAGAAATAGACGTGGATGTGGGCGCAATAATTGTGGCGACAGGCTATGACATATACTTGCCCTATGACAATCAGCTTTTAGGATATGGAAAATACGCAAACGTAATCACGTCCCTCGAGTTTGAAAGGCTCATACTTGCTGCTGGCCCAACTGCGGGAAAGGTTGTCCGGGCTTCAGATGGGCAGAAACCACACAGCGTAGCTTTTATTCAATGTGTTGGGTCGCGTGACGCAAACAAATATCCATATTGTTCAAATTTCTGCTGTATGTACACTTTGAAGCATGTTGTTCAGCTTAAGGAGAAGTATAAGGAAGATGTGGAAGTTTACATTTTCTACATGGACATGCGGAGCAACTTTAAAGGCTATGAGGAATTTTATCAACGTGCAAGAGAGCTTGGCGTAAACTTTGTTCGTGGAAGAGTAAGTCGCATTTTTGAGGTTCCAGAGTCAAAAAATTTGATTATACACGCTGAGGACATGACTCTTGGTCAACCTATAGAGGTGGAGGCTGACATGGTTGTTCTGGCAACTGCAGCCATACCCAAGAAGGGTACAGAGGAAATGGCACGAATACTTAATCTAACTCGTGGTGCAGACGGCTTTTTCATGGAGAGCCATCCCAAACTCAAGCCGCTAGATACGCCTACTGATGGAATATTCTTAGCTGGAGCATGTCAGGGACCGAAGGATATACCATACAGCGTTTCACAGGGCAGCGGTGCAGCGTCAAGAGCGGCAACTGTGCTTTCGAAGCCAAAATGGAAGATTGAACCGATAGTTTCAGTTATTGACCCTAGCAAGTGCAGAAATGTCACGAGTAAATGTGGTATTTGCGCTGAACGATGCCCGTATGGAGCAATCAAGATTGAAGAAAAACAGCCTGCGCAAGTAATAACAGCCATGTGTCATGGGTGTGGGACATGTGTGGCAGAATGTCCTGCAGATGCGATAACGCAGATGCACTTTACAGATGCGCAAATAATGGCTCAGATAAGGGCTGCTCTTGAAAAAGACCCAGAAGACAAGATTTTGGCTTTTCTCTGCAACTGGTGTAGTTATGCAGGGGCAGACTTGGCAGGTACAAGCAGATTTGAATATCCGCCGACAATTCGCCCGATAAGGGTTATGTGTTCGGGAAGGGTTGACCGCGATTTTGTTTTGGAAGCTTTCAGGTTAGGTGCTGGCATCGTTCTGGTTGGCGCATGTCACCTGCCTTACGATTGTCACTATATAAGCGGAAACTGGAAAATGAAAGCCAGAATGGATGCTTTGGCACCGATGCTGCAGAAGCTTGGACTAAGTCCTGAAAGGTTCCGTGTGGAATATGTTTCTGCTGCTGAAGGTGTAAAATTTGCGGAAGTTGTTAGGGAGATGACGGAGCAAATGCATGCTTTGGGCAAGGATAAGATTAAAGCGGAAAACGAGAAGCTGCGTCCAATATTGGAGAACATGTTGAAAAGGAAGGGAAAGTAACCTTATCTTAGAAGCGAAACTTGTTTTTGGCTATGTAATAGACTGCTCCTGCTGTTAAGCCTGCAACGCCTATTATCCATGCTTGTGGTGAAGCGAAAAGAATGAAGATTAATAGTGCTAGGCACGTGATTGCGCCTAAAATTGGCACAAGTTGTGGATAGAGTCTTTTTTGAACTTTTAATCGTAGAGCGGAAACGTTGGCAAAGGCGTAGTAGAAGAGTAATGCGAAGGTGCTTATGGCTACGACTTTTGTAAGGTCTATAAATAAAACGAGTAGTGCCATTAAAGTGCCTATTATCCATATTGAATAGTAGGGTGTGTTGTATTTTGGGTGGAGTTTGCATAAGGCTTGTGGGATGTCTTTTCTTCTTGCCATTGCGTATGCCACGCGGGAAACTCCTAAAACTGATGTGAGTAGCACGCTTGCGGTTGCTAATAATCCTCCAGCGGAGACTATGTAGACGGCAGTTGTGTTTCCTGTAGCGTTTATGGCGTGAGTTAAGGCTGGTGAGCTTGAGTTTGACAAATTAGGGGCTCCTACGAGTCCGACAGCTACTACGCCGACAAGTATGTAGACTATTGTGGATATTGCCAGTGAAAGCAGTATGGCTTTTGGAACGTTTCTTTTTGCGTCTTTGACTTCTTCTGCTACTACGGCTACTCTTGCGAATCCGCCGTAGGCGAAGAAAATGTAGCATGCACCGTAAAGCACTCCGACTTGAAAGGGAGCAAAAGGCGTGAAATTTGAAGAGTTAACGTATGCTACGCCTAAAATGATGAAGAATGCCAAGATAAGCAGTTTGGCTACGACTAAGAAGTTGTTCATGAGGGCTGATTGGCGGATGCCGAAGAAATTGAGTGTCGTGAAGGCTATGCAGAGGACAGCTGCAATCCAGTTGGCTGGTAAAATTGGAAATAGGGCTGTTAAGTAATTAGCGAAGCCTAGCGAGACTGCTGCACCTGCGAATGTGTTGGATAGTATCCACATCCAGCCTGTTAAGAATCCTGCGAATGGAGAGATTAGTTGGTATGTGTATTCATAGATACTTCCTTCTTTTGGTTGCCAAGCTGTTAATTCGGCGAGGCTTAATGCAGTGAACATGGAGATTATTGCGGCTACAAGCATGGAAACTATTAGGGCTGAACCAGCTAAGCCTGCAACAATGCCTGTTACAACGAATATACCTGCGCCTATTATTGCGCCGACACTTATGGCTGTGGCATCAAATAAGCCTAAAGTTGACTTAAGCTGTGACGGTTCACTGTTCTTTTCGCTCATTTTGACACCAATTCAAGAGCTGTTTTAAAGATGTCATATTATTAAGGGTTAACGCATCAAACTCTTATGAATGCCTTCTTTCTGTTGCTCTCTGTGTGCTTAGACCCCCCTTATATATAGGTTCAACTTTTGGTTGAGGCTTTTTCCCTCCTTTTCCTTGTATTAGGGTAAGAGAAGAGGCTGAAATTTAAACGAGGTGTCAGAAGTTTGATTAGTACTGAGAAGTGTTGAAAAGTTTGGATAAGTGGAGGCTCTGTGTGAGTAACCTACCCCCCTCTCCCCTATAAATAGAAGACACGATAAAATCGCTTAAAATTGTGGGGTTAAAGAATGGTCAAGTGCGGAATTGGGTATACGAGAATTCCTGAACGTTTTCACATTCCAAAATTCTTTTTCCGCACTTAACCACTAATAGAATAATATCAAACCAAAATTAAAAACCTATCGCAAAATATCAGATACGTTTCAAGATTTTTTAAGGTTAAATCAAAACTCAAGATGTTTCAAAGGGTAGGGGAGTCCAAGAGACTCCTGTAAACGTAGTTTATATATTCTATGATACTTCTTGCCGCAAGCACTTTGCAATCATCAATCTCCTTTTTTGACACATTAGCTTCTTCCAAGCTTGCATGAGCACTAAATTTATTGCGAAGTTCAACAATTCTCGATATGTCACAAATGTTAATTGTTCCCAATTTCCCACATGTAAACTGAATTAGTCTTTTCGAGGTTCGCAGTTTTTCAATTTCTCGTTCAGTTAGGTTTCCTAATTGCGTAGTTTCCAATTGACCGCTAACTTCTTTATTGAAACTTTTTATAAAATCATGACTTATAATTTCTACAGCTTTGTAAAAATTCAAAAAAGACTCAGAACGTCCGTATTTGTCTAATCGTGTTTCTAAGAAACACCCTTTCAGAAAGTAGTTTATTGCTCTATCTACTCTCTTTGTTGACTGTTCTTGGCTTGGAAGTTTGTCAAGAAGTTCTATAGAGGTCACGATTTTTTCGATTCTTTCCTTACTGAGAGGTAAATATCTTAGCCTTCCTAAAATTATGGTAACAGAATGTAGGAAGGGTCGTTCACCAGAAATCTGGTCAACACCAATAGTGCTAATTGAATAGGAGATTCCATTGTATATGACGAAAACACAGCACTTGCTTTAGTCTCAATTCACCTTTATGCTTTGCCTCTTGCATGCTGTTAGCAGAGATAATCATAGATAGGAAATATTGATTACGTTTAGAATCAAACCCGAACTCACAGTCAGCTACTTTTTGTCCTATTTCTACTTTATGAAATCCCTCTAGATAGGCTTTCACGCTAAACTTATTCTCTAAACTCATTTCTGTTCGCTCTACGCTCTATTATAATAAGCTTTTTTGGTTATGCTATAAGTTTTTTCCGCATTTCTTACATGTAATACTGTTAGGTGGCTTTTTTTACTTTTCTTGTTTTCTCTGTTCTAGTTCTTCATGAATTTCTTTGGCAATTGTTAAAGGAATTGTGTAGAGGATATTAAAAAGGCAGTTTGACGTGATCTCAAACACCAAGACCATTGTTATCTTTCCAACCGTAGCCGCTATAAAATACCATTCTAGAGTGATCATCAAATAAAATAACAGAGGAAGAGACAAAACAAATTTTTCAATAATAGACGATTTTATTTCTCTTAATTCGAATGCCACGAAACCAAAAACGATTGCCGTTGCAGTGAGAATACCATTAACAATCGTTGGATTGACTTCATTTTCAAAATTGCCTTTGGAAGATGTGAATCTATTATATGGAAGCAATATAGACAAAACCAAAACCCCTATTATGAAAAAAGTAAGGAATATCCGATAATGTTTCAATAAGGAAGCGTTTATTTTTTCTCTTGACCACATGCTTCTTAACTCTTACATCTTGTCTTTTAGGTTTAATTTCTTTTTAACCTTTTTAGGATTATCCTCTAGTGAAGAAATCTAAGGATTGAAGCGGTTGCATAGCGGATTAAAATGCTTTAGTTTTTTTCACTATGCAGTTTCTGTCGTGGGCTTCTATCTGTTAGCCACAAACCTTCTGAGTGAAAACGACATCTCCATATATAGATTGAACAGGCAGCCGGACTGTACGTTGTTATTCCTATGTTTTATATGTAGGGTCGTACGATTCTGTTTTCTGAGGGGGTGATAAGTGCATTGTATGAGGAATTGGCAAAAACAGTTGTTAGAGACTCGTTGAGAATTGACCCAAGTGATGTCGTTATAATTACAACTTGGGATCACACAATTGACGTGGCTAATGCCATGGCGGTTGAATGCTTCAAACAAGGCGCAGACGCTATGATATGCCTCTGGACGGACGAGTACTACTACGGATTTCTTAGGGAACTGTCAACAGAAAGTCTACAGATTCCTTCAAAAATATGCCAAGCATTCACCGAAACAGAAACAGCAACAATCAACCTGTTTGGTCCAAAAAACCCTGAAGGCTTGAAAAAACTGTCTCCTTCAAAAATCAACGCTTGGAGCGAAGGAGAAAGAAAGGCACATTATCCAAGAAACATAGAGAGAAAAATCAGAAACGTTAGTCTTCCATTAGCACTAGTGACCGCAGAAAGAGCCAAAGTCTATGGCTTCAATTTCCAAAAATGGAAAAAAGTAGTGAACAACGCTTTAACAATGGATCTGAAGAAAATAGCGAAAGTGGGACGCAGCATCGCAGCAATTCTTGAGAAAGCCCGCACAGCACATCTCACTGCACCAAATGGAACCAACCTCACTTTCGAACTAGCCAAAAGACCAGTCCACGTCGACGATGGAATAATCGACAAAAAAGATATCGCAAAAAATCCCTCGACTCACAACTGCCAGCTGGGTCCGTGCTAACAACCATACTTGAAACAAGCGGAAACGGAAAAGTAATCTTTGACCGACCACTGCAGAGTGTGGGCTTAAACGTATCAGGCATCAAATTTGGATTCAAAAAGGGAAAACTGACATCGATGACAGCGAAGAAGAATGTGGAAGCTATTTCCAAACAGTTCGAGAAAGCCTCAGGAGACAAAGACAAGATAGGCTATCTACAAATAGGCTTAAACCCCAAAGCAGAGTACGGATATTTGATGGACTACATTGTTGAAGGAGCAGTTCAAATAGGCATCGGAGACAACGAGTACATCGGCGGAAAAAACAACGCATCATTTGGCATAGCAGCGACACTGAGCAAAGCAACACTCAAAGTTGGCGGAAAAACAATAATAAAAAACGGTCGAATATCACTGTAAGCAAAGCCTCAAGAGTTCACAATAGAGAGATTCAACGCCCTCCCTGGTTTTTCCAAATCATTTATATCATGTTTTTCTCTTCTGACATTTCTTAACAACATGGAGAAATGTCAATTGACTGAAGGCTTCGAAAACGTTAAAAACCAAATCGGTTTTTGCGGAATCTGGTGTGGAGGCTGTCTCGGCGGCAACGACGCCATACAAGAACTAACAAGAAAATACGAGCAAATCATCAAACGCAGTCAATCCGCATTAGAAAAGTGGGCTTCGAAAGAGTTCAACTTCAACCAGTTCATAAAAAGCCTCGCCTGCATAAAAGCCATGCCACTGTGCTCAGGCTGCAAAAACGGCGGTGGAAATCCAACATGCGAAATCAGAATATGTGCCTTAAAGAAAAACTTGACCAACTGCAGCCAATGCGATGAACTCACAGAATGCAAAAATTTTGAGTCACTAGAGCAAAGCAATCCGAGAATAAAGGAAGAGCTGAAGAAAATAGGAGATGTCAACCAGAAAAAAGCTATCGAGAAGTGGATGAGCGAACTGAAAACAAGGTGGCCTCATTGCGTATTGCTCTGTGAAACAACCAGAAAATAACGCTATTCGGCTAAAAGCTTCTTATATGGTCTTCTTTGTTTTCCCAGTATTCTCTGGTTCTTAAATACTGAATTTTTGCTTTCAGAAGGTCCATGTAAAAGTCGTCTTCTTTCGGATGCATTTTTCCCAAGATTCTAGAGGCGGTTTCTGGACCTACACCTTTCACCTCTAACGCTACTATCGCCTTTTTTCCATAGCTTAAAATCAAATCAGCCTTCCGCCTAGCCTGAGTCAACTCTTTAAGCTCCTCTTCAAACAACTCCTTATTCTTGCGTCTCTTCTTCAAGAACTCAGCCAAACGCTTCACATCCTGACTAAAATACATGAGCGTCAGAAGCCTAGAACCGCATTTTTCGCATTCTGGTTGTTCCGATAAAGCTCTGACTTTCTTTTCTGCTGTCCATTCGCCGCATTGCATGCACAATAGCCTAGCAGTTCTCGCTTCAATAGCCTTCTTCATCTTCTCAATATTGCTCAGCAAAACCTGTTCTGGCGCCATCAACTCTGAAACATCACTATACTTCTCAAGAATATGATAAGCCAAAGGCGTAGGCTTCTCAACACGATAAACCGTAGTAACCTTGACTTTTCCCTCTCGAACATCACGCATGACTTCTTTGACCTTGTCAACATTCACCTTCTCAACCATAACCTCACGCAAAGTCTCATCATAAATCGGTGTATTCTCAAACTGATACGGCAATCTTTCTTCTTTTTCAGGGCTCATGAATTTTCCACGAGGCAACGCTCCAAAACGTTGTGCAACAAACTTCATTTTGTAAGAAAAAGGAAACTTTGCCTCCATATACTCTTCAAAAGCCTTCTCAATCTCCTCATCAGATAAGCTAAACATGGCTTTGCTGAGTGTCTCAAGCTCCTGCTGTTTTAGCTTATGCCTAGCTTCAATCAAAATTCTGTAGCCATCAGTCCACCAACCAACAATAATCTCATGGTCAGAGAGTACTGAATCAAAAACCCCGCCCAACGTGCGATTCACGATCTCGCCAAAACAGGCATGCACGATCAAATATTTGTCAAAAGCCTCAACAACAACAAGCCTGTTTGTGGGCAATGGAGCTCCTTGCTTAGCGTGCTCTTCAACCTCCTTTGCGGCTTCAAGCAAATCTGCTTTGTTTATGGTCAGTTCCTTTGCGGCCTTCTCCGCCGCAATTTCAACGTTGCCTGTCTCCTTCAAAAAACCCAAAAGCTTTTCACGCATTCGTCCTGTCTGTTGCGCTAGGTCAAAGGGCACTGGAATCATCTCGCCATCCCAACCGGGAATGGCTGCTAGCGGGTCCTCAGAAGGTACAACGTGAACGGTTCCAGTTTCCTCCTCTATCTGCACGATCCGCCAAACCTTGCCCTTTACTATCATGTTCCTACCTACCCGTGCGTGCAGTGCCATGAATTCGTCGCCCAGCGTGCCGATTTTTCTGTCGGAAATCACATTGACTATTGGGTAGCGTCTTTCGTCGGGAATCATGCTGAGATTCTCATAATAGTACATTCTGGTCTTTCGTGCCTTTCTCAAAACCCTGCCTTCTTCATCAAACCTCAACTCGTTCAAGCTGTCTAAAAAGCCTATCACATCCAGAAGTTGCTTCTCGGTCAAAGCGCGATAGGGATAAGCCCTGCGTAGAATAGCTAATAGTTCATCAAGTCCGATGGTTTCTTTGTCCATTAGCATCCCGGCAACCTGATGAGCTAAAACATCCAAGGCAGCCTCATGAATCAGCACAGGTTCAATCTTGTTCTCATACGCGCTCTGCACGGCAGCAATGCTCTCCAGCGTGTCATCGGGATAAGCTGTAACGATGATGCCTTCAGAAAATCTGTCCATGCTGTGACCGCTGCGACCAACCCGCTGAACTAGGCTTGTCACTTGCCTAGGCGA
>CAYVGZ010000023.1:0-19287 GCA_964450845.1 uncultured Candidatus Bathyarchaeia archaeon | reverse complement strand
CGTAAACTCCACACGTCTGGTCTTATCAAGCATTTGAATACATTAAAAACACAAAAACCAAAATCATATCAATGAAGCCAGAAGAGCTGCCGTTAAACCAAACAGTATTGGAAAAGGCAACCCAGGAAACATTCCCTTCCTCTCCAACATTTTAAAAGCTAATAGGCATCCGAACAAAATGCCGATGATGGATGCTAAACACGATATGAATCCGAAATTGATAAACATGTGCCCAGAAAGCATGGAATAAAACGTCAAATCACCCAACCCCATCTGGATGTCCCTAAAAGAAAAGCTTAAACCCCGAAGCTGATCAAGCCCGCTGCGAGCTATTTTTCCAACAGGTCCATGATAAACAGCAAACACATCATAAACCGCCAAAAAACCTAAAATCAATATTGCACTCAAAGTGGGGATTGAAAATCCCAAAAATGTGCCTAAAGCTCCTCCTAAAAAGAGAACAACTAGGTCGCAAATCTTGCTGTGCTTTCGAAAAATTGCATAATCAGCTAGCCCTGTTATGAACAAAGCCAAAATCAAAGTCAACGCTTCCATGTTGGGAACATCAAACCTTGAAAATGTTGCAAATATGTAAATTATGGAAAGCATAAAAACCGCAGTTGTCAAAGCAATACCAGTAATCAACGCTATCAGTCTGGGATTTTTCCATTTTAAAAGCAAATATAACAGTGACGCACCAACTCCCACGAGGATAACAAAATAGAATGCGTTGCCAAAGGATCCAACGACACTTTCTGGGAAGGGTGTAACTCCGTAAATTTCCATCGGAGAAGTTAAAATTAGAAAGGCACAAAATACTCCAAACGCTAGGCTTACCAGAATAGGTGCCAAATTTATTAGTCCCGTTCCAAACTTGCCGCTCAAGACTCTTACCCTATTTTATCTACAGCCACTTCAGCCTTCAAATAACATTTAGTACAGAATAAACTTTGTTTTCTGTCGGTTTCGAAAATGGAATTGGAGAAATACATAACACAAAACGGGTTAGAACAATGTCTTAAACCCAAAGAATGTCCAAGCTCGTGCACAGCCTCCTTCGTGATTCTCTCCAGAAAAAGTTCCATGTTTGAAACCTTACCATAAAATTCTGGTCTAAGCCTCCATAACGAGACCAAGGCTGCTTTTCCAGGGCATTCTGCTTCTCCAAATACAAAATTCAACTTTGGAACAAAAATGTCTGCATCCACTATTCCCAAAACATGGTCTAACACTCTATCGTTATCAGCATAACTGTGAACTCTGCTCAAAATCGCGTCTGAACGGTATTGCTGTCTCGCATTGTTGAAGGATTCGCTTGGAATCGGCATCGTCTCACTAATCAGTACACATGTTGTTTTTGGGAAAATAGTGTTCAAGTTTTCTTGAATTCTTTTTATTACATAAGAGTCCACATGCCCAACGCTCAAGATTCCAATTTTCATAATTCCACTCTAAACCTTAATGATGTCTCCGACCTTTGGAGCGCTGGCTTCTAAACCTAACTCGTTCTTTATCCACTTCGCTAAAAGTTCACAGTTTCCTTCTGCGCCGTGAACCACATAGATTTTCGGTTTTCCACCAAGTTTTTTCACGGCTTCTTTGAGCTGGCTTGCTCCACAATGTGATGAAAAATCGAAATGTGCAACACGAGCCTTAACCTTCCTCATTTTTCCATCAATGAGACATACTCCCTTCTCCAAAAGTTCTTTTCCAGGCGTGCCAGGAATCTGATAGCTTACTAAAAATATTGCGTTGTTTGCCTTTTTTCCAATCTTTGACGTGTAAAATACTGCTGGACCACCTTTAAGCATGCCTGCAGGAGAAATTATCACCCCAGGTGTTTTTGTAGCTTTTCTGCGGTCTCTCCAGCCTTCAACCCAATCAGCAGAATGCATTGCATCTGTAAACAGTTTAGGGTCTTTGAGAAATTCTTTGTAATTCATCATTATTCTGCTTGCTTCGCGTGCCATTCCATCCATAGTGACTGGATATTCAAAGTGATGGGCGTTTAAAACGCATGCGATTTCTTGGGATCTGCCAACTCCGAAAGCTGGGACTAGAACGATTCCTCCACTTTCCACAATATCAGTTACTTCGTCCACGAAGCGTTTTTCCAGTTCTAACCGTTCTGTGTGGTCTTCGTCTGCGTACGTGCTTTCAATTATGACTGCGTCCAAGTCGCCGTATTCCATTTTTGCGCCTTCCAAAAGTCTCGTGTCGGCAATGTTGAAATCGCCTGTGTAAAGTACTCTCTTTCCTTCAGCTTCAACCAGTATTTGTGCGCCTCCAGGAACATGTCCAGAGTTTAAAAGTTGAATTTTCATGTCTCCAATTTCTTCTTCTACGCCAAAATCCACATGTTTGTTGCTTCTCATCATGGATTTTAGTTCAAGGTATTCGAATGGTAAATAGTAACTGGAGAGGTGAATGAAGTCGGAAATTAGTATTTGTGTTAATTCTAGATTTAGTTTATTTGTGTATAGTGGTTTTTGTCCGTGAATGTAAAAAATGGGGACTGCTCCTGAGTGGTCAAGGTGGCTGTGGGTTAGGATGATTGCGTCAACTTCTTTGGGTGGTATGTGCATTGGGAATCCTGGTTTGTGGTTTAACATGACTCCGCAATCTAGCAGGACTTGTGTTTTTTCGGTTTTTACTGCAATGGCTATTCTGCCAACTTCGTGGGTTCCCCCTAGAAACCTGATTTGTAGTGGGCTCATTTCTTTTCATCCGCTAATGCAGTATTCATGCATGTTGCTGTTTTAAAAATGTATTGACTTTTCTGTTGAGGCAACTTTGACTAGTCCTTTCTTGATGGCTTTTAGAATTTCGTTAATGTCTGGGGAGGCTTGAACTTCTGTGTAAGTGGTCCATAATTCGTTGGCTTGATGTGCGTCGCTGCCAGCGACACCAGGCAAACCCATTTCTTTGGCTAAATTTTCAGCCATTTTATTGACTTGTGGTGATGAGATGCCGTTTAAGACTTCTATTGCGTCAACGTCGTAGTTTTTTGTTAAGTCACCCATTCCATGAGCTCTGTATGGGTGTGCGGCAATAGTTAATGCTTGTTTTTTCCTTGCGAAATCGATTACGTTTTCAGCAGTCCATGGTTTTTGAGGTAGTTCTGCGATGCCTAATACTATTAAGTCGCCTTCAATTGTGCTTACTTCAACTCCTGGAATTATTAGAATGTCTTGGTATGCGGAGGCTAATTCGTGCACTTTGTGGTAGCCTTCAACTGTGTTGTGGTCTGTTATGGCAAGGGCTTTTATGAATGGATGTGCGTAGAGTTGTTCTACTATGATTTTTGGTTGGATTGATGCGTCGGGTGAGTATGTTGTGTGAACGTGTAAATCAACGCGTATCATGGGTTGTTCGCTCTGGTTTTGGTGCAAAATGTTACGTGAAGTGGCTATAAGTGGCTTGCTTTTTTTTGGCTCTCTGAAGCGACTAGACCCCCTTATATATAGGTTGAACTTTAAGTTTTTAGTGCAAGTCGAAGATTTCTTATGGAGCGTTTTTTGGTGTTGATGGTTTTGAATTTGATGTTTTTTTGTTGGCAGGTTTTTTTGCATGTGTTTAGGATTGTTTTGTTCCAGTTTTCTGGGTCGTTTAGGAGTATGATTGTTTTGTAGTTTGTTCGGTTGATGTAGTCTGCTATTTGGTTGGCTATGTATGTTATTGTTTCTTTGTCTAGTGGTTGGACGGTTTCGTGTTGGGATAGTGGATAGGTTTCGTCGAGTTCTATCGGGATTACGCCGAATGGTGCCGCATAGAAGCATACATGAATTTTGTTTAGCTTTTGTTTTGGTTCGTTTTTGAGCAGCTTTGCGAATTGTTTGTATTCTTGTGATTTGCTGAAAGGTTTTGTTCGAGTTTGTGGCATGAGAAGGAGGATTTTGGTTTGCTTTGGCGGTGTGTATCTTGCCTTAAAGTTTTTTCTGTAGTGAACGACTTCGGGTCGCATTAGGCTTGTGGAATTGAAGAAGAATAAGCCGCTTTTTTTCACTGTTGGAGCGTGTTTTTCTACGTATTCTTCATATTTGCCCAGTTTTTTTACGGCTTGAATTAGGGCTGGGTGTGCGTGTGCTCGCATTTCTAAATGTTCCCACAGTCTGCCGTCTTTTATTGCTTGTTTTATGCGTTTCAGTTCAGCACTGCAGACATAGAGATTGTGTTCTGCAAGAAAGACTTCTCTTTCGTTTTTTGACATTTCCAAAACTTGTTTTGGCGTAGTTTTTACGCATTTCGGGCATGTGCACGGAAAATAGTCTAACTCATTAAGCCTATACGTTCCGTTTTCGGTCATGTAACGGTTTTGTCGGGCATAAATTGCGTAGGCAGCAGAATCAAAAAGGTCGCATCCAAGCGCTACAGCCAAAGCGAACATGAAGGGATGTCCAGCCCCAAAAAGGTGAAGCGGTCTGTCCAGAGGCAGGTTCATTTTAGCAGTCATTATCATGTCGACTAGGACGTCGAAGCGGTAGCGTTCCATCACTTCTGTTGGGCTTCCCAATGCGTGTATTTGAAATGGTAGTTTGCCCATTTCTTTGGCGGATTTGGCTACGAGGTTTAAGTATTTTCCTCCTTGAACTGGTCCCACCCAGAGGATGTCGTCGCGGGTTTTTTGGGTGAAAAGCTGTTTGGCTCGTTTTAAGGTTTCCTTCACCGTTTGTTGTGCATGTTCCTCGGAGATTTTCCAGCCTGTTGGAATGTCCAAGATGGTGGCGATGTCTGTGTCTATTTGCTCTTGGTATTCCACGATTTCTTTTGGACTTGTTTCTATGTCGCCGTAAACGAGGATTTGGTACGCACCAGAATCGGTCATTATGGTTCTGTTGAAACCTAAAAACTTGTGTAAACCATCTTCTACGGGTTGATTCTGGAAACGTTTTCTCAAAATATACGCATTGGCTATAATGGCTTCAAAACCGAATGCTTCCCTTATATTTTTTGGAGGTATGGGTTGGATGACTGGGTTTATCACGGGAAACAGCAACGGCGTTTCTACTATGCCGCTCTTAGTTTCGAGTTTCCCGATTCTCGCAAGCAGGTCTTTTTCTTTTATCTCAAAACCCATCATCAAACCTAGACAAAATCAGACAAACACACTTATAAAAATATAAAACAAATATAGCGACTTAAATTGTGTGGTTTCAAGATGAATTTGAATAAACTTGTTAAGGATGAGCTTTCTGGTGTTGTTGCTAAGTCTTTTGTGGCGCAAATCTGTAGGTTTCACAGGATTCAAGGCTCCACAATGTTCCACGAAGCCGCAGAATACGTCAAAAACGAACTATTAAAAATAGGCTTAACGGATGCAACGATTGAACAGTTTCCAGCAGACGGCAAAACCAAATACTGGACCTACACTTCTCCCATCGGCTGGACAGTAAAAAGCGCCGAATTAAGCCTCATAGAACCAGAAGAAAAACTGATTGTGCGATACGAAGACACCCCTCAATGCTTGCACACTTACAGCAAAGCCACACCTCCAGAAGGAGTCACAGCCGAACTCATCGACGTTGGCACTGGCACTAAACCCGAAGACTACGAAGGCAAAGACGTAAAAGGCAAATTTGTCCTAGCCACGGGCAGAGCCAAACTCGTCCACGAACAAGCCGTCTACAAACACGGCGCTGCAGGCGTCATTACAGACACGATTACCTACGAAATGCCAAACGTCCGCGAAAGCCTAGACATACCAGACGCTCATGCATATCAAAGCATCTGGCCCACAGCAAAAGAACAAGACAAGGTCACTTTCGGCTTTTCTTTAAGCAAACGTCAAGGCAACCAACTACGAGCATTACTAAAAAAGGACAAAACCGTGAAGCTTAAAGCCAAAGTAGACGCCCAAATCTTTCCAGGCAACGAAGAAGTCATAACCGCCACAATACAAGGCAAACAAAAACCAAACGAAGAAATCTTCTTAATCGCGCACCTCTGCCACCCAAAACCAAGCGCCAATGACAATGCTTCAGGAAGCGGATTACTCTTAGAAATCGCCAGAACCATAATAGCACTGATAAATTCTGGAAAAATTGAACCTCCAGCAAGAACTATACGCTTTTTCTGGGTTCCTGAAACCTTGGGCACAGTAGCCTACCTATCTCACCACGAAGACACATTTAACCACTTTATAGCAGGATTAAACCTAGACATGGTAGGCCAAAACCAAGAACTATGCAGATCTACCCTAAACTTAGACCGCACACCAGACTCCTGCCCATCATATCTAAACGACTACGTTTACAGCCTCATAGAACAGTCAATCAAAGAATTCGACACAGTAACAGTCTTCGGCTCCTCGTCCACGTTCCGCTACAACACCACAGCTTTCAGCGGCGGAAGCGACCACGCCGAATTCACAAACTCCTCCATAGGTGCCCCATGTGTTATGCTAATCCAATGGCCAGACCTCTACTACCACACAAGCATGGACACCGTCGACAAAGTCAGCGAAGACTCTCTCAAACGAGTCGGATGGATGACCACAATGGCTGTCCTAACACTCGCCAATGCCACGGCTGAAACTGCATTCCAACTAGCAAACCAGACTGCTTCAAAAGGCATCATCAGAATCGAAGAAACTGCCCAAAAAGGCGTTGAAGAACTGTTCAAGAAAAAAGAAGACCCAAAACTCAAAGACAAACCCACTGAACAAGCCAAAGAAATAGCAAAAACCGCTTTCCATTACAAAAACAAAATAGAACACTTAATGTGGCGCGAACAGCAAGCAATAAAATCAGTAAAAAGACTCGGAGAAAACCATGAACTTGACACTCTAATACACAAACTGTGCGAAGACATAGCAAACCGAACTCAACAGAAAACTGCAAAACTCGAAGAAATACAGAGTTTCATCGCAAAAACATCAGCCATAACTATCCCAGCCAAGCTTGAAGAAACAGAAGCCGACACAGAACTGAAAAGATTAATTCCTAAACGCCTGTTCAAAGGCACGCTGAACTTTGACTTGCTGAAAGAGGCTTTAGGAGAAAAAGAGTATGAATGGTATCGGGAAATTGATGAAAAAGACCGCAGCTTCAGCAAAAAAACTGCCGAGTTTGTGAACTTCATGGATGGAAAACGAAACGCCTACGACATCCTTAAAGCCGTTTCAGCGGAATACAACGAAACCAATCCTGAATATGCGTTAAAGTTTCTGCGAGATTTGGAAAAAACAAAACTTGTCACCTTTGGATAAGGCAACGCGCCGCAATCAAAGATAAGATGCAAGAATGTCGCTATCTAGACTTTTCCGCTTTGACTCTGGTTTCTTTCAGCAGAAGCGGTATCAACTATCCCTCGTACATGGCGTGGGTTCATTTCGGCTAAACACACTTATATTATGATTTTCTCTACATACGTGTCTATTACAAGGGAAGCCAAAAAATGGTTTGCACAATTGAGATTTACGAAAAGCCAAAACTGAATAATCCTGTTTTAATTGAGGGCTTGCCGGGAATAGGATTCGTAGCTAACATTGCAGCTTTGCATTTGATTCATGAGTTAAAAGCTAAGCTTTTCGGCAGGATTTTGTCTGCTTCCTTCCAAGATTTAGCGGTTACCACTAAAACAGGTGGCACTATTTCTCCAATAAATGAACTGTATTATTACAAAAGAAGCGATGGCGGTCGTGACTTAATCATTTGGTATGGCAATACGCAGGCGTTAACAACTTTTGGGCAGTATGAGCTTTGTGGACGTGTTTTGGACATCGCTGAAGAGTTAGGTTGCCGTTACGTGATTACTCTAGGCGGGTTTAAAATAGAAGAATCGAAAACAACCCCGCAAATCTACTGTGCAGCCACGGATTCTGAAACGTTAAATGAAGCTCTAAGCCTTGGAGCAAAGATAATGGTTGGGAACATATTTGGTGTTGCTGGGGTTCTGATGGGTTTGGGCAAAATTAGAGGGTTTAGGGGCTATTCGCTTTTGGTGGAGACTCTGGGCATGCACCCAGATGCAAATGCTGCGCATCATACTTTGTCAGCCTTATGCAAATATTTGAACTTGACCGTTGACTTGTCAGGGTTGGATGCGGCTGTTGAAACAACTCAGAAAATTTTGGAATCCTTTGGTTTAGTTAGAAGCGTTCAAGAAGAAAGGAAGAAAGAGGAACAGCAGTTTCGCTGGTCTATTTAGCCCTTTATTTCGCTGATAAACTGTTCGTAGACTTTTTGCACACGCTCCGCAGCTGGACCTGAGCCTTCTGCTACGCCTTTCTCTGTTACTTTAACTTTGTCCATGACCCAAATGAACCCTTTATCCTCATAGAGTCTAACCATCGTTGGAAACACCTTTTCCAAACGGTCTGCTAAAGATTTTATGTCGAAGGGTTTTTCCACGCTTAATATTTGGGCAACAATGTTACCGTTGAGGAAAACCCTGTGTAAGGTTTTTCCTTCTTGGTCTTTTGCTTCTGCTAGACATAGGCTTAAGGTGTCGGGGTTGATGCCGATTAACGTGCCGCTATATGTTTTTTCAGTTGTAGTTGAAATAATAACATTTTTATCCATTAATGCTGTGACTTCCGTGAAAAATTTTCTCTGTGCTACAGACAACTTTTAAACCTCCACTAGTGCCTAACAGTTGTGAAAACATATATTTAGGGTTTAAACAAAGGGAGATAGAATTTCTCTCTAGAAGGCTTTTAAATGGGGAGATAATCGTCAGCAGAGGTTATCCGTATCACATAACAAATGTAGAAGCCTATCGATGCAGAAAATGTAAGCTAGTGATATCTTCAAATACAAAGAAGGTGACTCGCCATGAAAACACGGCAACGTCCCATGCAAAACCATTCAAACCATAATTCTTCCGCATCTCATCATATTAGGCCCCAAAAGGGGAGTCTAGCGCTGTTGCACGCACACACAAACACGCCACTTAACAATCAAGGATTTAGCTTTCTTTCTTCGAGGTTTTGCTTCAACAACACAACAGTATCCGCTGGCACATCACGATAAACAATAACGTCAGGTCCAATTTGACTATTACTCCCCACTTTAACGCCAGGCATAAAAAGTGCATTAATCCCAGCCTTTACATTATCGCCTAAAACTGCCCCAAGCTTCCTTCTCCCACTATCCACAACCCTATCCTTAACCGCCATCTTTATCGTCCCACTGTCAAGCCGATAATTAGCCGTCACTGTGCCCGCGCCCAAATTGCAGTCTTCTCCCAATATGCTGTCGCCAACATAAGACAAATGTCCAATATGCACTTTATCCATGATTAGGCTGTTTTTTATTTCACAAGCATTCCCTATCCGCACTTTTTTGCCTACGCTCGTATAAGGACGAATATAGCAGTTAGGCCCTATGTCACTTTCTTCATCTATCAACGCTGGGCCTTCGATATAAGCTCCTGAACGTATGCGCGCAGTCTCCGCAACAGTAACCGGACCAACAAGATATGCGCCATTTTCTATAAATCCACAAACTTTGTGGTTCATTCTCTCCAATGCCCAACGGTTTGCCTCAAGCAAATCCCATGGTCTTCCAATGTCCACCCAATCATCTTGTGAAACTTTAACGGCTAAAACCGTCTTTTTCTCTTTCAGCAATTGCGAAACAGCGTCTGTGATTTCCCATTCACCTCTCGATGAAGACGAAGTCTCCCTTATTTTATCAAATATTTCTGTTGAGAAAACATAAATGCCAGCATTAGCCAAGTTTGACGGAGCTTCCTCACGCTTCGGCTTCTCAACTACTCGCTTAACATGTTTCTCATCTTCAAGTTCCACTATGCCATAATCTTCAGGATTTTCAACTGGGACAACAGCCATTGTTGCGGCTGGTTTTTCTTTTTCATACAAGTCAATAACATTTTTCACCGCATCAGCAGAGAACAGTAAATCGCCATAAACCATTAGGAAATCATCTTTCACGTGCGGTTCAGCAAGGCTTACGGCATTGCCCGTTCCAATTATCGCTTTTTGCTCAACATACTCAATTTTTAATCCAAATTTTTTGCCATCACCGAAATATTGGCGAATCACATTTTCCATGTAATGAATAACTATTAACGCTTCGTCTATTCCAGAAGTTTTCACAGCATTTAAACAGTGTTCAAGTATTGGTTTTCCACCAACTTTTATCAAGTGTTTTGGTCTCGTTGATGTGATTGGCTGAAGTCTCACACCTTCTCCAGCAGCCAAAATTACAGCCTTCATTTCTCCATTTCACCAACCAATTTATTGACGAGAGTCACTCCCTTCTTCATTATTTCCTTTGCTGCTTTTAATGATTCACCTTCCACTGTTACCCTTACACGGGGTTCGGTGCCAGATGCTCTAACCAAAACCCACCCATTTCTGAGGGCTAGGCGGACACCGTCAACAGTTGAATATTCCTTATACGCTGGAAAAACAGCCCTTAAGCCTCCCTCCACTTTTTTCATAACCTTATATTTTACCTCGTTCTTGCAGGCGATGTTTTCTCTGAGGGTTTTATACTGTGGCGTTTCAGCAATAAATTCCGACAAACTCTTATTTTCATCTTCTAAGGCTTTCAGAAGCATCACAGACGAAAGTATCCCGTCTGGGCAACAATGAAATTGGGGATGTATCCAAGCTCCGCAGGGTTCTCCCCCAAAGACAGCGTTATACTGTTTTATGGCTTCTGCAACATAAACATCGCCAACCCTTGTCCTCACCACTTTTCCGCCCCGTGCCTCCACCATTTTTTCAACGCACATCGATGCCTCAACATTTACCACCACGATTCCCCCACCGCTTTTCTTTACAACATGCGTAGAATAAGCAGCTAAAATACGGTCAAAATCCACAAAATTGCCTTTCGCATCGATGAAAGCCGCCCTATCACCATCACCGTCGTAGCCTATCCCCAAATCCGCATCTAACTCTAGAACAATTTTAGCCAGAGGCTTCAAAGACTCAATATTTGGTTCAGGGCTTCTAGCTGGAAAAAACCCGTCTGGCTGAGAATTTATAGGTGTTACTTTACATCCCAACCTTTCAAAAATCACTGCAGCAAGATTATATGTTGCCCCGCATCCAGAGTCAACTATTACATGCCATTTCTTATGCAATTTTGTGCGTTTTCGTATCATTTCAACATAGAAATGACTCTCATCCACACACAGGGCTTCGCCAACGTTTCGCCAATTCGCCCTCCTAAAACTTTCGTTTTCAATCACCTTTTCAACTGCATCTTGGCTTGCGTCACCATAGGCTAGACTGTTTTTACCGAAAATTTTTATGCCATTGTATTGTGGCGGATTATGTGAAGCCGTAATCATTACACCAGCATCAGCCTTAAGCTTCTTAGTCAAATACGCCAAAACAGGCGTAGGCATAACACCTAAACAATTAACATTGGCTCCCCCAGCCAAAAAACCAGAAACCAACGCGTCTTCAAGCATTAAACCTGAAACTCTGGTGTCCCGAGCCACAAGCACCTTTTTCGCCTTAGAAAATGTTACGACAGCCAAACCTATTTTAGCAGCCAAAATTGGCGTCAAATCAACATTAACTAAGCCTCGTACGCCGGAACTGCCAAAAAGTTTTGACTCCAAACCTCTTTTCACCAAACACCAGTCTCCATGGTTAAAGTGGAGAATGTATTTAAATAATTATGCAAAGCAAAACTTGTAGAATTCGGGGACGCTGTTACACGCATTTGTGCGGAAGAAATTAAAACACAAGAAACATTAGCGAGAAAAAGCAGTTTTTCGCTTCACCTTTTCACAGAATTTTATTAGCTGTTTTCGTGTAGGATGCATTCCATTCGTGTCAGAGATGTAATAGGCTGCAACAGCGTTGGCTAATGTCAGCCTATCACTGTCAGAAAATCTGTAGGCGTCTCCTAAAATGTTTCCAGCGTTCCAAGCGTCGCCAGCTCCTGTTGCCCTTAAGATTGGAACTTTGAAGGCTGGAACAACCGTTTCGCCTTTTTTTGTGAATGTCGCCGAAAAGCTTGTCGTGTGCAAGTCAACTCTTGCTGATAGATGCGATGCCAAAATTCTCGCTGATTCTTTTGCTAGCTCTTCAAACCTTAATCTTTTTCTGAATTCTTCTATTTCGCTACTTAGTTGCGATGCATAGCAAATCGCTTCATTCTCATTTATGCTTAAAATATCTACGTGTTTGCCCTGCAAAACGCTCTTCACTAATTCGGGAATCTTTCTTTTATTAGGCATAGGATCTGCTGTGTCGTAGTATGTTTTGCCTTTTCCACTTGTTTTTACGTGGTGAAAAACACTTTTAGCCAATTCTGTTCCAAAGCTTCTTGTTCCAGTCCAATTAAAAACACAAACGTAATCTGCATTCTTGATTGCTTCAAAATCGTCACTATTTAGGTTATGCGGTCCAAAATTGGCTAGTGCTCCGACGTCTCTTAGCATGATGTTGACTTTTCCATTTTCAGTTGTAAGTTCCATTGCTGTTGTTATCGATAACTTCTTGAAGACTTTAATGTGGGAAAAGTCAATCGCCAAAGGCTTGAGGTAATATTTCATAAGTTGTAGTCCCAACTTGCTTGTGCACACTATTGGAGTGACTTTTACGTCTAAAGCAGCTAGGGCAGAGGCTGTGTTTATTGCGTTTCCTCCTCTAAGCTCCGTTTGTTCTACTTTGTCTATGCTACCACCCTTTCTTTTAGCTAAATTTCCGAGGGTTTCAGAAAAATTCTTCACATCATAGTTTAGGTTTATTAGGCGGTCAAGGAAAAAGTCAGGCATGACCACTACATTAGCTTCTTCAACGTCGCTTTTCAGAAAGGTCAGCAGTTCTTCGAGAAAGTTACTAAGCAAATCTCTATTCACCTGAAAACATGATAGGTGCTGAATGTAGATAACGTTTTTATCTAAGCAATAGGCGAACGCAAGTCCAAACAATGTCGCCGAAGAATAAGGCTATGATTAAACCTGCCGTGATGAAGATGAGCATGGGTAAGCCTGGCGTTGCCCAAACTGCGTCCTGAATCTTTCCAGCCTCAACAGCCTTGGTTAATCTCTCAACTATGGCGTTTCTGCCTTCATCTTTTGGTATTAGAACAAGTTTTCTTTTAAACCCATTTTCAGGGTTTTCTTCTGTGTCCTCTAGTGGATATAAATGCCATTTTTCCTTCAGTTTGCTGGTGGAAACTTTGTAGCCTGTTATTAGGATGAGAATTTTTTTTCCTAAAGATTCGTTTTGATATCTTTCTTCGAAGAGTTTTCTGCCCCTTCTTTTATACCAAAACACGTTGTGTAAAAACATGTAGGCTGCTGTTGCCGCTGCCAGTAAGACAGAGTTGCTGAAAACAGTTATTGGGAAAAAGAACTTTGAAATTTGTGAAATTTCCCCTGATAGGGGCTTAAACAAGCTTTCTGGAAAGAATGGCAAGGCAAGCGCGAGGCACATTAGGGCTTTTGAGTCGGCGCCTCCGAAACCTCCGGAGTAGAAAAGTATTACGGCGAAGGTTGCGGTTAAACTGAAACATATTCCGTAATAAGGCAGTTGTGAAAACCCGTTGCTTGTGTAAATTTCAAGAAAGGTTAACGTAAAAGCTAGTGGTGCGAATAACATCCAAACTATGTTGCTTACTTCACGAGTTTTATAGTCGCTCCAAGAAGCGTATATGAGAAAGGAAAGACATAGAGAGATGCGAGCGCCTTCCAATATTTCATTCATCTAATGACCTCCAAGTCTTCTTTGATAGAAGTTCTGTTGACGGAAGAACTAGAAATAGTTTTCAAAGCAAAAAGCTTAATGATAGAGAGACTGGTGTGTTATAAGGTTCATGGTTAAGGCGGTGCTTCGTTAAAATCTAAAGGTTCGCCGAGTTTCGGGGATATGTGGAAGTTATATAGTGTGTCTGTTTGCCAATCGTAATTAACTACGATGGTGATGGTTCCTCCGTCTTTGTCGACAATTTTTGAGGGCGGATCACATGTAAAAGTTTGTGGTTCGGAATTTATGTAGACTTTGTCAATTTCAGCGTCGGAAATTCCCGCGTTTCTGATGTATATGGTAATGTTGCCTGTCTGCCATAGGCAAAATTCCGAATCTTTTTGGAGCCTTACTCCTGCTTGTTGTCCTGCGCTGCTCATGTATGTCATTACCCAAGCGTATGTAACGACTATTGCAGCGACTGCTATTACGATTAATAGTAGTGTGGCAAGTATTGGTGAGATGGCTTTTTTAGTTTTTAATATGTTTTTGGTTGGCATGTCTTCACCTTTTTGTTGTTTAGGACATTTTCTTTTTACTTATTTAACTTGTATGAACTTGTAATCTACATTTCGAGTAACTGTGGGCTTGTTTGGGTGTTGTGTTTGTGTGTGCGTGTAACAGCTTAGAGCCCCTCTATTTATAGACTAATTGGTTGTAGTTGTTGTTTGAGTTAGCTTTCTGTGGTTACTGTGATTGTTGGTGGATGTTCAACGGTTATCCATAAACCTGTTTGTTTGCCGCTTGCGACTTCGTAGATTGGTGTTGATGTATCAAATGTCACTACTGCGCCATACCACGCTACGTCTAGTGCGTAGTTGAATTGCACTTGAGACATTACTACTGGAAGAAGTTCGATGCTTCTATCAGTGTTCACCCTAATGGCTCCTGTTTTGCTTCCGGCGATTGTGTCGAAAGCGTAGAGCATTTTGTTGGCGTCGTCTGTAAACATGATTCCTGCTCCTTTTGTTCCTGACATATATTGGCTCCAGTGGTGCTCCCAAGTTGATGTTGAGGAGTTATAGAATGTGCCAGTCGAGGTTGAAACTGTTGGATAGCCACCTACTGTTCCGTCTTCAGTTTGTTGTTGACCACCTGAACCTGAGGGGGTTATTTCAATGGGACATAATTCGGTGATGGTTCTGTCTTGCTCTGAGTTTATAAACATTAATCTCAACTGGTATGTGTAGTAAGAAGCATTGGCTGGCAAAGTTATTACGATATGTGCGTAAAGATTTGGGCAATTATAAGCACCATCGTCCCACTCTGCCTCTTGGTGAACTATGTCTCTTATTATTCCTTGTTGAATCACGTATGCTGGACTTGCTCCGTAAACACTCGCTTCATCGCTGATTCGCATGAACTTTGCTGTGCATGTGGAGGCTCCTATGGTTGATGTTAAAGTGAATCCGCTTCCAAATTCTAGTGTTAGTATGCCGTTTGTTAGTGTTCCATCATCAGGGTCGTCTCCAGTGAAGTATTGGTTAGTGTAAGCGTATGGTGTTTGTTCTGCTGTGTCGCTTCCGTTCCACCAGATTGTAACTTTTGAAACTTTTGAGTTTACTAGGAAAACTAGCATAGTTCTGCTGCTGAAGACGCTTGCGTTGTTGGTTAAGCCTAATGGGATTTTGTAGTCTGATGCCCAGTCTTCTATTTGGAATGGCACTTCACGGTTTAAGCCTGCTGCTGTTTGGTTGATGTGAATTGCTTTTATTGGAATTGGAGGAATAGGCTTGCCTTGTGTTGTCAATTCTAGGTTTTCTCCTAGCCACCTCATTGTGCCGTTTTGCTGTAGTTCTACAACGATTGTTGCGTCTTGCACCGATGTGCTCACTTCTTTCGTCACTGTTACATAGTCAACATAAGCATGCTCATTGTCCTCAATGTCATTGGCGTACCAGCGGATTCTAAAGTTCGACTTAAAATACTGAGTGTCCGTTATTACTTGTTGATAGTGAAGCCACTGGTTTTCAGGGGCTGTTGCTCCCAAATCATCAATGTTGTTCCACGTAGTGCCATCGTAATATTGAAGCGAAAATTCGCCAGCATCGCATCCTTCATCTCTATGCCAGAAATCCACATAAATTGAATTCACGCCATAACAATTAAGGTAGTAAGTCGTTAAATACCCTGAGGCACCCGACCCGCTCCCATCAAAATCTGCCGAATACATTCCATCATAGTGTTGGTTATTCTCTCTATACCAATTTCCAGTTTCAGTCCACCCAGATGGAGGCCAGCTTCCCTCAAAAGATTCTTGATTAATCAGCGTACTGTTGGTTGCGCCAGTTGCAGCATATAACGTGGAGTTCCATTCTAATGTGCATGTGTAGCGGCTGAATGATGAAGCCGATACTATTATGCCTCTTGAATCCTCCACTTGAATAATGTAAGCGTATGGATCTACTCCAGATGGGATGTCAATTAGATATGTGCCGTTTGCGAAGGCTACTGGATCTGTACTTGGACTTATTAGTTGCCATGTTGAATTCTCATAATTGTAGCAGTAAAATTTGAAGTTCTGTTTTCCAAGGTTTATGAGTGGTTCATTTTCATCTTTGGTTACGTTTAAGCATGCTTGAGTCGTTGAGTTAGTTTCTATAATTTGTATGCTTAGTTTGCATGAAGTTTGGTAAGTTATTCCATAAATTCCGAGTCCCGTTAAACTGTAGTTTACAGCTAGGTTTCCTGTGCTGTAACTTATTTTTGTATACCAGTATGTGCTAAGGTCTGTTTCTGCTTCGTTCACTTCAAATGATGTTCCCCATTCAGGATGCATGTTTGCCATGTTTTCTAATCCACTGTAGAGATAATTAAAGGCAAGCATTTTTGCGTATGACGAGTTTCCTGTAACTTTCAAAACTGAGCCATAATAGCCTACCGTGAAACCCAAAATCTGTTTTATAGCGAAGTTGGTTTCGTCTATTGCACTTAGAATTTGCGGTTGACTTTGTATTGTGCTGTTACGTATTGTAGAATAGGTGACTATGACAGTTGAGATGAGGATTACAGCAACAAGCAAAGCCGCAATAATCGAGAATTGACCTTTATTGTTCAAACTAGGCGCCTCCTACTTGCCCAAGCTGCAAAACAACAAGCCTAGAAGTGCCAGAAGCAGTGTATTCTGACCTGTAAAGTCTCGGCTTGAAGGCACATAAAAGCCCAAGACCCGTGAGCCTAATATCTGGAGTTCTAGTCAAGCCCAATGCAAGAAGCAGACCAGAATATCTGCTCTTGTAAACCGCACCCGCATTCCAGTGGTTAACCGTGTTGAAGATGTAGGAAGTTACTGTTAGATGATACGTGTTTAATATTGAATCTGGCAAGGCTCTTGTAGATGTTTGATACGGGGAAGGATAGATACCGTAATAGTTGCAGTAGTACAAGGCTTCAGACGAAAGGTACACAACGCCAGGCTCTCCTGTAATCCAATCATCATTGTACCAATATGCTTGGTTATCTAGACCTTGAAGGAAGGCGTTTAACCCTGGTGGTCCGACATGCCTCATTCCGTAGATGCCCCACGTGTTTTGCTCGGTTGAAAATAGACCAGTGTTACTGACATAATATATTGGATAACCAACTATACTTACCCAAGTCCAATTGTACTGTCTCACCCTCTGCCCTAAAGTGTGGCAATATCTAGCGTAAGAAGAGCCGTCATACCCAACACCTAGGCTTGCATAGTATCCTGCTGGTATTGGTACCGCTTCTCCAACAGTGTTTATGACTGTGGCATTTCGCAATGTTTCCCCTTGTATTGATGTGCCGTTTAGTATTTGTGCGAGCTGTGTCGTGTTTTGCACCATTATTGTGCTTATGAAGTATGGTGAGAGTAGGTTGTAAAGGTCTTCTGCAAGGCTTTGGCTTGTATATCCAGTAATCCACCATCCGTTTGCGTCGCTACAATTCAATATATACAATGTTCCTCCACCTCCGTGTTCTCCAATTTTCTCCGGAACTATGCTAAAAGTCACGTTGGAAGAAGCAACCAGATAAGAGGAAGCGTCGGAGCTTACACCCAAACTTTCAGCGTTAGAAATAGAGTGTATAAAAGTGTAAAGCTGTGTTCCGCCACTTAACACTTCGTAAACTGTCAAGTTGTAAACTATGCTTGGCGGCAAGCAAGCAGAAAGGGCTATCTGAAGATTGCCCCAAGCTAGGTCACTCGGCGATTTAAACACGGTTTCACTTAAATCATAATCAACATCTAACGTTTGAAGAGTTGTTAATGCGAGTCTTCTAAGATTCAGCGGTGAAACTTGCCGGGGTTGGGATAGAACAGCGTATAAGGAGGATATTATGAAGGCTGTGGTGATGATGATTATTACGAGGAATACTTCAATTGTCCGCATCATTTTAACCAATCACCTGATAGCCCTCGTAACTCCACAATGCCAGCTTGGCTTGATAGGCGATGTTGTTAACTAGAACTTGGCGGATATCAGTTGCAACCCACTCCTTACCACTAGGGTCATCTCCAAAAACTACAGAAACTCCAATAGTGCCGATTCCCCAAGGCATAACCACCATACCAAACTCGTTTCCTTTACGGTAACCTACTACCAGAAAACCTGCGTAGGATGTGGGAATAGTTATACGATGATAAGGTTTTCCTTGGCCATAATTTACAAGCCCTGAAGAATTCTGTATTTCATATTGTATTGGTGAAAAGCTTTCTGGTAAAACATAAAATGTTGAATTAAAATGTAGCGCCCCTTGACATTCTTCTCCTGGGTCGTTTTTGCCCCATTTGTGAGCAAGAAGGATTGTTCCGTCTTCGTAGCTTTCAACAAAGGGTATGATGTTTCCAGCGCTTGTTATGGTTTCTCTCGACTTATAACCAACACCGTAAAGTCCTCCAATATATGCCTTAACAATAAAAGTATAGGCGGTCCTGTTGCTATCAACTCTTAAGTACGGGTTAGATGAAAACTCCTTGTAGGCTATGCCTGATAAATCTGCTTGGAGACTGCCTGAAGTAAAGTTCAAAATGGGGATGCCGTCTGGGGTTACCGTGTTCGCCCAAAACATTAGATAGGTTAAATTTGCACCACTAAGCGGACTTCCGGGTCCTTCAACTCGAATTTCAAGTTTTAACGGATTCGTTTGAACTTCCGTTACATCCACTTTTAAGGTAGGCATGACTGTTAGTTGAAATCCATATGTTCCGTTTGTTCCTAAAAGCTTTGATACAGTTGAATAATTGATGCATTCACTTTCTGGCAAAAGTAAGTATCCGCCACCAGTTCCCCATGATACATTGCTATACCATTTTCCTGTTTGATTGTAGTAAACTCTGTCTCCAGAAGAAGAAAGCAATCGCATCAACGAGAATGAGCTTAGTCTATACTGAACGAATTCTGGATCCTGCAATCCAAAACCAGTTGGAATGCAGCTGCTCTTTCCCCAATCAAACGGAATCCCTGGATTCAGTAACATGTTATCAAGCAAATCACTACATTTAGTTGCAAGGGCTCTGTGACGTTGATACAAAATTGCTGCTTGAATTGTCTGATTAAAGAGTCCTATAAAAAGCAGTATTGCCCCTAAGAAAACCAAGAGGGAAACCAAATGATCTATAGTTGAGCCAGTCACCTTATGTC
>CAYVGZ010000022.1:16599-19664 GCA_964450845.1 uncultured Candidatus Bathyarchaeia archaeon | reverse complement strand
ATGGAATGTTCAAAATTCTTTTGAGGAATAACAACCTTTTTGAAGCCCCAAGCCTCGGCAGCCTTAATCTTCTCATAGACGCCGCCAACAGCGGTTATTTGAATAGAATTGCCAACGCCTAGATTTAATTCTCCAGTAACAGCCACATCCTGCTTTATCGGTTTGCCCTCAATAAGTGAGCATAAAAGTATAGCCATCGATACGCCTGCTGAAGGCCCGTCAACACCATAAGATTGGGCGAAATCAATGTGCGTCAAATAGTCCTGTGATATGTCTATTCCATATTTTTGCAGGATTACACTTCTAACTTTGGCTATGCTGTCTGAAATGAAGCTTTGACCCTTGGCCACACCAGTCACTTTGTAGTAGCCTTTAAATGAGTAGTTTCTTGGAAGTTCGCTTCTCTTGGCCATGTGGGCGTTTACGCCTAAGACGTTTCCAGTCATTTCTCCACTGTAGGGATCACGAATAACAGCTAAACCATAAATTTGTCCAAGCTTAGCGCCTTTTGGCTTTATTTCTAAGAGTTTGCCCCTTTCGCTAATCTCATGTTCTAGGATTTGTCTTTGGATTGTTTTGCAATGGTGTTCTATGGCTTCTCGAACATGCCGTTTTTCAACGACTTTGCATCCTTCGTTCATTGCAAGGGTTGCAGCTGTTTTGATAATTGAAATTAATGGTCTAAACTTCGTTGTTAAAGCATCTTTTTTGTCGCTTCTCCGTCTGCCTTCTTCCACTATTTCTTCACAGGCTTCTCTGTTGAAGGGGATCAGGTTGAAGCGTTTAACCTCTTGACTTATGAACTGAACATATTTGCGTCTGTTTTCCACAGTGTTAGGCATGTCATTGTTCATTCTGACAACTTTGCCGTAACCGTAAATGCGGTCCATGAGGGCTGGGTGAATTTGACCTATGCTGTCAAAGTTTCCAGCGCCTACCAGGAATGTTATGGCTGGCACGGGTTCTGTTGAGACAGCCATGGCAGCTGTGTCTCCCCCGTGCCACTTTCCCCTCAAAGCAATGGGCAATTGTCCGTCTTCAAGCACTGTTAAAAGTGTCACTGCTTCGTCTGGGTCAAGGTTTTTTATTTCGTCAATGTATAGGATTCCCAATGATGCTCTGTGAGCGTCTCCTGCGGTAACTCTCTGGTGTTCTGGAGTGCCTAAGCCTCCGGTTTGATACGGGTCCCACGCTATTGAGCCGAAAAGTTGAGCGTTTCTGTGTCCGGTTGCATCTACAAAAGGCGCGTGCCCTGAGCTGTTGTCAACTATCAGTTTTGGCACGTCTGTTTGTTGTGCGCCGCCGATGCCTTTTAGGTTTGCTAAGCCGCCAAGTTTAGAGAACCACCAGATAAAAACTCCGAAGAAAATTAGGCTTCCGCCTGGAATGAAAGTATAAGGTACTAAACTGACGAATTTTCCGATGAGATAGTCTATAAAGTTGTTATTGTAGTAGTCTTGGAGGGGTTCTCCTAAATACATGGGGTTTGCTTGCCAAGTTTGCCATGTCTGATACATGAAGTAGAAACCTAGAGATATTAGAAATAGACCGATTAGCAAAAGAAAGGCTTGTAAGGCTTTGAGGCCTATCTTTGTGACGAATTTTCTTTTAAGTTCTTTAAGCTGTTCTCTCTGCTGGATTTTTTTTCCTTCGCCGGCGTTATGAAGTGAGATTTTAGGTTGACTTGGTAATGCGGTGTTTCTCCAGCATAGGGCATCGAAGAGTTTTAAACCGTTTTCCTTGTAGACTTGGGTGAGTTTTTCGGCTAAGGCTCTACCGATTAACGATTTGCCTGTTCCAGGGTCTCCCAAAAGAAGTAGATATGGTCCTGGGCTTATGACGTTTTTAGCTGATTGTTTGGACTTATCTGGGCTGCTCCAAGTCTCGTACCATTTTGTTTTTTCAAGCCAATTTAGCTTGTACACCCATTCGTCAAGGCACAAAAAGCATTCTTTTAGGGCTTGTTCCTGTCCGATGACCCAGTTTATGAGATTGTCGTCGACTGGAAAGCGTTCGGTGCTTTTAAAATTTCCCCAATCCCACTTTACCCTGACCTTTCTTCCATTAACATTTCTTTCAAGTATCTCGATGTCGTTTCCAAAATTTTCAAGGGGCAAACCTAACAGCCTTCTGTATGTCCTCAATTAGAACTCTTAGCGTGAATTATTATAGAGGTTATTTCAAAATTGGCAATATGCAAAAACCAATAACATATGTTGCAGTTTGAATTAACTTCGATGCCATTTTTTTCCAATTCTGGACTCTTTCAAAGCTTCCTTCGTTATATTCTTCAGTATTTTAGTTTGTTTTCATTCGAACTTAACCCAACTAGGAATTTCCAGCATTTTTCTCTAGAAAGCTCAAAATCTTAAAGCTTAATTCAAGCCTAAAATTAGTAAAGAAGCTCAGTTTAGGCTTTTATGTTTTACCTATTAACCCAAAGCATGGACTTCGCTGGGGCCTCATATAAAAACCGACGAAAATCTCCATACGAAGCTAGAGGCTTTTGCTTTCGAGAATACTTCGAACTTTTGAACTAGTTTCCTCATTTTTGTCATCGCAGCTCTGGAAATGTTTCTGATGGTTTGCCTCTGTTGCTCTGTGGAGACTAGCCCCCCCTTATATATAGATTGAACTTTGTTTCGAATGTTTGGTTAGTTAAGGGTGTCTGTTGCTCAATTTTGGGCTCCGTGTAGGTTTGTCTTGTGTGTGAGTTTTTGTTTTGTCAGACAATGCCGCTTAGTAGAAGCGGTAGGTTTTTGTGGCTTTAGTTGATGCTTTTGTATACGGTCTGCCGTTTGCGTTAGCATTTTTAAGGGTTCTCACCAAGTTTGGATGTTAGATCGGATGTTTGTGAACGGCTGTTTTTCTGGCTTATTTCCTATGACTGTGTGAAGTTGTTCCCTCTATGTAGGCTAAATGGTTAATATTCTTGACTTGTTTATGTTGACTATGTACTTTCTGGTGGTTATGGTGATATCGGTGTTACTTGGCAAAATTATGTTTCACCAGCGCTTTCCAGCAAGCATGTCTTAGGCAACTGTATACAAAAGCATCAACGCAGT
>CAYVGZ010000022.1:0-16499 GCA_964450845.1 uncultured Candidatus Bathyarchaeia archaeon | reverse complement strand
AGCGCTTTCCAGCAAGCATGTCTTAGGCAACTGTATACAAAAGCATCAACGCAGTTCCACTTTTTAAGCCCCTTTTTGGATCTGAATTGAAAAAGCATTAAAATGTTTGCAGCGTTACTTTTAGGTTATGAAGGCTGGAAAAACTGTCAGAAGCTTCACTGCTACGAATGGCCAGAAAGTTGTTTTACGAACTCCTAAGTGGGAAGACTTGGACGATTTGCTGGAACTTATTAACTCGCTCGTGGATGAGAAAGCTGAGATAACTAGAACCGAGAAGGCTTCAAGAGAAGAGGAAATCGATTTCTTATCTAAAGCCCTCAGTCGCTTGGAAAAGAATGAAGCGTTTTACCTAGTCGCCGAAGTTGGCGGAAAAGTTGTTGCAGTTTCTGAAATTGACAGAAGAAGCGGCTACGAGAAACACGTAGGCGTAATAGGCATAGCGATCAGAGACGGGTTTAGGGATTTGGGCATCGGAACTGAGATGATGAAGACTTTGGTGGTGCAAGCTCAAGAAATGGATTTGAAGGTTTTGACGCTTACGACTTTTGCAAGCAACAAACGGGCAATTCATGTTTACGAGAAAGTTGGTTTTGTGCAGACTGGCCGAGTTCCGAAAAAGCATTTCAAGGAAGGCAAATATATAGACGAAATAATAATGACGAAATTGCTGGAGTGAAAGCTTCATGTCAAACTTTAAAGTTTTTAACGCAAGCTACAGCTTCTCAACGAAAGGCGAAATAGACTTCGTAGACCTAACAGAAAAGGTTCACGAAGCAGTTTCTCAGTCAGGCATTAGGAACGGTTTAGTCCACGTGTTTGCACCTCATGCTACTGGCATACTAATCTTAACAGAAAACGAATATGGTCTCTTAAGTGACGTTAAGAAGTTTCTCGAAGAAATAATTCCGAAACAGGGTAGATACAGCCATCCTTCCAACGCCCACGCTCACTTAAGGTCTGCGCTCTTGCCTCCAGACAAAACCATGCCAGTAATTGATGGACACGTGGAATTTGGAACATGGCAGTCGCTGGTCTTTGTGGAAACAGACGTGTACCCAAGAAAAAGAACAGTCATAATCCAAGTCATTGGAGAATCATAAGAATTTGTGCGAGTTTTAACTATGCATCAGTCACGTCGAACATACAGCATGTGGTGACAGACAACTTACTTTGAAACATAATAGTAAGGACTCATGCACTCATATTCAATAGGTATTTTGAAACTACGCAGAAGCTTTCTGCAATTTTTCTTTTTTACGAGAAAGATTTTCCTGTTAGGAGCGTACTCTGGGTTGAGTTGTTCTCTTGATGGTGTGGCATGAATTAGCGTAAAAGGGAGAGTTATGAACTGCTCCTTCGTCTTTTTCGAAATCAAAGTTACATGAAACTCTTTTATGACGCGATTAATTTTGATTTCCAGTAAGTTCTTCAAGTGCTTCTCTTTTCGCCGTCTCCTCTATTGACTCTTTTTGTTCTACTCCTCCACCAAGCAAAAACCAGAAGCCATTTGACATATCCTAATAATCACCAACTGATCACCAAAATCCACTAACAAAGTCACTCGAGCATGTCTCTTTGCTCACAGTTCTTTCCACACTGAAATGCGTCGAGGTTCTACTTCAACACTTAATTCGTGATGCGACATTACTTCTGCCACTGATATTTTTAAATTTAATCGCTTTTGATTAAGACGTACATCTAGGTTGTTTCGTGAATCATGTAAAGCTTTACTTCGCATTCCGTATATTTTACAAAGAATGCGCCTATGTTTAGATTTAAACTTTCGAATCTCTTTTGTGCTGTTTAAGGGGTCTTTTTTAATTGTTTATTGTAAATTGTGTACATTCGCCTATTTTTCGTGCTTCAATAAATAACGTGCAAGGATTGTTTTGAGAAGATTTTTAATTTTCTTCCAAGAAACCCATCCCTTTTTTAACGCTATTTTTACAAAACATTGTTGCCTTTCATTTCAAAAATGTTAGTGACAACATCTGCAGACATGGAATTTTATGGTTTTATAAGCTTCGTTGATGTTCGGTTACAAAAGACGAAATTGAAGTTTACGTGTTGCTTTCTTTCTTTTCTGGAAGCTTAAGGGACAGAACCAATGCAGCCAAGGCGAAAACTGTTAACATGTAAAATGATGTGTTTAAGCCTCCGTAATTGTCAGCTACATATCCTGCTATTGACTGCGAAAGGGAGCCTATGCCAAAGGACGTGAAGAAGAATATGCCATAAACTGCACCGCGCTGGTTTTGTGGACAACAGAAACCCGTGAGGGAGTTCAGTGCAGGTTGGTGTGCGTAGAAAGATAAACCATACAGAACAATGAATAGGGCTATCCCAACAATGGGGAATGGGAAAAATAGTATAGAAAGTAGGCTTAGGCAAACACCTGCCGAGGTAGCTATTAAAACCTTTTTGGAACCAATCTTGTCTGCGGTTTTTCCGCCAATCCACTGGGCAGGTACTCCAACTGCTAAGACCAAAGTGTAAGCTATGGAAGCCCACATACCACGTTCCTCTTTAGTGAGACCAAAGTCAATTAATTTATTGTCTTGGAGATAAGTTGGAAAGTATAACTCTACAACTTTCATGAAAAGCCCTATTGCTACGTTGAAGATCAAAAGCATCCAGAGCTCACGAATCTTCAAGGCGTCAATTATCGTTCCGCCGCTTACATTTTTGTTTTCGCTCTTGCCAAAATTCCTAACAAAGAACAAAGCAAGCAACACGCATAATAGTCCGAAGGCAACGAAAGCCCAAGACCATCCGAAAGTTGTGCCTATAAACCATGCTATTGTAGGGGTTAACACGACGCCTAATGTTCCGCCTACGCCATGTAAACCCATAGATTCAGAAACTTTGCCCTTAAAAACTTTTGAGATCAACGAATTTGCTGTCGGATGATAGAGGCTTGCCCAAACAGCCATTGAAATTAGCGCTAAAGCATAAATGTAAATGCTTGCTGTAACTCCAGCAGCAAGCATAATGAATGTGGAGAGTCCAGAAAAAGCGAGGCATATAGCTATTGTTTTTGCCTCTCCAATCCTGTCACCTAAAGGTCCACCTATAAGGGCTCCGACGCCATAAAGCAGCGAGGCAATTGTTGCCACTGTGCCTATGGCAAATTTTGAAACGTCTAGGTCGCTCATAATTAAAGTTAGAAGAGGCGGCGCAATAACGAAGAGTGAATGGTTGAGGGAATGTGCTGCTCCCAGTAGTGCAAGTTGACTGTTTTTCTTTGATTGCTGCTGCAATTTGTTTCATCCGCTTATGGTGCAAGATAGGATTGCAGCTTTTCTAATAAAGGCTTAACGCCGTGCAACTCCACTTTTCATGGAAGAAAGAGAAAAAAGGACACAATCACGTTGAGAAATGTAAGTCTTGTGGATAATCTATTCGTAGAAAACATAAATAAATCCTAAAACCCTATTTCGAGAGCAGCCGAGGTCAACGAATAGTGGCCGGGGTGAGGTAGCTTGGTAGCCTATAGGCCTGTGGAGCCTAGCGCCCGGGTTCAAATCTGGAAGGTTTGCGCCTTCTAGGGAACAAATCCCGGCCCCGGCCCTCGCAGTCAACCAACTAAAAACTAATAGGTTGAAACTCGCTTTTACTACTCATTGAACGGAGCCGTTAAAACAATGCAAAGAAAAAGGTTGGTTTTTCCCTTCGCTGCAATCGTGGATTTAGACAAGCTTAAACTAGCCATTTTAATAAATGCAATAAATCCAAAAATAGGCGGTTCACTAATAAGGGGACCAAAAGGATCAGGAAAAAGTACGATTGTTAGATCTTTAGCTGACATTCTTCCAAAAATAGAGGTTGTTAAAAATTGTCCGTTTAACTGCAGTCCAAACGACCCCTCTAACATGTGTCCTAAATGCAGTGGAAGATACAAGAAAGAGGAAAAACTACCCACCGAAGAGAAGGAAATGGTTGTTGTAGACCTGCCTCTGGGGGCCACAGAAGACAGAGTTCTTGGAAGTTTAGATGTGGAAAAGGTGATAAAGTATGGAATAGAAGCACTGGAGCCAGGGATTCTTGCCGAGGCAAACCAGAACATCCTATATGTAGACGAAGTTAACTTATTACCAGATCACATCGCAGATGATTTGCTGGACGCTGCAGCTACTGGATGGAATATTGTTGAAAGAGAAGGAATATCTGTAAGCCATCCGTCCCGCTTCATTTTTATTGGAACAATGAACCCTGAAGAGGGAGAACTAAGGCCACAGCTTCTTGATCGTTTTCCAGTATCGGTTACAGTTGAAAGAATAACGTCCGTGAAGGACAGAATTGAAATCACAAAAAGAAATATAGAATTTGAAGCTAATCCTGAAAAGTTCTATGAGAAATACCTGCCTCAACAAAAGGAACTAGCCAACAGAATAGCAAAGGCAAGAAACGTCTTAAAGGAGGTTGTTATCCCTGAAAACCTCTTGGAAGGCATTTCTCAAGCATGTTTAGACTTAAAAGTTGACGGTTTGCGTCCCGACATAGTTATCGCAAAAGCAGCATCAGCACTAGCAGCCTTTGAAAATAGAAAAGAAGTAACATTAGATGACGTTTTGCTAGCGGCAGAATTCGCCTTGAGCCATAGAACGAGAGAAGGAGGCTTCCTTGAACCAGCAACACCGCAAGAGATTACTGAAGTATTCTCAGCAAAAATCAAGAAAGTTAAGTATGTCAAAAAAACAGGAGAAACAACTGAAGAAAAGGTTAAAAAATCAAAGTTTCTTAAGGGAAGAGCCATTTTTTGGGTTAAAAAAGACGCCACTAGAAAAGAAGAAGAAAAAGTAAAAAAACAAAATCTTAAGAATAAACTTCAAGCAAAAAAGTCTGAATATTTATTTCGCTTGACTAGAATCTTAGGTGGAGTTTTTTTCGCAATTGGAAAACGTTTAAGAAAAGGGTCAAAAGAAATGCCTGTTACCGATGGGTTCCAAGTTGGTTCTGATAAACTTCAAGGCGACACATACAAAGAAAGCTTTGAAGAAAAGAAGGGTGAGTTAAAGGGCATTCCTACAATCAGTAACGCTCTTGGACAACCAAAGGTTTCAGAAGGCTTACCGATTATTGGTAGTTTAATGACTAAAGTCACTTCTCCATCTAAATTTTTTCTAAAGATGGGAAAAACCAAGAACAAGGGGCGAAGCACCTATGCTGGAAGACATGCTCAAGCGGTCACAACCCTACACAGAGGCAAACCTTACGGGTGGAAGTTTCCACATGGAAAACCCATGGACATTCACTTGCCCGCAACCATTCGGGCAGCAGCCAGAAAACAGAAAAACCGAGAAAAAACCTTTGAGACTTCTTTGAAGATCAACCTTGAGGATGTACGCGAAAAATTAAGGTTGCATAAGGCTCCGTTAACAATGGTTTTTTTGGTTGATTTAAGCGGTTCAATGCTGCTGAACTTGGACGCCGTAAAGGAAGCTCTACTTAATCTTCACAAAGACGCTTATAGGTACAGGGATCAGGTGGGAATAGTTGCACTTAAAGACACAGGAGCCATTGTTGTTCAGCACCCCATAACAAACCTAAGAGTTGTAGCCAACAAACTTCTAAACTTGCGCGTAAGTGGTTTCACTCCGCTTGCTGCTGGAATGATAAAGGCTTTGGAAGTCTTAAAAGAAGCTAAAAGGCGAAATCCTTCAACAGTCTCTGCATTGGTGATAATAACTGATGGAAGTGCCAACGTTCCGCTGCAGAGAAGCCTTGAAACTGGTGAGGTTCGGCAGATAGAAGAAGTGCGTATAATTGTTAGAGAATATGAAGACATAGCTGTGAAGGACGTAATGACTGTTTCAAGAATAATTAAGCGGGAGGGAATACACACAATAGTCATAAATACTAATCCTCACTTGTATGGTCGCGAAACCTACGGCTTTTTAGTAACAGAAGCCATAGCTTCGATTACTAAAGGAAGCCACCACGTTATCGGCAGACTAACAACAGATAAAGACATTGTTGAGAACATGATTGAGCAAATAAAGGAAGACGAAAGAAGAATAATCAACGAAAAGTTGTTAGAGTGAAGTGCCAACTGATGCTTTCTGCAAGATGGATGCGAACAACATGTTAGAAGACAAAAGAAGCAGAAAAATTGCCATAGTTGCACATTGCATTTTAAATCAAAATTCCCGCGTTTTTGGTCTAGCGAAAAAACCAAGCGCAATAGCTGAAATTGTAGAATTTTTGATGCATAATGATATGGGCATTATTCAGATGCCGTGTCCCGAATTAACGTATGCTGGCATACTAAGAGAAACTCAAACCAAAAACCAATATGACAATGCAAAGTTTAGAAGTCATTGTAATAAAATTGCAGAAGAAATTGTTGAACAAATCCAAGAATACTTTAAGGGCGAGATAACAGCGAAAATCGTTATAGGCGTTGATGGAAGCCCAAGCTGCGGCGTAACCGATTCTGGAATTCTCATAGAGGAATTACGGTCTATACTTAAAAAGAAAGGGCTGACAGTACCATTTCATGGAATACGTTACGAACGCCTATCTGAGGACATAGTTAAGCTGCGAAACCTAATTAGAGACTAAATTGGAGGCTTGACATGTTTCTTCATATCGATGCTTTCTCGCATCCATTTTTCGAACTCTCTTGGTGGAGGATTTTCAACAAAAAGCCTTTTTCTTGCAGCTTCCAAGAAAGCGTTTTGTTTGCCTAAGAACTCGGCTACGGTCATGATTTCACATCCAGCTTTATTGGCTTTGTCGAAAACATTTTTTGTTTTTTCTCGCCAATTTTCGTCCCTTAAAATATGGTGCTCCAAGATAGTGCATGGCACAGTCTCAACAACTTTCTCCAAATTCTTTAATCCAGTTTGAATTTGTTTCTCGTCAACCCGGAATCCAGCTAGGTATGATGGTGGTCCGCCGATCATTATCAATTGAGGCTTTTCTCTGATGATTATCTCGAGCGTGTGGCTTGGCATGGGACCTTGGATGTCTGGTGCAAACATGAATTTTTCATTTTGATATTCTATAGTGTTCATTAGAACCCAGCCTAGGGCTGAGTTTTCAGGTCCGTGGGGGACAGGTTCTGAAAATCTAACTTTTGTAGCTTTTCCGAAATTGAAGGTTTTTCCGTCTGCGACTTCAAGTTTTTCTGCGTATCTTCCGCCAGTTTTCTGAAATATCCATCCCCTGCGTCTCTGGCTGTAATTGATTTTGTCCGTTGGATTTTTTATCAGAACAGTTTTTCCATCGTAGATTTGCCTTGCAGTTTCCGATGCTGCCGTCCAATTGCATAGCCAATCTTCATAAGAAGGTGTATGATGGTCGAAGTGGTAATGACTCAATGTTACAATTTTGGCTTTTTCAGCGGCTGCGGCAATTTTTCTGCGAGACTCTTCTATGGCTTTAAATTCCATCGGATGTGGAGGCAAACCGAAGCGATTTGGACAAAGCGAAACTCCAGCATCCAAAAGGATTCTTACATCTGGAGTTTCAACATATGTGCACATGGACCTTACGCCGAAGCTTTCCGCAGCCAATGGAAAAATTTGAATGTTTTTTAGCATAATTTTCAATACTTCACGGAGGCTATAACTTTTTATTTAAGCCTACATTAATTTTGCATGGTGGGCGATGACGACTCTGGCCCCGCTGAACCCAAAATGATTGGGATCTTGAGTGCGGAGAGCCCGCCACTTACTAGAATTGTTGAAAATCGATTCTTATCAATTATATCATGCGAAAGAAACGAAAAATTGGATTTTCGTTGATGCTTTTGTATACAGCTATGTTGATAATATATTACGGTTTTTCACCAAGTTACTGAATTTATGGAATATTTCCTCGCCTCTTGGTCTTAGCGGTTCAGGAAGGTTCGGGTCATCCTCTAGGACGGTTTCTTTGTGCTGTTTCAATCGAACTTTAACCCAGAAATAGTCCTTCTTAAACATGGCATATTGAAGCTCCAATTCCATAGCTTTGAAATGAGCTTCGTAAATTACAGTTCTGGGTGAATCTACAATTACTCGCTTGTCAATTGTTCTTCCCATCTTTTTTAGCTCGCTCATCTCTGATAGTTCATGTACCATCAGAAACTCGTTGCCAAGAACATCTTGCAGTGTAGTTGTGTCTTCAGAGAATATTTCGCCAGCCATATAATCGTGGAATTCTTGTGCCGAAACATCTTCTGCTACATAGTTGATTAATTTGAGAGCTTCTCTTGCCCTTTTTATCTTTCCATTTATTTCTTTGAATATGGGTATATTTTCTACTTTTCTTCTGGAGGTTTTTCCCAAAGTTCCAACATCTTCTTTTTAAGTTCTCTCCGTTTTCTGTGTAGAAACCTGTAGACTGCGCTGTGCAGGCTTCCATTAATCAGCATTTGAATTGCTTCTCTTGCCGCTTGAGCCTGTTCAATATTTCCAATAATGCCTATTGTGTGTCCATAAACAGCCACATTAGTGTCCGTTAATTCCTCTATTATTCTGCGGGTTTTACCATTCATCCCAATTATTCGCCCTTTAACGCGTCTAATATCAGATTCAGACTTTCCAAAAATAAGACGCAAATCAATAACATCTAGCATAGCTTCTTCATCGCGGATTAAGCGGAAAGCATGTTCTGGAGAAAAGCCTCTTCCAACGGCTGTTACGACATCTTTTACCCTAAAAAGCAGAGAAGGGTCTTCAGCCTTTTCAGCCAGCATAACAGTAACACCACCCGTTTCACTGTCTATTTGAAGCTCAACCGAAAGCTTTTCTTCGATGCCCTTCTTGGTTTTTCCTTCAGGCCCTATCAAAACTCCTACTCGCTCTTTTGGGATTCTTAGAAATGTGCTAGCCCTTGCCATGACCTGTCACCTTCTTATAGCATTCTTCAATGGGTAGAACGTTAACGCCTAACCTGCTAAAAAATCTGTTCACGTTTATTAAATCTCTTTGCAAAAGGAAACTTGCCATAGGATGCGAAAGCGGAACAGCCTGCGATATGTCGAAGAGTACTGGATGGCTTTTCCAAATCATGACATTGTATTCGCTCACGTCTCCGTGGACAAGTTCGGCTTTAATGTAAAGCTTCTTCAAATAGGTCAGTAGGGTTTCGTAGGTTTTTTCAGGATTTTTTGGCACTTGCTCCTTCATCGAGGGGGCACTCACGCCGTTTTTTCCGATGAACTCCATTATGAGCACGTTGTTTTTCACAGCTATGGGTTTTGGCACTCTCACTTTTGCGGCTGTTGCTTGTTCTAGGTTTTTGAATTCTTTTTGAGCCCATGCAAAGATTAGTGAGCGTGTGTCGTGTCTTAAGCCCTTGAATCTTGGGTCGTTTTCTATGTATTTAAGCATGCCCTTGCGGAACTCTGCTGAAACAGTCAAATAAATTTTTATTGCCAACTCGTTTCCTTGTTCGTTTTTTCCCCAGTAAATCCGTGATTCTTTTCCAGCCTTAACAACACCGTGAATCTCGTTTATTGTGCCTTTGTTCAAAAAATCGTAGATTACCATGAGGGTTGAGCGGTCGAAAACCTCTTCCAAAGCCTCATATTCTTCGCTTCGCTTTTCCTTCATCAACTGTTCAGTTTCGTATTCTGTTTCCTTTTTGTAAAGTTTTTTGTCAACGTGCTTCCGAAAAGACACAAGCGATTCTCCATTTATAAATAATAATTTAGATGGTTAAGTAGCCCTTTTTGCGGAGCGTGTCCGCTTGGGCTTTTGTATAACGCCAAATCAAATCGCCACGCTTGTCAGTTTGGAAATCCCAAGGAGAAACAACGACAACATCTCCTTGACGTATCCAAACTCGTCGTTTCATCTTACCGCGTATGCGGCATAAACGTTCATGTCCATCTTGACACTTGACTAGAACACGGTCATAACCAAGCAGCTTAACAGCTATGCCTAAAACATCGTTTGCGGATGGGAGCATCATCTCGCTTAATTCTCCTTCGCTTAGCACCTTCTTTTTACCCAATCAAGCACCTCAAACATATCTCTCTAAAAGAAGTATATATCTTCTTTAAAAGTATGCTTATTCCTTTACGTGCTTCAGCTTCAAATTTTCACTATTTGAGCGTGCGGTACGCCTTCTATGCTTAATACTGCTTCCGGGTGCACATACCCCTTTTCTATTGCTTTTTTGACTATGTTTTTGCCTACCATGTTCACTATCGTGGAGTTTGCAATCATATCTACGGCTTCTTCAACAGCTGCTCTTGCGCCTTTGTAGAACTCTTCTTTTACATTGAAAACTATTTTACCTTCCCGCAGGGTTTTGCCGAGAATTTCAGTGTCGCATATAGCTAAAAGCACATTGTTTCCAATCTTTCTAAGATTCACGTAGACTTCCAATTTTTAGACACTCATTCATCAGAGTTGTGGCACAGAGGATTTTGCTCCACATGCCTCGCATATTAGAAATGATAGGCGTTTCTCCTTTGCAATCTTTGTGTCTGGAAGCTTGCAAACTGGGCATAAAACAAAGTTTTCCATATACCTCTGTATGAGTCTTCCCAAAGTTTCTTGCGAAAATTTTCCTTGAAAAATAACCCTCGATTCTTGCATGGTTGCTGCTGTTGCCATTTCACGCGTTAAATACTTTAATAGATGTTGTGGGTCGCGGTTTAAGGCGTCGGCGATTTCCTTGAAATTGTAGATTATTGTACGCATACCAATAACTGACTGATGTAACCTAGGCAGTTCTAGCCTTTCATGCTTCGAAGAGACGTCTGGAATTTGGGAACGTGCCCTCCTTAACAACTCCTCATAGTCATATTTCATTTGCTGATTCTCCAAGGAAAACATGAAGGCATGATCCTATTAAAGCCTTGTTTTTTAACAATTAAAATCCTCGCATTCATGTTTCACTTACTAGATAAAGCTAAACTGCTGACGCTAAACGACTCAACCGCATCTATAATTTTCGACTTTGTTGCACGTAATAGTGTTGAATTCGAAATATTGGTTAAATGGTGTCCACAGGACAAATTATGTGTCAGAAAGAACGAGGAGAAAGGTTATATGGCTACAATAAAGTATAGGAAAACATATCTTTCTATGATGGTTTTAGCATGCACAATATTCCTCCTTCAATCAGCAGTTTTCAACATTTCCAGAGCATCTGCATGTGGCACGGTAACGACTCCATTAGATGTTGAAGCAGACGTTGGTTCAATACATTTCAGGGGAGAAATGGCGGAATTCTACATATTGGTATCCTACTTGGGCAAACCTATCGACGCAGAAATCAGCGCCATGTTATACTATAACGGAACCTTGCTTGCAAACTTGAGTGCCTCTGTGCAATATGTTGCCACAGGGCTCTACATGGTGCAATATTCTATACCGATGGAAGCTCTTGCAGGCACCTATGCGCTGGCTGTTAACGCAAGCCACTGTACACTTAAAGGAACTACCCTCAAAAGCTTCTTATTAAGTCAGACGCTGACAAACTGGAACGCTTGGATAATTGACATACGAGGGAACCTAGCAACCATAGAAACGGACATTGGAACAATAAAAGCGTCTTTGGAAGACATTAACGCAAAGTTGGTTGACATAAATGGAAGCATAGCCATCATTGAGACAGATGTGGGAATCATTAAGGCTGACATAGACAGCATTGAACTGAGGTTAACAAGCATTGAAGGAAACATTGCAATCATAAGCTCCACCATAGGCGACATCAACGGAACTATAGTTTCAATTCAAGAAGACATTGCCACAATCAAGACGGATATAGGTTCTATTCAAATAGACATAAGTGCCATAAACGCTACTCTGCAAAGTATCAATGGCACGCTGGTAACGATCGAAACTAACATAGGAGAAATACAAGTCACCTTAAGCCAAATCAACGCTAAATTGGAAGCATTGAATGAAACAGTTGCAATAATCCAAACCGACATAGGCATAATAAAAACGAGCCTTGAAGGTATTAAACTGAATATTACGAGCATTCAGGGAAACATAGTGAACATTACTACCACATTAGGCGACATTCAAGGAACCTTAGTTTCCATAGAAGGGGACATTGCCACAATCAAAACAGACCTAGGAAACATCACTACGTCTTTACCGCCAACACAAACCACTACGCTTGGCATACCGATTGCGGCAGCACTTGCAGGCATCGGTGCAGGTGGATCAACTATGTCGGCGGCACTGCTTCTGAAAAGACGCAAAGCAAACAAGCATTAAAAACAAGTCAGTGCTAGGCAATAACTGCTCTAAGAACCATTTCTTAGACAACTTTTTTTCTCTCCCATTTTTAGAATCGTTAATCACCAAAATATCATTTGCAGATGCCGAAAAAAGAGCTCATTTTCTGCTTTAATTCTATCTAAAACTTATAATAGGGTTGATCGAACATAGAAGGAAACATTGGAAAAGAAGGGGTTAAATGGGCAAAATTTATCTCTACACTGGAACTGGGGCAGGAAAGACTGCGAATGCCTTGGGCTTGGCACTGCGTTCAGTGGGGCATAAACGAAAAGTCATTGTAATCCAGTTCTTAAAATGGTGGAAAAATACTGGCGAATACAAGATTCGCAAGATGCTGGCACCCTACTATGAAATTTATCAATTTGGCAGGAAAGGATGGCATGGACTGAGCAATTTGGGTGAAGAAGATAAAAAACTAGCTTATAAGGGATTAAGATTTGCTGAAAAAATTGTGAAAGAGAAAAAGCCTCATCTGCTCGTTTTGGACGAGATTAATTTGGCTTTACATTGCAAGCTTCTAGATATAAAAGAAGTTCTAAAATTTCTTGGTAGGATTCCAAAGAAAACTGACGTTGTCTTAACTGGAAGATTCGCCCCAAAAGAACTCATAGACAGGGCAGAATTTGTAAACGAAATTGTAGACGTTAAATACCCAAAGGAAATGGTTACAACAAAAGGAATACAATATTAGCTTTAATAGTCAAAGTAATTTAAAAAGCTTAAAGAAGCCATTGTAATCTAGGTTAGATTCTTAACGGTGAAACCATTGGACAGACATAATCACCCTTACATACCAAATTCTCAGCCAGAAATCAAAAAAGAAATGATGCAGGAAATAGGCATAAAAAACATTGATGAACTATACGCAGATATTCCCAAAAAATACCGTTTAAAAAAACCCTTGAATCTTCCAGAGGCTTTGCCAGAGTTTGAAGTTAAGAGACACATTGAAACTTTACTTTCAAAAAACAAGACAAATAGCGATATACCAACGTTTCTAGGCGCTGGATGCTGGCCCCATTATGTGCCAGCAGTTGTAAAAGAAATTGTGCAACGCAGCGAATTCCTTACAGCCTACACGCCCTATCAGCCTGAAATTTCGCAGGGCATGCTTCAAGCCCTTTTTGAGTATCAAAGTATGATTTGCGAGTTAACGGGAATGGATGTTGCCAACTCTTCAATGTATGATTGGGCTTCAGCTTTAGGCGAAGCCGCTCGTATGGCAGTCCGCATAACGGGAAGAAGCGAAGTCTTAATTCCTAGAATTATCCATCCGGAAAGAGCTGCAACCTTGCAAGTTTATGGTGAATCAGCTGGAATAAGAATCCAGCAATTAGCCTATAACGAAGAAACTGGACAAATTAACCTCGAAGACTTAAAGAGCAAAATTTCTGACAAAACAGCAGCTGTCTACATTGAAAATCCACACTATTTAGGCTTTATTGAAACGCAGATTGACGAAATCGCTAAAGAAGCACATACACGCGGCGCACTTTTCATAGTAGGCGTTGACCCGACTTCGTTGGGAATTTTGAAACCGCCAGGCGAGTATGACGCGGATATTGTGATTGGTGAGGCTCAGCCTCTTGGAAACGCTATGAATTTTGGTGGTCCGCTTTTGGGCATATTTGCTTGTCGTGATGACATGAATTTGATTAGGCAGATGCCAGGTCGCATAATTGGATTAACAACAACCATGGATGGTAGTGGGCAAGGTTTTTGTATGGCTTTGCAAACGCGAGAGCAGCATATTAGGCGTGAGAAGGCTACGTCTAACATTTGTTCCAATGAAGCCTTATGTGCTGTTGCTTCTGCCGTTTACATGGCTTTGCTCGGTCCTCAAGGTCTACGGGAGCTTGGCGAAACAATAATGTACAAAGCTAATTATGCTATGCGCCTAATTTCTGAAATAGATGGCGTAAAGACACCAATTTTCAAATCAGCGCACTTCAAAGAATTCACAGTTAATTTTGACGATGCTGAAATAAGCGTTAAAGAAGTTCACAAAAAACTTTTGCAGCATAAAATTCATGGCGGAAAAGATATTTCAAAAGAGTTTCCAGAGCTAGGCGAAACAGCCATCTACTGTGTAACCGAGGTCCATTCCAAGGAGGAAATTGAACGTTTGGCAGAGGTTTTAAAAAAGCTTCTTGCTGGAAGGTGAAGATGGAATGTTTAAGCAAGCAAACTGGAATGAGCCGGTAATTTTTGACCTTGGAAGAAATGGGCGGAGAGGACACGTTCTGCCCAAAGTGGAAGAAGAAGTTAAAAATGCAGTTGGAGTTCTGAGCACCGTCATACCAAAAAACATGCGTCGTACAAGCCAGTTTAGGCTTCCGGAGCTTTCAGAGGTTGAAGTTGTCCGCCATTTTATGCGTTTGTCGGAAATGAATTATGGAGTTGATTCTGGTTTGTATCCGCTTGGAAGCTGCACAATGAAGTATAACCCAAAAATAAACGAACAGCTCGCAAGTATGCCAACCATGGGCATGCTTCACCCTTATCAAGATGAGAGCACTGTGCAGGGCATTCTTGAGATTCTTTATAGGCTTGAGCGTTGGCTTGCTGAAATAACGGGCACTCATGAGGTTTGTTTGCACCCTGCTGCTGGGGCTCACGGCGAGTTCTTGGGAACTTTGCTGATGAGAGCATATCACAAGTTTAACGGAAAGGGCGAAAGGCGAAGCGAGGTCATTATTCCAGATTCAGCCCATGGCACAAACCCAGCAAGCGCAGCCATGGCTGGATTCAACGTTGTGGTTGTTCCATCTGACGATGAAGGCTGTGTTAGTTTAGGAGCTTTAAAGGCTACCGCTTCTGAACGAACAGCTGGGTTAATGCTTACCAACCCAAACACTTTGGGCATTTTCGAAAGAAACATTGACGAAATAGCAAGAATCATCCATGAGGCTGGTGGATTACTCTATTATGACGGAGCAAACTTGAATCCCATATTGGGCAAGGCTAGACCAGGCGACATGGGCTTCGACATAGTCCACATAAACATCCACAAAACTCTCAGCACGCCTCACGGCGGAGGCGGTCCTGGAGCTGGACCAGTTGGTGTTTCTGAAGAATTAGCCAAGTTTTTGCCTGTTCCTCGCATAGTTTTTGATGGTGCACGTTACCGCTTAGACTATGATAGACCGCATAGTATTGGAAAAATTCGGAGTTTTTATGGGAACACTGCGGTTTTGTTGAAGGCTTATGCTTACATTTTGAGTTTGGGCTTTGAAGGATTAAAGGAAGCGGCTGAAGTTTCTGCTTTGAATGCGAATTATCTAATGAAAAAGCTTAGAGGAATTAAGGGTTTGACGCTTCCGTATAACTGTGAAAAACCAAGAAAACACGAATGCGTTTTCAGCGCAAAACCTTTAAAAAACGAGACTGGCGTTTCAGCCTTAAACATTGCTAAGCGTTTGCTCGATTATGGATTGCATGCTCCGACAATTTATTTTCCGCTCATTGTCGAAGAGGCGTTGATGATTGAACCTACGGAAACTTTTGAGAAGGAGGAACTTGATCGCTTCGCTGAGGCTATGAGAAAAACTTGCGAAGAAGCCTACAGAAACCCAGAAATGGTTTTGAAAGCACCGCATAATACTGCTATTTCGCGGCTGGACGAAGTGAAGACTTCACATCCGAGAACCATGGCTTTAAGCTGGCGCATGTATCTTAAAAAAAATAAGTAAACTTGTGGCATTATGGTAATAGTTTATATGTTGCATCTGCGCTTATTCGTGGAAGAAAAGTGGATGTGTAAAGGGTTTGACGGAGTTAGAAGACAAAGTTCGTGAAGCTGTTGAGAAAGTTGTTGACCCTGAGACTGGTTTGACCTTCGGTGAGATGAAAATGATTACCAATGTTAAAGAAGAAGAGGGCGTAGTTAAGGTCGACTTTATTCCTTCCAGTCCCTTCTGTCCCATTGCCTTCAAGTTAGCCATGGACGTTAAAAATGCGGCTATGAAGGTTGTTGGCGTCAAGAAAGTCTTAGTTCATTGTCGTGGACACATGATGGAACAGCAAATTAACGAGATGGTGAATAAGGAACAGCAAAAATAGTTTCATCGTCCTTTTTCTATGCGAGAGTTCAGCCTATGCGCGTTAAGGGTGAACATGAAATTTACTGTTGTGGAGCCCGCGTTCGAATTTCAGAAAAAGGCGTAGAGGTTCTAACCGAGCCTACAGTTGAATATTGCCCTTTGCATGAAGCCTTGTATGGAACCAAAAAGATTGATGATGAAGCCGTTCGGAAGACTGTGGAAATGAAGATTGCTGGCTCTGGCTTCTGCTGTGCAAATC
>CAYVGZ010000021.1:0-20660 GCA_964450845.1 uncultured Candidatus Bathyarchaeia archaeon | reverse complement strand
AAGAAAAGGATTGGGCTGTTCAACGATTGAAGTTCAGAAGTGAGCTAGTTTTTCTCATCAAAAAATAATTGGAAAGTCATGTTTTCATGACAAACTCACGAATTTTCAGGCAGTAGTTTGAGTATGGGTTTAGAGTTCATAAAACATAAGCCAAGAAAAGTAAATGTTAATGAAGTGTAGTGGTAGTTCAAATGAGCACAATACTGGGGTATGGCGAAGACGCTCTTACATTGTGGGCTTTGAAACAACATGCATCAAAAATCTTGAAGAAATTTCAAGATAAAACTGCTCCTTCAAAGTGCCTCACTTTTTATCGCCCAAGTTTCGGAAGACGCAGTAGAAAAGGCGATTCAGTTTTTGGAGAGTTCGATGCAATAATAGTGTCTCCCAGAAACATCTACTTGATTGAAAGCAAATGGGACAATCTCTCCGAACGCGGAAAAGATGGAATCACGCTTAGACAAGAACAAAAAAGGCGACACAAGATTTTCTCATGGTATCTGATGCATTGGGACAAGGAATATTCTGGACATTGGGAAAACTTCAGGGAAAAATATAAAGGTAAACTCATTCAGAGTAAAACTATACCTTTAAAAGGCAGTTTGCTTGCAACAAATCTTGAATTTATCTTGACAGAATCTCTGAAACGTTGCAAGGCAATTTCGCACAATAACATTAAGAATGTATTATTATTCTTTCATAATGGCAAAAAAACCAGAAAGCCACCTAAAATCAGCAAAACCTTCAAAGTGATACCAATTGACTACAGCAAAAAGATTAAAGATAATTTTGTTACTTTATCTGGATGGAACTGAGAGAGTAAACTAAGTCCACAAAAACCTATCCGCCTGCTAGGAAAAACCATACTCTCAGAATTTTTGAATATATGGGATTAGTTGTTCTGCATTTTCAGGTTTTTCAGCAAGTTTCAACTCTAGGTAGGCGCCATAGGTGTTGAAGTATGGTGGTCCTTTCCTCGAAAAAAGGGTTAAGACTTTGCCCTTATGGTTTATTCTGAAACCTTCTTCGCAGGGTTCATGTCCTCTTATTAAGATTTTAGCGTCAAATCTTTTTAGCACTTGGCTTGTTATGTCTTCGCCAAAGAGTTTACCTGCACCTCTTGGTGATGTGCATGTTCCTTTGGTTATTTCGTCTGGGTCGCTCCAAAGCATGTCTTCTAAGAAACTTTGCTTTGGATGTAAGGTATTGGCATATGCCAAGTCCTCGATTGTTTTGGCTTGAGGCGGTAAGCCTCCATGAACCATCAAGTAGCGTTGTTTAACCAGCACGGCATTGTAAAGACATGTAAATAACTCTCGGATTTTTGAGTATGATTCTTCCCATTTTTCACCAAATTTCATTTGGAATTCCAAGGGCAAGTCATGAGGAGAAGCCATAAGGTCTTCTGGTCCTTCATGGTTTCCGCGCATTAGAACGACTTGTTTTGGGAAAAGGAGTTTCATTTTTAAGACTGTATAGTAGACTTCTTTTGAGTATTCGCCTCGGTCGCCGTAGTCTCCGAGGAAAATTAGAACTGCATCGGTGTTTTGGTTCATTTTTTGTAGGAAGCTGCTTTCTTTCAGAATTTGAACTAGGCTTTCGAGGTCTCCGTGCAAGTCGCCAATTATTAATGCTTCGCCTTGAGGTTCAAGGTTGATGAACCTTCCCAAAATGTTAAAGTTTCCAACTTTTCCATTTTCCTTGCAAAGCAAATGTGCAGTTTCTTCAACCAGCTGGGTAAACTCGCTGCATTGGATTTCTAGGGCTTTTTTGACGATTTGTGAAAGGTCTGTTTGCAAAAGGCTGTGCCTCAAATTATTCAATGCGAACTTTTCTGTCCATGAAACTGAAAATGTTCTTTTCTATTTGGTTTTTGTGATTCCGGATTTTTTCCAACGTTTCGCTGTAGGCACGTTCTACCGCATTTTGTTCTGATTCAATGCTTTCCCTTTTTCTTTCCAGCCTTTCAAGGTGTTCCTGAAGCCTTGACAAGTCGCTTTTTGTTTCCGCCACTTCTGCTGATGTTGAAAGTTGCCTTTTCCGTGTCATAGATTCGATGCATTTTTGGTGAAGACTTGTCAAGGAATTTTTGTTTAGGATGTAGTCTATGGCTTGTTCCGCTTTTCGCTCTTTATCAGTCTTCAGTTTTAGCTTTCCCTCATCCAATAAGCGGGCTAACTTTTGGAGAATCTGCTTCAAAAGCGGATAGCCAACCTCTTCTGTTGCAAAGGCTTCGAAAGGGTTCTCCAAGTATTGGTTGAGTTTATTGAATTCTTCTGGTGTTAAGCCGCTTCCTCCACCATGAAGGCTTAGCGACTGCAATTTTATGAAGGGTTTTTGAAGATGCCGCAAACCATGTTTTACTTCCATGCTTAACGCTTCTATTTCTAAACCTATTTGGCTAAGTTGACCTATTACTCCCTTGTTTTTTAAATTAGCCATTTTTTGATGTGTTTCAGCAATCTCCATTTCAAGCAAAGCCTTTTCACTGTCTGCTTTTGCTTTTTGCTCCTTCAGGTTTGCTATCTGACCTTCAAGGGTTCTGAGCTTGTCTATGATTTGGAATGTTTCTTCCAAGGTTTTGGTTTTAACATACTCCTTTGTTAGGAAATCATTTAGTTCCTTCAACGATCCTTTGGATTTTTCGAAAACCATTAGGAACTTTCTTCTGTCAAGAATGAAGAAGGGAGAAACCCGTGGAAACCAGTTTCTAACATCAACTTCAGTTACCAAAAACGCCTTTTGGGTTTCTTGAACAAACGCTCGAAAGCTATCATATGAAACTTGGTCTGGAACTTCAATCTGGCGAATTCGATCAAGAAATAGGCGTGCCAGCTTGTTTAAGGCTCTGGCTCTGCCATAAGTTTTCATATTTCTTTTCTCAATCTCTTTTCCACTGTTTTCCAAAAGCATTTTAGAAGCATCTGCAAGATTTTCGAGAGATTTACGCATGTCATCAAGCAATTTTTGAGCCTTCGAATGGACTGGAATAAAAATTGAACCAGTCTCGCTTTCAAGCCAACTTTTAACGTTAGCTGAAGAAATTTTTAGGATTTCAGACAATGAATTTCCCAGTAAAAGATTCTCACAAGCCATATTTATTTTTGCGGTTCGCCCAAGTACTCTTTTTCGAGTAGCTACTCTTAAATAATTAATAGAGCTAACGTGACCTTGCATTTCAGGATGAGACCATGGATTCCAAACAAACTGCGTTTGTTGCCATGACGAGTGCTTTAGGTCTCCTTCTCTCCGCGATTTCAGTAAATGTTGCACCATTCTTGGGTGGTCAAAGCGGAGCAGCGTTAGACCTGTCCCACATCGCAACTTTTACAGCGGCAATTTTCGGCGGACCCTACGTAGGAGCAATAGTTGGGTTTCTAAGCGGTATTTATGCTGGTTACTATTTTGGTTACGTGATAGGCACGCTTGGAGTGCTTTCTCTTATAGGAGTACCATTTGGAAAAGCCCTGACTGGTTTGACAGCGGGTTTTCTTTACAAAAGACTAAAAATAAATAGTAGCTCACGGTCTTCCACCGTGACTATTCCAATAACACTCATATCCTATATTCCAGAATGCATCTACACAATCTTCTATTTTCTCTACATAGTAATATACGTTGTAGGAGAACCAATGAGTTTCATGATACCCATAGTCATTCCAAAAGCATGGATAGAAATAACCGTAATGAGCATTCTAATGGGTGCACTTGCAGGAAACATAGGTTTCAAAGAATTCATCACAAAATTCTTTTACACTCCAAAACTGAAAAAAGCGTATAATAAACAATAGTAAATTGATTAGGGTTTTGACTTGTTAGCGATTCTTGAAGCCGAACGATTCTTCTAACGCTTTAGCGTTTATTTCTCCTCTCTCAAATGTGTTGCCAGTTTTCAAATTGTTAATGATTAGAATTGCTGGTGCGAAGAGGTTTGGGTCGATTTTGTAAAAGTCGTAGTTTACTTCTTTGAAGATTTCTATGAATGGTTTTCCATAATCTTTAGAGGCTTTAGATGGAGCCTTCTCCACAATCGCTTTCAATTCTTCTTCATTTTCGTACTCAACGGCGTAGTAGGCTATTCCGCCGTAGAGAATTGCATCGTTTGTTCTCGCCATTGCCTTTACAAACTTTGGATGAATAGGCGAGATTGGAGCACATCCCCAAGCATACAAAATCACGTTAGCATTTAACCCAACCATGCTCAGCTTGTGGATTCCTGTTTCAACTATTCTTCCAGAAACTTGTGTTGCTCCGGCTATGCTGGCTGTCGGCGTAAGAATCACTGCCAAATTTTCAGGCTGAACATGACAATCTTTTACAAAACGTTCTAATAATTTCTCTGGCGGATGCTTGTCAGTCTCTAAAACTACAACAGCCTTGTCAGAATCATCGCTGTATCCAATTTTTTCGTAGATTTCTTTAGGCTTTAAAGCCAAAGCCCTTGCAGGTCCAGAACCAATAGCGAAATAATCGTCCTCTTTTATTTGCCAACCAGCAAACTGTGAACCTAAAGTTGCGATCACTGGATGGTCTGTGTAAACAAATATTGACGGAAGTTCCAGTTCTCCGAATCGCCTTGGGATTATTTCTGCTTTTCCACATCCTCCCATACAGATTTCGGTTATGATTTTTCCCGCTTGAAACCCGCCATTAGCCTCTATCCCAGCATCTACAATAGTTGTTCCAGAGCCTGTTTTTTCAACTTTCACTCCGTAAAAATCTGGGTTTTCACACAGTTTATCCAAAAGTTTCCATGCCAGACGATTAACACTTAAGGCTTTTTTCACAGAACTTTCTCCTTAAAGAAGTTTTTCATAATGGTTTAGATGAGGATTCTTCTCTTTGAAGACGTAAAGTTTGCCGTTTCCATTTTCCACAAGGTCTCCGAGGAAAAGGTAAAAGGGTCCCATGGCAACCTCGCCTTCTTCAATTTTAACCTTTTCTTTAACACTGTCTACCGTGAAGGTTGGCAGAACAGACTCCAAAAATCCTCCAACAACAATTTTACCACCAGTCATGCATGCGCCAATTCTTCCTTCAGAATCTTTTTGAACATATATTGTTCCGTCACGCATTCGTAAACCCGCAAATTGACCCACATTTCCATAGATTTTGATTATGCCCTTTTTTATGTGTGCGCCTGCTTCATTTCCAACATTTCCATAAACAATTATTTTTCCTCCGTGCATGCCTTCGATGCTTCCGCGGTATGGAGCACCGAGATAGTCGCCAGCATTTCCGTGAATTTCTATTGTTCCGCCTTTCATTATTGAGCCAGCCCATCCGCTGACGTTTCCATGCACAGTTATTTTGCCGTCTTTCATTTCTTCACCTAAGTGCATGCCAGCATTTCCGTAAATCGTTATTTCTCCGCTTTTCATGCCAAATCCTATTCTTCGCACTTTGCTTACGTCGCCCTTTATTGTTATGATTTCTTTTTCTGGCAAGTTTTCTGTTTTGATTTCCTCAACCTTGAAGATTTCTCCAAGCTTTTTCTGTCTGTTTCCCTCCCAAATTTGGAGTCCTTCGATTTCTTCGCGGGTTTTGTCTTGGAAAACATTTGGGCTTATGCATTCTGCTGTTACTGGAAACCTGAATTCCTTTATAAGGTATAGGTTTATCATTTTAGATGCTGGCCTCTACGATTATTGGGTTTGAAACTTCAAGAGAGTTTTCTGCTACGGGGTAGTTTTCGTATTCAACAGTCCAATATTCTCTGAATTTTCTCTTCATTTCGTCGGAAACTTTTAAGGGTTCAGACGTCTGCACATCAAGCCACATGGTTGCGCCCTCAACATGCTTCAGTATTTCGCCGTTTTTGACAACGAGTTTGCCACCTTTAATGGTGTAGCCAGCCCTTCTCAACGCTCTTCTTACAGTCTTATACTTTCTTGAAGGGTCCACTGTTTCTGGGTTTACATTGTATATGGCTATATCAGCGTCTGCACCAATTCCTAGATGCCCCTTGCTTTTAAGTCCCAAAGCTTTCGCCTGTCCAGCCCTCGTCATTACTGCAATTTCGTAAAAGCTTAATTCACGATCTATTGACGGAAGAAGACTTCTGCTCTTTGCTCGTGAATTAATCCTTTTTAAAGTTGCTTCTCGGGCTTTTTTACTCATTAACCACGCAATAATTTTTGGATAAGATGTGAACGGACCGCCGTTCGGGTGGTCTGTTGTCATAAAGATTTTCCACGGATCCACAATTAGTAGTGCCAGTTCCAAGCCTATTGACCATTGGAGTGCATGGACATAGCTTTTGCGGCGATAACGGAAGGGCACGATTCCAGCGCTTGTTTCAGTTTCAACATCATGGTTTACCCATTTGTTTCCAGTAAGCTCGTAGAGTCCAAACTGAAATGGTCCATCAGCAGTCATAGTTGTCGTGTCCGTGAATATGACCTGCCCCATGTCAAGAGTTACGTGAGAATGACAGTTTACGTAGTTTGCAATGTTGTCAGCTCCTGATTCAAGTGTCCGCCAGTCATCACCTTTGAATGCGCTGAATTGGCAATGAGTGATGTGAATTGCTGGTTTGTTATCGGAGGCTAAATCACTAACACACTCCATTGTCTCCAGAGCCGTCATGTAGTTTCCAGGTTGTCCAAGATTGTTCGTGTGAACGTGGATTGTGTGAGGCAAGTTCAGAAGCCTGTTAACCTTGCATAAGCCTCTGATTATTTCTCGCGGCGTTATGCAGAAGTGTGGAACTTGGTCGTCTAGGCTGTGGACGTTGTGTCCAAAACCCCAAGCTTCCAACCCACCTGGATTGACGATTTTTATTGCATAGCCTTTTGTAGAAGTCATTATCCAAGCAATATGTTTTGCACATTCTTCAATTTCGTTATCCCTCAGATATTCAAGCACGAACCACCAGTCGCCGAGAAGTGGATAACTAGCCTTATCAACCATGGGAGTGTCGCTTAACTCTTCATGAGTATGTTTAGCCTCTAAAGGCGGCATAGAAGGATTCATTATTGTAGTGTAACCCATCCTGGCATAGCGGTAACCAGTCGTAAAAGTTGAAGGAATCGAGTGCCCGACACCTGACCTAGTTATGGATGTTTTACGTTCAAAATCTTTAAAATGGTCTTCAGGTCTTAAGAGCCTTCCAGTGTTCACTTCCGAACCAGCAATGTGGCAGTGCATGTCAACTCCGCCGGGCATAACAACCATTCCAGAAGCATTGATTTTTCTCGCTTTACGCTCATCGACTTTTTCAACTATTTTTCCATCTTTAACTGCAATGTCCATCTTTTCGCCATTAACCCCGTTGGTTGGATCGTAAACGAAGCCGTTTCTTATCAGAATCTCCATTATGATGCCTCAGCTTGTTTTCTTTTTCTTATTTTTCTAACTTCTGAAAGGACTTTTCTCAAGATTTCCTCGTCTGAAAGAATCCCTCGTGGTGGATCAGCAATTTTTTTTAGGGGAAGTGGCACGTGGTCCATGCGGTAAGCTGTTCCGCTTGCCTCTATCCCAACGAATGCTGACGGAAAGACAATATCAGCCATTTGGGCTGTTGCGTTCATGTGAGGGTCAATAACAATCAAGGGATTCTTAACCAAATGTTCAACTGCCTTTCTCGGAAAGTTCGCCACGGGATCCGACGCAACAATTAGGGCTGAATCTGACTCTTTCCGCAAAAGAACATCAACTGCGGATGTTTCTCCGGGATTATACCGTGGATAGCCCAACGAAAAGTCCACAGCATAGGGAAAACCTGTCTGCCACGTAAAAACGGTGTCTGCACCTGTGACGTTAAAATGTCCCCGCATTGGCATAATAATAAACTTGGTTCGCATATTCAAATCTCGAGTCAGACTGAGGGCGGCATCTATGTTTCTAAGCTTGCCTCTGCTCATTGTAAGTCCAAGTCCGAAGAAAAGTACTCCAAAATTACAGTTAACCATCACATCGGCAATTTCTTCCAGATATTCAGTAGGAATGCCAGCAACATTGTCAGCTTCAATTTCTTGGTCTCTAACCAGAGCTCGTAAAGCCTGTAAAAGTTCGTAATCCTTGTTAGGTTCAACCTGAATGAAATGGTCTGCTATCTCTGCAGTCCTCGTCTTTCGAACATCAACAACTACGAGTTTTCTACCCTTCTTCAAAAGAGTTGGATAAGGATACGCATGTAGCGAAGGCATAGAAAGTTTTTCTTTACGTTGCAGTCTCCTTAAAGCGCTTCCAATTTTTTTCTTAACGTTTAAGGCTTTAACTTTGGTTAGGTATCCCCTCCATGCGCTTTTCTCGAATCTTCCTTCAGTAAAAGCCGTGTATCTTTCAATGTGACGTGGATGGGCACTCCACGGGTTGCTCCCCCAATAAATTATGAGGTCTGCTCTATGTCTGACTTGTCCAAGTGTGGAAGACGCCATTCCAATGTCTTGGATGCTCAGTGCGGATGGACCATGACAAATCGTTGAAGTATTATCAATTACTCCATTGACTTCTTCTGCTAATTCAATGCCAACGCTTGTAGCTTCGCAGCTTGTGGAACTCCAACCATACAATAGTGGATAATTCGATTCGCTAAGTATTTTGGCAGCTCCCTTTACGGCTTCACTAAGTGAAACTTGAACGAGTTCGCCGTTCCTTCTTATAAGCGGCTTCAAAAGCCTATGCCCGCTATAGCCTAAAAATTTCGATTCGCACATTGCACAGCCATTTTTAACTTTAACTATTTTCCCATTTTCAACCCTCAACTCTATGTCGTCGCATAGGCATCCGCAAACAGGACATGTAACAGCTTTAACAACCTGCATGTTATTCCTTTCCAAACTCTTCTTTGAGAAGCTTTTCCAACTCTAAAATAGGTTTGTCGTGGGCAGGCGTAATCTCTGCTGGAATTCCCTTTAAAGAGGGCATGCCAATGCTATGAGTTTCAGGATTAACTAAAGCATTGGCCCACGGACCATAAGGGATAAAGATTATGCTAGGATGTGGACCTCTTAGAGATTTTACGGCTTTGACGACTACTGAGCCATGTTCTGTTGAAACTTGAACGTTAGTTTTCTCTTTTATTCCAAGCCTTTTCAGGTCTTCGGGGTCCACATAGCAAACTGAGACGTTTTCCGCGTATTCTTTTGAAGCTTTTCCATGTTCTTTTCCTACACCTTGTTCGATTGTACGTCCAGTCAGCAGTGTAACCTGCAACTTGCCTGCAATCATTTGTAATCCACCTGTTGATTTAAAACGCATTATCCCCGTGATGTGTATTTTTGAGAGCAATACATACCTAAATCTCTTTTCCTTTTTACTCTAAATCAATGCTAAACCAGATGTGACACAAGCATGCTCTTTTTTACTTTCATAATTGAGGAAACCCATATAACATAATGAAATGCTTTTTATATTCGAAAAAAGCATGACGTGTCTTTGACTGGGGAAATTTGATGACGGAAAAGATGATTATCGAAGTTGAGAGTTTAGTGAAACATTACGGTGAAGTCAAAGCTGTTGACGACGTTTCTTTCGCCGTTGAAAAAGGCGAGATTTTCGGTCTATTGGGTCCCAATGGCGCTGGCAAAACCACGTTGATGGAGATACTTTGCTGTCTGCGAAGATTTGATCGTGGAAAAGTGATGATCAACAGCTTTGATCCGACCAAAAATTCCTTGGATATTCGTGCTTCAATTGGATTTTGCCCTCAAGAAACGTTGCTTTATGATTTACTGAATGTACATGAAAACCTTGCTTTCTCTGCTTCTCTCTATTCGTTAAGCTCTAAGAAGTTTAAAGAGCGAGTAGAATTTTCCTCTAAGGTTTTGGGTGTAGGAGAGTTTCTGAATAGGAGAGTTGAGCAGCTTTCAGGTGGAATGAAAAGACGTGCAAACCTTGCAGCATCAATTATCCATGATCCACCCATTATTATTTTAGACGAACCCACTGTTGGCTTTGACCCTAATGTTAAGAGGGAATTCTGGGAATTAATCAGAAACCTCAAAAATTTTGGAAAAACGGTTCTTCTCTCCACCCATGACATGTACGAAGCTGACGAAATCTGCGACCGAGTAGCAATTATGGATAAGGGAAAAATTGTCGCACTTGACAAGCCGCACATTCTGAAGAAGACTCTAGGCGGAGAACCTTTGATACACTTAAGGGTTAAAAATTCTCAAGCAAAAAAGGCACTTTCAATTCTTAAGGAATACAAAACTAGCGTTAGAGACAACGAAATTCACATTTCCGCAGAAAATCCATGGAAAACTATGACGGAAGTGTCCACCAAACTAACTTCACATGAAGTTTTAATAGAAAAAATCGAGATTGTCGAGCCAACATTGGAGGATGTTTTCGTAAAATTAACTGGAAGAAAACTCACTGAGGAGGTTGCATCGTGAACTCGATAATAGGAATAGCCAAAAAAGACATTAAAACACTCTTCAGACAAAAAGGAACAATCTTCTGGACAATCGCTTTTCCAGTAATGATACTATTACTGTTCACCGCAATTTTTGGAAGAGAGATACCATTCAACGCAAACATAGGAGTCGTGGACTATGATCATGATACGGATGGAATATCTGCAAGTATAGTAAGTGGACTCAACAACACTGGATTTTTAACAATTAAAAACTTCACAAATGAAAACGATGCACTGGAAGAACTAAACGCAACCAACATACGTGCTGTACTCGTGATTCCTCATAACTTTTCGAAGAACCTTTATACTGAAAACGCAAGTGTGTCGCTGATTTTGGACGGTACAAACCCAGACGTATATAGAGTCATTAATGATGGGGTCAAAACCTTCTTCTCAGAATTCTACAAAGATTTTTACAACCACACTTATAGCACCAGCTACTCTGAACCAATAACAATCAACACAGAAATTTCAGAAATAGGACAGCAAATTGGTTATAAGGAGAGCATTGTACCAGGCATGTTAACTTATCCGCTTTTGTTTTCAAGTATGGTTGTCTCGACAGGAGCAATTGTTTTTGAAAGAGAAAAAGGTACACTTAAGAAGATCAGAGTTGCACCTATACGCCCAATAAACATGCTCTTCGGAAAGACTCTGGCAGCGCTGTTCCAAACGTCAATATCAATAATCATCATGTCACTTCTTGCTGTGGTTCTGTTAGGTCCGAAGCTAAACTGGAATGTTCCATTGCTGATTCCAATATTCTTTTTAGGCTCAATGAACGGAATAGCCTTAGGCTTAATAATATCATGCATCGGTAGAGCCCCAGAGGAAGCATCAAACGCAGCCACAACAATCGCCATTGTGCTGCAGTTTTTCACCGGAATGTATTTCCCAGTTGAATACCTTCCAACCTACATGCAGCAAATTGGTCGCTTCATACCAATGACTTACGCAGCCCAAGCGTTAAGGGATATAATGATTCGAAACGCCACATTTGCAGATTTATCAATTCCCATGTTAACGCTTATGCTCTCAGCTGCATTCCTATATGGGATAGGAGTTTTCCTATACAAAAGGTGGGTCGAAAAATAACAGCTACGGTCTGTATCCATCGAGAACGAAAAGAGCCAGACCAGCCGCAATAATGTCTGCAGTTGTGCCAGGATTCAAAAGATTGCTTGAACTTCTAAGTTTTAAGTCAAATTTACGTAGACTTTCTTTCCCTCTCGAAGTTTCGAGTCCACCAAGCTCCAAAACTTCCTTTGCCATAAGAGAAACTTCTCGGGCTTTTCCAATGCCAACCTTTCTGGCTATAAAAGTATCTGGATATTCAGCTAAAACCTTTAAGAATGTGTGAATTATAGCCACGTTTAAGTCTTTAGTTTCCCTAATTTGCTCCATTAAACACGGGTAGGCAAATTCAAAAGTTATTGGATAATTGCTAACCCATTCCGAACAAACCCTATCATACTCTGACGCTATTTTAAAAATTTGATAGAGTGAAATATTCTCCTTAACTATCCTATTCACCGAGTGCGGATCGTTAATGTCGAGCCCTGGAGCCTTTCCGAGTCCGCTAGGCTTGGCGATTTTTATTGCTTCGTAAACGTTAACTGCGTCTTCTGGTGTGGTAGATTCTACAACAAGCCGCAAATTTTCTCGCAGTTCGGGAATTTCAAAAACATGTTCCTCGCCTTTGGTTGGAGCAATTCCAGCAGCAACTGCGATAGGTGCGAACAATATCACTGTACCAATTAATGTGTTGCCGCCTTGCTGCCAAGCATTAATGTCTGCTATACAATCCTTTATAATTCGCCCTACACCAACATCACTGACTTGTAATTCTCCTCGGGAAAAAGCAATTCCACGTTCTGCCGCCAACTCGAAAGAAGGTGCAGCAGCCACAGCAGAAGCGAGAAAATGCTCATGGCGCGTTCCCTCAAAACCAACAACCAAGTTCACGTTACCAGGCTTATCTGCGCTAACTTCAAAAAGAATAGCCAATTCCAGACATTGTGAAATGTGTTTTGCCTTCTCGCATAAGTGCATTCGCAAGAGCACCCCTTTGCATATACTGTTAGCATGGAAAGTTTTATTAATGTTGTGTAGAAAATTACACATCAATGAAAAATGTGACATCGGTTGGTTTACAATGACTCAAAAATACGTTACTAATTCCCTACTTTTGGCTTTAACAGGTGTGTGGACTGCTTTAATGTTGGCACTTGCGATAATACCTACGTACCCTGTTTTAGGAACATCTGCGGTAATTACGTTGTCTGGCATTGTATTTTCGTGTTTAACGGTTATCTTATTGGGCCCGTTGTGGGGTACAGTTTCTGGCTTTATTTTTGGATGGCTTGTTCCATATGTAAACCCAGCAACAAATATGGGCTTACTTACTTTTCTGGGTCCAACGATGTCCGCTTTAATGGGCGGACTCGTATTGTTTAACAAGTGGAAAGAAGCAACCTTGATTTTTGTGGTGCAAATGGCAGTATGGTTTGCACATCCATTCGCATGGTATCAAGCAATGCCCATCATAACGTGGCAATACGTACCTGTTATCGTGTTTATCCTCGTACCTCCAGTAAGAAAATGGATTCAAAGAGTCATAACGGCCAGAAATAGTCCAACAAAACTAGCAATAGCATTATGGTGTCTTGCATGGACCGCACGAATAGGAGGAGAGGTTGCAGCCAGCAACAACAATGCTGTGTGGATTTTGAATTGGGGCGTTCCAGAAATGTATCCGTATTGGGCGCCAATGACAGTTTATTATGCCATAGCTGACTCTCTAAACAGTCTCGCTGGATCAATCATTGGCACAGCTGTACTTCTAACGCTGAAAAGAGCTAATATAAAAGCACTTGCAGTAGATTCTTTAGAGCCTAGAACACGAGAAGGCAGTCAATGAAAGCAAGAGAAGGGGACATTCTCAGAGATTTAGACGGGATAATATTCGACGTTAAGGGTTTAGTTCATCCTCCAAATAAGGTTATTGCTTTTCCCCGGTTTATTCCTGATCCTCGTGGCAATCGTGTGCGAGAAGAGGTCGCCTATAGGAAGGTTTACAGCATGTCTGCGCGCTTCAAATTTCTTGAACAGAATTTTCCGCAGTTCATAGTTTACGATTCTATTTTTGACGAAAAACTTTGCGAAATACCGTTGGAAAATGTAAAACACCATTATAAGCCTGTTAATCGTCTACGAGAACTTCGACACTGTAATAGACTAGATAGTTTAGAAAAAGATGCACTCAGTTTTCTGGAACTTGTAAAAGAGCGTGCGAACATGCCATGGAGTAAAATAGGGATTTCGGGTTCGCTTCTTGTTAAATTGCACACGCCAAGTTCGGATATTGACCCGATAATCTATGGAGGTGAAAACTGTCGCAAGGTCTATGAGGCATTAAAGTCTTTAATGCAAGATTCGAAAAGCCATGTGAAGGCATACGCAATTGAAGATTTGCAGAAACTTTTCGAGTTTCGCGTAGAAGACACGAAGGTGTCTTTCAAGGATTTTGTGCGCACAGAGCCACGGAAAGTTTTGCAGGGCAAGTTCAAGGATCGAGATTATTTTATGCGGTTTGTTAAGGATTGGAGAGAAATTCGAGAAGAATATGGTACAATACAATACAGGAATGTTGGTTACGCAAGAATTAAAGCTGAAATTGCAGACGATTCCGAAGCGATTTTCACGCCTTGTAACTATAAGCTTAAAAACGTAGAAATCTTAGACGGAACCAGCATGTGCCCGATTGAGGAAATCGCTTCTTTTCGAGGCAGATTTTGCGAACAAGCCAGAACCAGCGAAACGGTTATCGCACAGGGAAAAGTCGAACGTGTAATGGATGATAGGCAAAACCGCGAACATTTCAGGCTTTTGCTTGGAAATCAGCCTTCAGACTACATGGTGTTGGCATAGCCTGCTATGGTACGACTTTTAATACTTGCTCGTTGTATCTTGGGCAATATGTTAAAGTGATTTGGTAAAAGCTATCTTTCGGTGTTACAACTTCCTCCAAGTTTCCTTCTATGTAGACTTTCTCATGTTTGTTGGCTTGCATTCGAAATTCCTCCATGTAAGAGGTCAGACGTCTGGCTTCGTCAGCACCAGCTTTTCCATCTAAAATTTTTGAGGGCTCGATACCGTAAACTGAAGGAATAAAAGGCGCATCATAGTCTTCTGTTATGCGTGCAAACATTTTAACCCAACCTTTCTGCACGATTTTCATCTCAGAAAAACGTATGTCTTGTATCTCTTTCCAGTCTTTCACGGGTTCAAACTCTGTCTTAATGATTCTTCCACTTTTTTCGTCATTAAGCACGGCATAAACCAGTTTTCTTTGCTGATGCCACACAAATTCTCTTAGACTATAATTCTGAAATCTCCAATTTTTTCCCCTAATCGAGTCATTACGTTCAAACTCGTTCCTAAACAGAGAATTTCTGTCTTGATAAAATTCCTGCAAAGTCTCCCGCAGTTTTGCCAAGTTTTTTCTGTTGTAAACGATTAAGTCTATGTCAGAAAATCTTGGATGGTAAAATCCGTGGAGCAAAGAGCCAAAAACGCCAAAGTTCTTCGTTGATAAGCCAGAACTTTCGGTTATAATTTTTAAGGCGCTTTGTAAAGCTGTAGAAAGCTTGTCTCTAGGCTTTTTCTCAATTAGTTTTCCAAGCTCCTTGTTTGGTTTCCGCACTTTCACAATGTTGTTATGCTCAACGCCTACAACCTTCTTGCGGAGTGTTGGAAGATAAATCATGTGTTGCGGAAAATTATTTTTGACAAACTTCCAGCCTTCGTCCTCATAGAATTTGTAAAAAACGCGTTTTCCTGCACTTCGAAAGGCTTTTGGATTTTCGGATTTGAAAATTCCCGCTGGCGCATATTCAGCGTCGCAAATGTAAGCGTTTAACGGATGAGCATAGCCGAAAACACGGAAAATTAAGCCTTCTTTTGTTATTATTGTGTCACGATCTCTGAGCCTTAGAGTGGCCAAATATGTTCTTCCTCGACTGTGCCAGTTCCAACCACGACTTGATGGAAAACGTTACCCGTCTCAACGTTTTCGACCCGCTCTAACATCCCAGAAACCTGAATTTTGTCTCCTTGTCTGGCAATGTTTCTGTAGCACCCAATCATAGAAACCACAAGCTCTGGAATTTTATTTTTGGGAAGTGCTGAAGTTGGATTAACTGGTTCGTAGTCTTTGATTTTATAAATTGCTGGGCGAAACATGGCTTCTTTGTCATCTTTAACTGTGCAACGAAACTTGACATAGACTATTGGTGAATACTTGAATGCTCCATACTTTGAATTGACCTCTTCTGGTTTTCGAACCGCGTTATACATGAAAACCTTGTTCTTGTATTGCCCCTTATATCTTCTGGCAGCATCTAAACGATTGTTAAACAGGTAGCTTAATGTTTCAGCCTCAACAAGCTTTCCCATAGTTTTTTCTAGCTTGCGGAAATTTTGCGACCCATAGACAACGATGTCTATGTCTGACTTGGGCGTGTGCATGTTTAAGGCAATAGAACCATGAACACCAAAGTCTTCCATTACAATACCAGATTTACTTGATAAAAAACTGATAAAGTCTAAAGTCATTTTCTCTAAGCTGTCCCTGTGTTCAAGTTTAGTTAGAAAACGCAAGCATTCTCTTGGAACATAAACTTTTTTGACAGAGCTAAGTGGCGCACTAATCACTTCCTTTCCCCTAAAAGGACAAAAATACACATAATTTGGAAAATTATTCCTAAAAGCTTCAAGAAATGCCTGATAATTCTGGGCTGTATAGAGTTTCTCAGCCCTAAAAAGCTGCATCCGCCCATACTTCCAATTCCTTTCCAAAAAGCGAACATGGAAAAGTTTCCTAAATTCACAGGGAATATATTTCAAGAATGCAAAAACTCGATCATTTGGATGCTCATATCCAAAAACGTTGAATATGAAACCCTCTTCGGTGACAAATGTGTCTCCATCTGAGGGAAACCAATTTTCAATAGCCGTCTCAAGCACCTTGATAGAATATTGATGGACTATTAAAAAATCTATTGTTTTTAGCCAAAATGTTTAAAATAAGTTAAGTACAAAACAAATTAAAGTGAAGCGCTTGAACGAAAATCTACATCCTTATGTAGTTTTTCTTCCATCCGAACAAAAAACCAAAATATTAAGTGCGATTTTCGGTTCTAAAGCAGCCGTTGACATTTTAAAATTTTCACTCAGCCAAGGCATTTCAAATAAGATTTATCAGAAAGACCTTGTTAGAAAACTTGTCTATTCAAATAAGACGATCATTGAAAATTTGAAATCGCTAACTAGCCTTGAAGTTCTGAGGGAGAACATGGAGAAAATCGAGAAAGAAGGGCGCATCGTATGGGTTAAAGCTTATCAGCTTTCAGACTTAGGAAAGTGGTTTGTACTATTGCTAGCCGAAGAAAGAGATTTGTCCGAAAAAGAAAAGGCGGAAATACTTCAAAACCTTTTTAGGACGTACGTAAAATGGACGAAGGACCTTTCAGAAAAACTGCACGTAAACAAGAAAACGTTAGAAAAAATCTTCAATGAAGAAATGAAATGACAAAGGTGCAAAAATGAAAAGACCAGTTGCCATTGCGATTGTTGGAAGCAAAAGTTCGGGAAAAACAACAGCGATAGAAGCTTTGACAAAGGATCTTACAAGAAGAGGCTACAAAATCGCTGTGGTAAAGCATATTCCAGAACCAGACTTCACGATTGACACGGCGGGAAAGGACACTTGGAGATTTGCCCAATCCGGAGCTGAAACAATCATCAGCGTAGCATCAAATGAAATAGCGGTGATAGAAAAGGTAAAAGCAAAAGATTTTTCGTTAAAGGAGATTTTGCAGAAATGCAAAGGGCATGACATTGTTTTTCTTGAAGGATTCAAAAAATTCGTAAGCAAGAAAAAAGACATACACAAAATTGTGGTTGTTGGATCTGCTAAAGAAGCTTCAGAAGCTGCAAAGAATTTCAAACCTATTTTGGCTTTCACTGGACCTTACTCAACAGAAAAGTTGAATCTAAAAATTCCATATGTGGATGTTCTTAAAAATCCTGAAAAAATTGCTGACATTGTGGAGAAAGTTGTTTTATAACTTGGGTTTTTGAGTTGGGTTGTGGGGTTTGGAGATTTTGTTTGAGGGGGAGAAAGGAGATATACTTAAAAAAGAATTGCTTTCTCCAAACCTTTCCACCCGACGTTCAAATAATTTTTCTTTTTCATTCCCTCCTCTTATAGAGCCTTAAAAGCTTCAAACCATCTGTTGTATAAGGCTAACATGTCAAGTGAAACACTTGGTTTCCTCTCTTCTAGTATTTGCCTAAAATCATCCATTGTTAAAAACCTCGGCTTAGCCAGCTTGTTGTTTGCTTGACCAGACTCGAAGAATTCGCCTATAGTTTTTAGCTGTGCTGATTGGCAAACATCTCTTATGTCACTTCCAGAAAATCCTTCTGAAATCCGAGCTAACTCGTGCAAGTCAACATCAGTTGCAAGTTTCAGATGACTTGTGTAGAGTTTAAACATCATCAAACGGGTGTGGTGGTCTGGAAGTGGCACCAAAATCCTTTTCTGGAACCGTCTTATGAAGGCCCAGTCTAAGTCCCACGGTTTGTTTGTCGCTCCAATAACGTAAACATGAAGGTCTTTACCCTTATCTACGATGCCATCCATTTCTTTCAAGAATTGGTTTCTAACGCGAACTTCGCCGCCAACCTCATTTGAATGTTTTCCCATGAGAGAGTCTAACTCGTCGATGAAAACTATGGCTGGTTTTCCCTCTTGAGCAGATTTTCTAACAGAACCGAAAAGCTTAGCAACATTCTGTTCAGCCTCACCTAACCATTTAGACATTATTGACGCAGCATCGATCGAAAGAAAACCCGCATCTATTTCTGTGGCAACCGCTGCAGCCAGCAACGTTTTTCCACACCCTGGAGGCCCGAAAAGAAGAATCCCTCTCGGCCATCCTAAGGGGAACAGGTCTGGTCTTTGAACTGGATAGACTATGGCTTCTTTTACTGCTTTTTTGGCGTTGTCAAGCCCTACGACTTCTTCCCATTTTACGTTTGGTTTTTCCGCAAGTATTAATTCTTCGTAACTTGATTTTCCACTTTCTGTGCTCTTTGCCCCTTCAACATCTCCTGCTTCATTTCGCGGTTCAACAGGCATTACTGCTCCTTGCAATGCCTTTATTCGTTCTTGGTAAGCTATTGCTCTTTGTATGTAAACTTTATTTAGACTGTATTCGGGATATAACTGAACGAGTTTCAAGAGGGTTTCGATGGCTTTCTGATACATTGTTATTGCCATGCCTTTTGAACCCTGCTTATCTAGGCGGACAGCTTCCAACGCATAATTAGTTGCATCTTTCTCGAGTTCTTGGGAAGCACTCATAATTCTAATTCTCCTATCTTCTCGCTTTCGATGCGATTTTTATTTTTCCCTTCGCTCCCAAATTTTCAAGGGCTTTCTCAATCTCCTCATAGGAGGCTTGTAAATCAATCGAACAACGTTTCAGATCGATTTCTCCATCACTTTTCTTAACATATTCGAGAAGCACATCTTCTAATGATTTATCAACCTTTAAGGAAAATTCTTGAATTTCAGCTTTCTTGAAAGAAAAGAGGGTTTGAGAAGAGTTTCTATTGGGTTCCATGACTGTTTCGTTGCCTATCGCTTGTGAGCAGTTGGCTGATAAGGCAACCATTTCTTTCAGTGTAGTTTTTTCGGGCTTGGGAGTTTCTAAAGTAGCGGGCGGTTCAGGGAGCTCTTCAGCAAGTTTTTGCTCGAGGAATTTGGAGACTTCTTTTATTATTTCTTCTCCTCCAGGCGTTTTCTTGTTTACAGGTATTATTGATTCATCTGCCGTTATCTTCGTTGTATAGAGCGTTTCGCTTATTGCTTCGTTAACCTTGCTCAGTTCAGAAGAAACATCCGGCAATACTTCAAATAATTGTTGGGAAACGCTTTGTAGGAGTTTTAAGGCTGGTTTAAGGTCAACAACTATGTCGCTTAATTCCTTTATTGTTTCAAGTCTAAGAATTACACGTTCGATAGCAAGCTCTACATGATAAAGAAACTTTATTAACTTTCGAACTTCTGCCATTTCGTTTGCGCAGATTGCTGCTTTTTCCTTATTTTTATTATTTAAGGCGTGTATACACGTTTGAAAAAGAATCCTGTCTCTTTCCTTAAGTCTGAAACTTGCTTGTTCAAGTTTGTTGTGTTGAATTTTTAGTGTTTGCATCGATTTGATAACTACTTCGCGGAGTGGAGGGTCAGAGTGAAGAAATCCTTTGATAGCTTTTCCCTCCGTCCGCTACTTTGTGTTGCAGCTATATGCCGGTTTTTCCGATTTCCTTCACGTAAACTACTACAGGTGGCTCTGGAAGCTCTGGAGCATTTGAAGTTGAAGTAACAGCTTCTGATGACTCATCTTCTTGTATCTTGCTTTCCTCTTGTTCGTTAGTTTTTGGCGCCTCACCTAACAAGATGTTTGAAAGCTTGTTTCTCGTAAGTTCAAGGTCGCTTTTCTCGATATTGGCTCGTTTGAGGTTATCTTGGATTATTGTAAAGGCTGTTTGATACGATTCATTATTGGTTCTTCCGATTTCATGTTCAATTTCAAGGTGCACAAGAGCATAGTTCAACTCTTTTATTTCATTGGCACATCTGGCAATTTCTTTATCTAAGTCTCCTGCTAAATTTTGAGCATCATTTTTCAGTTGATTTAATGCCCCATCAAAGTTGTTGTGGAGATCTTCGTAAAGTTCTGGCGAGATTTTTTTCTTTTCAACTAAGCTTTTAAGGGCTTGATCTTTGCGCCATATAAGAGGAATCTGATCGCAGAAAGCATTTGCCTCTGATTTAATTTTGGAAGTCAGCATGATATCGGTACCGTCAAATTTCAGGTTTTCTGCAGCGAACTTCAAGAATTTTCCGTCACCTTGCTCTATGAAGACTGCGTCAAATTTCCCGTTTGGTGTTAAAGCAAAAGACGCTACTTTACCTATCCCACGTCCATATTCATCCTTAATTTGCTTTCCAACAGAAAGAAAAAGATTGGGGTTCTGTGACATCGTTTTTCTCCCCCGTTTTACGAGGTTTCGGTTGATGCTTTTTCGCCTACTGAAGTTGCTGGAATTGCAGGAATTCCGGGCGGTAGCTCTGGGAACTTGTCTTTTATTCTCTGTTCTGCGACTGTTGCTGCTTCCGTGAGAATCTTCTGTGCATCTTCGTTTACAGTGTCAAAGT
>CAYVGZ010000020.1:0-20978 GCA_964450845.1 uncultured Candidatus Bathyarchaeia archaeon | reverse complement strand
AATATGATGATGTGTTGGCAGATGTTTTAAAAAGACCGAATCACAAGGCTGGCTCAACCTTAAAGCTAATCTTGTCCTTCCTCAAAGCTTATGATGTTACAGACACTAAAATGCGGGAATTTTCAGCTCAAAACCTAGTTCTGATCTCAAACATAAACGATACATTGCGGCACGTTAAGAGTGTGGCTTATGCCTTTATTGTGAGTACAAGTTACGAACACTACATGAAGGCATTATGCAAAGCCCTAGGTTTCCCTTACGAAAACACCTATTGCACGAGAGTAAGCATCGACAAATACCACATGTCGGAAGGAGAAAAAACCAAGCTGAAGGAAACCGCCAAAGAAATATCACAAATGCCAATAATTGAAATCCCACCAAATGCAAAATCCATAACAGATTTTCCAGAAAAAGATCAAGAAACAATTCGGCGATTGGACAAGATTTTCTGGAAGGAAATAGCATGTACTGATTGTGGAAGAATTTTTTCTGAAGTTAATCCAGTGGGCGGTAGCGAAAAGGCTGAATCTATAAAAGACGTCGTTCAAAAGGTAAACGTGGCTTTGGCTGACGTTATGTATGTTGGCGACAGCATAACAGATGTTGAAGCCTTTAGGCTTGTAAGAGATAACGGTGGCTTAACAGTCTCTTTTAACGGTAATCAATACGCAATAAAAGCCGCTGAAATTGCTGTGTTATCGGAAAATAGCATAGTAACCGCTGTGGTTGCAGATGTTTTTAGCAGATTTGGAAAGAAGCAAGCCCTAAGTCTTGTCGAAAATTGGAACAGCGAAGCTTTAAAGAAAAGCACAATAAACCAAACTTTGCTCAGCAATCTTTTCAGTTTGTATCCCAGAGAATTGCCTAAAACTAAAATAATAACGAATAAAAATATGGAGATTCTGGCAAAAGAAAGTACCGAATTCAGAAAAAAAGTCAGAGGAGCAGTCATAGGGAGACTGGGATAAATGGTTAAAAAAGCTGAAGTTGAAGATACGTATGCAGAAGCTTTTGACGGTCTCTACTGCCGAGTCATCGTCACTGCAGATGACGAAGAAACATTAAAGAAGGCAGCAGAAGACGCCACCGCAACGCCATCAGGAGTCATAGGTAGACTTGACAGTGGAATCGAAAGATGGCTAAGTGAAAGAGAAACACCCGACAAGCGAAAAGGAGCAATTTTACAATTCTGGAAAGGTTTAGACAAAGGAAAGCCTTTAGAAGACTTGGTTAAGCGTTTTGAAAAAGAGTTTTCTTATCGGATTCGTCAAGACATTCTGGTTAAACCTTTTACGGCTATCTTTGATGCTTTATCTGCGAAAATTGAAGGAAAAATTGACATGATGGAAAGAGTTGGACATTGTGGAGACGGGTTCGAGTGGGAAAAACAGCTTTATGGGCGTGATATGATTGTTGTTCCAATAATGGTGCCCGACTTTCTCATAGAGCGGTATATTGGTTATGCTCGTGGAATATCTGGCGGCAACTTTTGGTACATGTGTAAAACAAAAAAGGCGGTAATGGACGCTGGGAAAAAAGCATTAGAAGCCATAAGCCAAGTTGAAGGTGTAATAACGCCATTTGACGTTTGTTCTGCTGGTTCAAAAACTGAAACAAAGTTTCCGCTAATAGGACCAACAACAAACCATCCCTACTGTCCTTCGCTGAAAAAGAAACTGGGCAAAGACTCGATGGTGCCTGAAGGCGTTAACTACATTCCAGAAATAGTGATTAATGGCGTTTCGTTGCAAGCTGTTAAAGAAGCCATGAAAGCTGGCATAGAGGCAACGCTGAAAGTTGATGATGTGGTGAAGATTTCTGCTGGAAATTACGGTGGAAAACTGGGCGATTATAAAATTTACTTGTGCGAGTTGTTTCCATGACCGTTTTTGATGCTGTCGGATTCGGCGGCTTAAACGTTGACAGGCTTTTCAAAGTAAATAAAATAGCCAAGGCAGAAGGAGAAAACTACATAAAAAATTGTGAAGAGGCTTGCGGAGGTTCAGCAGCCAACACAATCGTAGGCTTGGCAAAGCTTGGTTGCAAGGTGGGCTTTATTGGAAAGGTTGCTGATGATAGAGAAGGCAAAATGTTAGTTGAAGATTTTCGTAGAGAAGGCGTAGACACAAACGGCATAATAAATTCAAAACGTGGCAGAAGCGGTACGGTTATGGGTTTTGTGGACGAAAAAGGCGATCGGGCATTATATGTTAATCCTGGCGTGAATGACACGATAGAATTTAATGAAATAAGCATGGAATATGCGTTTCAGACACGCTTTCTGCATCTAACATCCTTTATTGGAGAAAAATCGTTTCAAACTCAGAAAAAACTCGTTAATGTGCTTCCTCAAAACGTCAAGTTGAGCCTTGACCCGGGAGAATTGTATGCAAGAAAGGGCGCGATGTTGGAACAAATTATAGAAAAAACGTTTGTTTTGATGCCGAATCTTAGCGAACTTGAGCTGTTAACCAAGACGGCTGATTACAGAAAAGGTGCTGATGTTCTGCTAAAAAAAGGCGTGGAAATAGTTGCTGTAAAATTGGGCAGCAAAGGGTGCTATGTAACGGATGGAAGAGAAAATCACCTTATAGATGCCTTTAAAGTGAAAGTTGTTGACACGACAGGCGCTGGTGACGCTTTTTGTGCTGGTTTTCTTTATGGTTTGATTTCTGGCAAAAGCCTCTATGAATGTGGAAGACTTGGCAATTTTGTCGCTTCAAGATGCATAATGAAAATGGGCGCCAGACCAGGGCTTCCGTATCTCAAAGATTTAAAACCTCTTTTGTAGATGCTCGATTAGACTTTCGAAGATTAGCTTTCCATCTCCATATTCTGGCATGTGCGTTTGTCTTGTCCAGTCTGGCTGTTGCCACCAGTAGAAGGCTCTTTCAGGATGCGGCATCAAACCAAATATTGTTCCTTCTGGGTTACATATTCCTGCTATGTCGTGGAAAGAACCATTCGGGTTCATCGGAAAGCGTCCTTCTGCGTATTCACCGTCTTTGTTGCAGTAGCGGAAGACGAGCTGGTTATTCTCGTAAAGCCTTTCTAAAAACTGTTTTTCCTTTTCTTTTGCAAACATAAATCTGCCCTCCGAATGCGCAACTGGTATTCGCAGGACTTTTCCCTTCGGAATTTTCCACGTGAACATGCATTTTCCATCGTTTTCATGTCTAAGATAAATCCAACGACAATTGTAGCCAGGCGGAAAATTAGTTGCTAACGCAGCCTCTGGATACGGGCTCATTCCCTTAAAACTTGGAAGCAAACCAGCTTCAACAAGCACCTGAAAACCATTGCAAATGCCAAGGACTGGCCGATTTTCATCAACAAAGGCTTTCAGTTCTCTGCCCACTTTGGCTAACATCCATTTAGCCCATATAGCCCCCGCACGCACATAATCGCCATAAGCGAATCCGCCTGGAAAAACTAGAACATGGTAATCTAGAAGGTTTCGGCGTTTGACTAGTTGGTTTATGTGCAAAATTTCAGCTTGAGTGCCTAGCTCCTCAAAGGCACGTTTGGTCTCTGCATCGCAGTTTGTTCCGCCTACACGCAAGACGCAAACTTTAATCTCTTCTCGTTTCATGGCTTAGACCTCGCCACTGAATGTTCGCTTCCAACTCGCCAACAAATCGCTAATCGCAATGTCTACAGTAACTTCACCTTTTAATCCATAGATGCATAACTGCGGAGTCTTCGTAACCCTGCCTATTTCTGCATAGATCTTTCCTTTCATTAACGCATCAAATTCTTCCTTCGCTTCCTGTGAAACTTCTACTAAAAAGCGGCTGTTTGATTCTGAGAACAAGACGAAATCATTGCGGTTTGCATATCTTGTTGGAACTTTCTGTAAATGCAACTCCATGCCATATCCGCCTGCAAAAGCCATCTCCGCAGCAGCAACAGCCAAGCCACCGTCAGACAAATCATGGCAAGCCTTAACCAGCCCCAAATCAATAGCCCTAGTAACAGCCCTAAACGTTTTTATGGCGTTGTTAGGACGCGCCTTCGGCGCGCTTTTCCCTATGAAGCCCTTCAGCTTATAATATTCCGAGCCGCCAAGCTCTTTGAAAGTCTGCCCAACAACATAAACAGAGTTGCTTGGAGCTTTAACATCCATCGAAACTGCTGAACGAACATCAGGAACTATGCCTAAAGCCGTGATCAAAAGGGTTGGCGTTACTGGTCCAAGTGGGGACTCATTATAGAGGCTGTCCTTTCCTGAGATAAATGGCGTTTTAAAAGCAACTGCAGAATCGTAGCATGCTTCACAAGCCCTTACAAGACTACCCAACCTTTCTGGCTTTTCAGGGTTGCCCCACGTGAAATTGTCAAGCAAGGCTATTCTTCTGCCGCCAACGGCAACATTGTTTCTTATTGCTTCGTCTATTGCGGACGCAGTCATCCAATAAGCGTCTATTTTACCATAATTCGGGTTCATTCCGCACGAAACTACTATGCCTTTCCAAGAATCTTTCAAAGGCTTTATTATAGCCGCATCGTTGGGTCCACTATACTCGCCATGAAGTGGCTTAAGCGCAGTATTTCCCTTCACCTCATGGTCATAAGTGCGTATCACGCTTTCTTTGCTTGCAACGTTAGGTGAAGATAAAATCTGCAAAAGCGTCTCAGTTAGGTTTTGTGGCTCTGAAAAAGAAGGCTCTTCAAAATTTGCAGGTCTGTACTCTGCTGTTTTCGTGGCTTTTGGCGGTTTAAAAAGGAATGGAATGTCCATCTCCGCAACTTTTTCACCTTGATGATAAATCGTTAACACATTATCTGAAGTGTATCTTCCAATAGCAGTAGCCTCAACATCTTCACTTCTAAAAATCTCCAGAACCCTTTCAAAATTTTCAGGGGGCACAGCCAAAAGCATTCTTTCCTGCGATTCGGAAACATAAATCTCCCACGGAGCCAAACCCGGATATTTCAGCGGGACTTTTTCAAGCTCCACAACGGTGCCGCAACCAAACCTTTTTGCTGTTTCGCCGACAGCAGATGATAAGCCGCCACCGCCCAAATCTGTTATTGCCGATGCAAGTTCAAGTTCTCGAATCTCAATTATGGCTCTTTTCAGTTTCTCTTCCTCGATTGGGTTTGCAATCTGAACTGCTGGTCTAGAAACCTCTTCCGATTTTTCCGTTAATTCCGCAGACGCAAAGGTCACGCCATGGATGCCGTCACGACCCGTTTTTCCTCCAGCCAGAACAACTATGTCGTTTGGTTTGACGCTTTTCCTGAACTTTTTAAGCGGAAGCAAACCAATGCAGCCACAGTAAACAACAACGTTTCCCACGTAACTTTCATCAAAGTATATCGCTCCATTAACCGTTGGGATTCCCATGTTATTGCCATAGCTTCCTATTCCGGCTACGACGCCCATGTAAACGTATTTCGGATGCTTTATGCCTAGTGAAAGTTTTTCATAGTCAAAATCTAATGGACCGAAGCCCAAAACGTCAGTACAAGCAATGGGGTCTGCCCACACGCCTAGAATGTCGCGGATTACTCCACCCACGCCAGTAGCCGCACCGCCAAAAGGCTCCACAGCCGATGGATGGTTATGCGTTTCAACTTTAACCGCTATCCCGTAGTCTTTGTTAAAGCGGACTATCCCGGCGTTGTCTTCAAAAACAGAGAAACACCACTGAGGATTAATTTCCTCAGAAGCCTTTACAATATAGGTTTCGAAGAGTCCATCAATTTCCTCCCCATTCATTCTTATTTTGCTTTTGAAAGTTTTGTGAAAGCAATGTTCAGACCACGTTTGCCCAATGGTTTGAAGCTCAACATCCGTTGGGTTTCGCTTCCTATTCCTAAAATACTCTTGAACAGCCTTCATTTCCTGCAGGTTTAAACCTACACCCAGTTCGTTGCTTATGTCCAGAAGCTGCCGATCTGTAGCTTCATGCAAGTTTATTTCAAAGATTGCAAATGGCGTTTTTCTGCGAATGTAGAAGCTTGCGGTCATTTTTCCTCCTCAATCAAGATTGCATAATTGTCCTTCGTTGGATTTGCAAGAAGCCTCTTACACATCTCTTCGGCTCTAGTTTCAGCCTCTTTCCTAGATTCAGCATCAAGAACCACACTGTAGACCTTACCAACATTTACAGTTTCAACTCTATAGCCAAGTTCTTTCAACAAGCGTGCTGTTGTTTCACCTTCAGGGTCGCTGTGACCCGGCTTCAAACTAACTTCAATTTTTAGGCGATATTTCATAGGTTAAGTCTAAGTTTTAAGAAATTTAAACACTTTCATCAGTAACAAAGCAAACTGCTATTTCAAAATGATTTTCCTGTTTTTATAATGAATCTTAATTCCTTCAGAATCCGTTACAACGCCTATTTGTTCAGCTTGCACCCCAGTTTTTCCGAAAACATCTATTGCTTTGTCTCTCACTGCCTTGTCCACTATCACTGCGAAGCCCCATCCCATATTAAACGTCTTAAACATTTCCTCGTCAATTATCTCGCCGCCGAGTTCAGAAGCAGTTTTCTGAACCAATTCAAAGATAGGCTGTGGATTGAAATTGTCAAATTCAAAACCTATACCTTTAGAAAACCGTGTTAAATTGTCAAACTTCAAATATGCATCACCAGTAATGTGCACTGCAGCCTTAACTTTAAGCTCGTCCGCAACGGCAAGCAGCGGCTTAACATATATCCTCATCGGCTCCAAAACTTCATATACTATTTCCCTGTTCAACCCATCAGGAATATCATAAGGCTCGTATTTTCCACCCCATTTTTTGAAGAGGATTTTTCTTGCTAGGGATACGCCGTTGCTGTGGATTCCAGAGCTCCGCAAGCCTATTACAACATCGCCAGCTTCTATGTCTCTTCCAAAAATTATTTTGTCCCCAGTAACTTCACCTATTGTCGCAACGATCATGTCAAAGCCTTTGCCCTCTACTAAACCCTTTATCACTTCTGCTACGTCGCCTATTTCCCCGCTTGGCACAACACATTCAGATTCAACTGCCCCTTTCACTATGCCCTTCATCCATTCCCCAACCAAGACGGGGTCTGAAATTTGTGCATGAATATTATCTGCAATCGCTAAAGGCTTGGCGCCAGACCTTATAACATCATTAACAGCCAGCGCCACCCCATCAATCCCTATCGTGTCATATTTTTCAGCTAACTGCGCAACAAGAACCTTTGTACCTACACCTTCAATCACCAAATCCAAATAACGATTTTTCTCAAAAGCAAAAATATTCCCATAAGGAAGCTGAATAACTTCACCACAGTAACTAAACTTGTAAGTTTCCTTCAAAATATGAAGAGCCTTTTTAGATGCAGCCCTTAACTCTCGATCAACACCAGCATTTGCATAGGTAACTTTTCGAGTCAACGATTTCCCCCACATTTAGTGGTTAATTATTCCCTTATAAAGTGCATTAACCGTTTTCAAGTTTTATTGAAGTAACGGTTTTCCTTAAATATTGTGACTGATTTTATGAAATGGTTTCGCGCTTCAGTTAAATATCTACGTGTTGCCATCATATATTCGTCAATCGGGTTTAAGTTCTTATTAAAAGCTGAAGAAACGGCTTTAAGTAAAAATGCGTTTTCAAAAAGTCCCGAGCTTGTAAAAAAGCATTATGGACTTGATTATTTTTGATTTAATCTTTTCCATTTGCGGGGCAAGCGGAACATGCTTAAGAGCCGAGAGAGAACGGAGAAACAAAAGCATGAAATCTACCATTCCGCTTGCCTTTCCGCCGTATTTCATTAATCATGGCATGCGTTGCAAATCATGTTGCAAAGCATATTGACGAACGCTTTTGTTTGCAAGGTTCTTGTTCATGTTCATAAACAATGTTAATTGGTTGTTTTCTGTGCATACACCTAACAGCATCATCAGTAAAACATAATACTGTCTCAGAAAGGCTAGTCCTTTTTCATTAACCCTATATGAAATCTGGCCGTCGATAGCATTCGCATCAACAAAACCGATGTCGGTAAGAGATCCTAGGTATTTCTTAAGCTGCTTGTAGTTCATTCCCGTGTATCTCACAATAGACGATGGAGATGCCCCGTTGTGATTTATAGCCTCAAGCACCAAAGCTAAGATCTCGAAGTGACTTCTATATTTCTTGTGCAAATTGGGAAATTTAGTAGTCTTGCATTTCTCACTCAGAAACGGACGACTTAAACCGATTCCTTTGATGTAATTTGCCATGACCGTCCTCCTCCTATTATAATGTGAACGTTGAATAAATTACGGGTTTTTTCCGTAGACTTTATTGAAAAAGTAAAAGGTTAAAACGGAAGCATTTATGTATTTTCAATTGACACTATTGAATGGAGAAGACAGCTTGTCTCAAAGTAGACTAACGCCGAGTGAAATACGATTTTTAGAAGAAACTATGAATGCCAACTATAAAGTAAGCAATATACGTTTGCGAGAAGGCGAATATCAGTATAATCTTGCCAAGGCAATTGCGTCATTTCAATTGGAACTGCATTTTCCAGACGTCAAAAACCTAACACAAAGATTATTCGGGGAAGAAAGGACAAATGACGTACAGTTTATTCGTAAAATTCAGACAATTTTAAAAAAAATGGAAAAGAGCGATATTGTTAGGATCTTGCCAAAGAAGAAACCTTGGGATCTACAGCGATATGCGCTTTCAAGTTTCAAGTTCCAAGATGTTGACAAAAATCTTGTAATTCTTGCGACAGACGAGGAAATAAAAGAAGCAAAAAATATGTTGCACTCTATATCCAGCCAAAAAGAAACATCCGCAGCTAAACTACGCAATAATATTATCAAAATTTGCATACTGGTTTTGATGGCAGTTGCATCATACGTAGCAGGTGTATGGTCTCTCGTGCAATCCACTATTAATCCAATCATTTTCATTTTTGCCTTTTCCATTTCGGTTGCTTGTTCTATTATATTAGGGAAAATGCTCTCACGGAGCTGATTGTTTCGCATCCCATAACGTTTAATAATTCTATAATCTAACAAAAGAAAACGTGATTAAATTGAAGAAAACAGTTTTGGTTTTATTAACTATCGTTTGTTTGTTGTCTCTTATGTTTTTAACGAAATGTAAAATCCCTGTAAAAGCAAGTACTTGCATAATCTATGTTCCAACGGATTATCCAACAATCCAAGACGCCATAAATAACGCAAGCTCAGGATGTACTATTTTTGTGGAAAAAGGAATATACACTGAGAATGTTGTTGTTAACAAGACTGTGTCACTCATTGGAGAAGATGTGAACTTAACCATCATTGATGGCAAAGGATCCGAAGGAACTGGCACTGTTATTTACATAAATGTTAGCTATGTAAACATTAATGGCTTCACTATAAGAAATAGTGGTGTGAACCCATACGACAGCGGTATATTCGTAGACCATTCTGTAGGCAGCGATATAAGCGACAATAAGATCTTAAGCCCCACCAACGATGGAATCAGCCTATATTATTCAAGCAACATTACGATTTCAAGTAACGTCATATCCACCTACTCCTACAGTGGAGTCGTTCTTTATTCTTCTAGCAACAACGTGATTGCAAGTAACATTTTTTCCTCTAACCAATACGGAGTCTATCTCTATTCTTCTGATGGCAATATGGTTTCAGACAACATCATATACTCTAACTATAACGGATTTCATCTGTACTCTTCTAGCAAGAACGTAATTTCTGGTAATAACGTGTCAGCCAACTTAAACGTTGGAATGTATTGTTCCTTCGATAGTGCCAATAACACTTTCTATCACAACAACGTTAACAATACAAAGAATGTCGAAAGTGATGCTATGAATGTTTGGGATTATGAAGGTGAAGGCAACTACTGGAACGATTACGAAGGGCAAGACCTTGGTGGAGATGGAATTGGAGACACTCCTTACACTATGAACTCGTACGTTCAAGATAACTATCCTCTAATGGGACCATTCTCTGATTTCAAAATCGTTTGGGAAAACGAAAAGTATAGTGTTACTACTATTAGCAATTCAACAATTTCTGATTTTAAGTTTCAAGTTGGCAAAGAAACGGGCAACAAAATAATAAGTTTTAATATCTCCCTTGTAAATGGGGCAGTTGGTTTCTGCAGAATCAAAATTCCTGCAGCGTTAATGGAACATCCGAATATCATATTAGTCGATAATGAGGAGGCTGATCCAACTGAGTTTGATGCTTCAAACGAGACATTCGCTTGCTTATATTTCACTTATTCACATAATTGCGTTGTCACAATAATCTCTTCTGCATCGTTGCGTCAATACTATGAATTGCTTGGTATGTATAACACGCTAAACCAATCGTTCTCTAACTTGAATGATGCGTATCAAGGGCTTCTAGCTGACTTCACAGCTTTGCAGTTTGATTTGGATATTTTGAATGAGATGTATAATAGCCTTAGCGACAACTATAGCGTTCTTTTAGGTAATTACAGTCTGCTTCAGAAAAATCTTGAAGAATTGAACGTGTCCTATCAGACGCTTTATAGCTTGAACCAAACGTACGCCGTTCTTATTAATAACTATGCCACCCTTTTAGTTGATTATAACCAGCTCAAACTAAGCTTCGACGAGTTGAACAATTCCTATCAGGAGCATCTGTTAGATTATTCTGAGCAAATAGAAAATATTCGAAACTTGGTATACATATTTATAGCCACAACAGCAATCTTCATAATTGTGACTTTTTACTTGTCAAAACGTGTGCATGCAAGTCCAACAATAAAGATCAAGGCAATCGAAGAGAGATAATGCTGCATTTCGGCAGAAATTTTGTTCTTGCATATTGCCTTGGTTATACCTTAAGAAACTGTTTATGGCACATGTTTCTATGTGCGTCACTTGGATGATTCTATGGAACGGCTTTTTGGATTAGCTCTTGCCCCTTTTTATAGGCTTGCCTATTTGTATCTGTGGCTTTTTTTCCAATTGTATCTTCTATCGCTCTCTCTATGGCTTTTTCACTCACTATATTTGTTATTTTCGTTAATGCACCAAGCATAAACATGTTTGCATAGATTTTTGCTCCAAACGTTTTTTCGGCAATTTCTGTTGCTGGAAACTTGAATATTTTTGCTTTAGTCCTCGGGATCTTGTTTAGATCGGTGCTATCAATTATCAGTACGCCGTCTTCTTTCAAATCCTTAAAGTGTCTATCAAGAGCATTTTGGTTCATCGCAATTAATATGTCGCATTTTCTGACTGCTGGAAAACCTATCTTGCCTTCTGATATTATTACTTCGCTTTTAGCTGCACTTCCTCTTGCTTCGGCTCCGTAACTTTGGGTTTGAACAACGTTTTTTCCATCGTAGACTGCTGCTCTGCCTAATATTTGCCCTGCTAAAACTACGCCTTGTCCGCCGAGTCCACTTATTCTCACTTCAGTTTTGTTCAACTTTTTTCTGTGCCTCCCTAATTATTTTGTATATGGCTTCTGCGAGTGTGGGTCGCTGTCTCTGGACAAATTCGCCTACAACGATTTTTCCCGTTAAATCTTCTTCGTTCAAGTTTTCTGCTTGCTTAACTGTAATGGCGTTTTCTTTGAGCCATTTCAACATTTCTCCAGCGTCTTTTAGCCCCACTCTTCTTCCGAAGGCTGTTGGGCATTGGCTTACAGCTTCTACAAATCTGAAGCCCTGTATTTTTAGTGCCTTTTTTATGGAATTTTTGAGTTCGTTTGGGTGAGCTGTTGTCCAACGTGAAACATAACAGGCTCCTGCTGCAACAGCTAGTTTCGCAGCGTCTAATGGATGTTCAAAGCTTCCGTATGGTGTTGTTGTTGTTTTTGCTTCAAATGGTGTTGTTGGGGCAACTTGTCCACCAGTCATTCCGTAAACCATATTGTTAACCATTATAACTAAAATGTCCAAGTTTCTCCTCGCTGCGTGTATGAAGTGGCTTAAACCTATTCCAACAATGTCACCGTCTCCCCCGAAAACAACAACATCCAAACCTGGGCGCAGAAGTTTAATTCCGGTTGCCACAGGTATGCTTCTTCCATGCAGAGTATGAACAGAGTCTGCCATAAAATGTGGTGATGGAATCCATGAGGAGCAGCCAATTCCACTACAGAAAACAAAATTGTTCAGATTTTCGTGGCCTAATTCGTGAACTGCCCTTAGAAATTCACTCATAACTGTTAGTCCACCGCAACCTGGACAGAAAGGCAAGGGTATGGGTCTTAAATATTGTCGAATAGAAAAGGTTTCACTCATTTCTGGTACTTCCCTGAATTTTTTCAAACAATTCTTCCGGAGTAATTAATTCTCCGCCACCAATCTTGTTGAGGGGAATCACTTCTGTCAAGCCGTTTGTAACTCGCTGAACTTCGTAGAATATTTGTTTCAGATTCATTTCAGGAACAATAATCTTCTCTGCTGTTTCCGCCAGTTGCCTAACAGTTTTTTCTGGAAAAGGCCAGATGGTTTTTAGGCGGACGTATCCCACCTTTATTCCTTTTGCTTCTGCAATTTCAACAGCTTCATAGATTGCTCGTGAAGTACAGCCGAAGGAAATAATGCCTATTTGGCAGTCATCAATATTGTAAGTTTCCACTTCAGCTATTTCTTCTGCATGCTTCTGTATTTTGTTATTGAGTCTCTCTACAAGTTGCCTATGTACTATAGGGTCTGCTGTGAAACGTATCCCATATTCGTTATGCGTTGATCCTGTAACAGCTATGTTGAATCCTTCACCAACAGATGGCATCGGCGGGATTTCTTCCAAACCAAAAAATGCTTTTTCACCTGATTTTGGTTTTCTTCTATTGATTATCTCTATACTTTCTGACGAAGGCACGATTATTCTTTCTCTCATATGTGCGACGACTTCGTCTGCCAAAAGTATAACTGGCGTGCGATATTTTTCGGCTAGGTTAAATGCTCTGATTGTTAATTCGAACATTTCCTGTACGGAATTCGGCGAGAGGACAACTGCTGAATAATCACCGTGAGTGCCCCATCGTGACTGCATGACGTCGCCTTGTCCGCATTTGGTTGCTTGGCCTGTGCTTGGGCCTGTCCTTTGGACGTCAACTATGACGCATGGAGTTTCTGTCATAAATGCCCAGCCTATGGTTTCTTGCATTAGGTCAAAACCTGGTCCAGAAGTGGCGGTCATTGCTTTATTGCCTGTCCAACTTGCGCCTACAACTGCCCCTATAGAAGCCAATTCGTCTTCCATTTGAATGGCTATTCCTCCAACTTGTGGAAGCCTTTTCGAGAGGCATTCTGCTATTTCGCTTGCGGGTGTTATTGGATATCCAGCAAAGAATCGGCATCCTGTGGCTAGTGCTGCTTCAGCGCATGCTTCGCTTCCTTGCCAAAAGTATGTGTTTACCTCTGGAAACTTTTTCAACGGGTTTCTCCTCTGTTGTTTGGGCTTCATTGAAAATCTCAGCTTTAACCTAAAAGGTTTTATCTTTTGTTTCATGCAACTGTAACTTCTAAAAGGGTGAAATAGAGATGGAAGAAGACATTGTCGATTATACTTTGGAGTACGCGAAAAGCAAAAACGTTGAATATGCAGAAGTGAGAGCGCAGAACCAAATCCAAGAGAGGCTTTTACTAAGAAGTGGTATTCTAGAGACTTATGCGTCTGCGGTTGACAGCGGGTTCTGTGTGCGAGTTATAGCCAACGGTGGAATAGGCTTTGCTTCAACCAACAAATGGACAAAGGAAGAGGCAAAAGAAATAGTGGATTTAGCGTTCAAGTACGCTAAGGCAGCCAATAGAAAAGACAAAATAAGGTTTGCTGAAGAAAAAGGGATTGAAACAAAGTGGACTGTCAATCAGAAAGAAAAAATAGAGAACGTTTCACCCGAAGAAAAAATATCAAAATTTGTGGAAATTGACAAGTCCTTGGCTTCATGTGGAGTAAACATCGCTGCAACAACATCTTCGTGTTCAACAGATTTAACATCAAAATATTATGTCAACTCTGAAGGTTCCCGCATTTCTTCATTTGTCCCAAAAATAGCCGCTTTCGTCTTTATCACAGTTGCTGAGCAAGGAAAAACCGAGCAAGCCTACGAGCAATTTGGTTATAGCGGCGGATGGGAAGCATTTCAAGAATGGAACGCCACCGAAAAAATGATTCACAACGCCAAGGTTCTTAAGGATGTCATAACGAAGGGAAAAGCCATAAAACCTGGAACCATGGATCTCATTTGCGGTTCTGAGGTCACAGGAATAGCAGCGCATGAATCTTGCGGTCATCCAATGGAAGCTGATAGAATCTTAGGGCGAGAAATGAGTCAAGCTGGAAGATCTTTCATATTCAAAGGCGGTCCCTATTGGATTGGCACAAAGATTGGAAGCGATGTTGTAACGGTAGTTGATGATCCTACAATAGAGCACAGTTACGGCTATTACGCTTATGACGATGAGGGTGTTAAGGCAAGGCGCAGATACATGTACAAAAATGGTGTAATAAACGAGTTCTTGCACAATAGAGAAACTGCTGCAAAACTGGGAACAAAGAGTAACGCTTCTTCAAGGTCAGTCAACTACGACAGAGAAGCAATTGTTCGCATGGCTAACACATTTGTTTTACCAGGCGAAACGGCGGAAGAGGAGCTCATTGAAGGCGTTAAGAACGGGGTTTACATGAAATCGTTCACAGAATGGAACATAGATGATAAACGTTTCAACCAACGTTACGTTGGCAGAGAAGCTTACCTGATAGAAAATGGAGAATTGAAACATCCTGTTGCGAGACCAATAATCGAGACCACGACTCAAAAGTTTTGGACAGCAGTGGACGCAGTTTCTAAAAATATTAAATTTGATGCTGCAACCTGCGGAAAAGGTGATCCTATGCAAGGCGTTCCTGTTTCTACTGGTGGTCCATGTATTAGGCTTAGAGGAGTGTACATAAAATGAATGACATACTCAACAAAACCGAAGAGATAGTTAAGAAAGCGAAAGCCTTAGGCGCAGACGAAGTCATTGCTAGAACTACTTTTGGCAAATATAGGCAGGCGCGTTTCAGCAATAACCAGATGGATATCACTGTTGCATGGAATGATTATGTCACAGATGTTAATTTGGCTTGGAAAAAACGTGTGGTCGCTACACAGATACACAATTTTCAAAAAGTTGATGCAAGCATTAAAAGACTATTTGAGTTGGCAAAGGTTTCTAAGGAAAACCCAATGTTTGGAGGTTTTGCAAAAGGCAGTTTTCACTATGCAAAAAGTAATGCTGATAAGAAACTTCAAGATTTAGAAGATCCCAGTGAGTATGTCTTTGAAGCGATGGGTGCTGCGGAAAAAGAAGTTGGGTCTCAAATTGACAGCGGAGGCATACTCTTTACCAAATTCGAAGATGTTTATTTGGTTTCTTCTGAAGGACCTGCTGGTGTTGACAGTCGATCAGCAATTGAGCTTTCAATAAGGGCTTTCTCGGAAAGAGAAGCTTCTGGTCATGGTGTCGAATGTAGTTCAACACTGAAAGATTTTAAACCTTCAAGAGCTGGGAGTAAAGCTGGGGAAATTGCAAAGTTAGCCAAGAATCCGAAAGTTGGTGAAGAGGGCGTATATGATGTTATCTATGATCCTTTGATTTTTGGTTCACTACTTGGCGTTTGGGGTTCAATGGTTTCAGCTTTCAATATTCTAATTCAGCTTTCAGTTTTCATCAACAAACTTGGCCAAAAAGTAGCGCCTGAAAACGTGACATTGAAAGATGTTCCATCTGCCTATTCTATGGCTAACCGCATTTTTGACGATGAGGGTGTTTCAACGAGGGAGAATGTCTTCATTGACCATGGTGTGCTTAAAACATATCTTCATAACACCTCAACAGCTAAAATATTCAAAACTGAAACCACGGCTAATGCTGGGTTGGTTGCGCCGAATGCATGGAGTATTGAAATGGACTCTGGAGACATGCATAGAGAGGAACTCTTCAAACAAGTAAAGAGAGGGCTTTATCTGACAAACACTTGGTATACGCGTTTCCAAAACTATGCGAAGGGTGACTTTTCAACAATTCCTAGGGATGGCATTTTCTTAATCGAGAATGGAGAAATAAAGCAATCGTTGAAGGACTTACGCGTAAGTGACAATGCTTTGAGCTTACTGGGCAACATTGCTGGAATTTCGAAGGAAAGGCAACATGTACATTGGTGGGGCGAAGCAGATCCGCCATCGTTATCGCCTTACGTTCTAATCAAAGACGTGCACATAACAAAATCCAAATAGAAACCTCTTCTTTCTTTTTTTGTTAGAACGCAAACTTTATGCTAATTTTCTGTCAGATGTTACTGTAGCAGTAGCGGTCGTAGTCTAGTTTGGCTAGGACATCAGCCTCCCACGCTGACGACCCGGGTTCAAATCCCGGCGACCGCACTCTAAATTTAGGCATAATTTGAGCTTATTTCAGCTAAAGAAACTCAATTTAGGACGTTGTAAGTGGGGGTTGAAATTTGAACACACGTTTACCGGTAAAAGTACTTGTTTCTGCAATGCAGGTAGCTTCAAACTCTCGCTTCAAACATTTTTCGCTTACTATTATTTTGCGAGTAAAAACTAGCAATATTGCTATCAAAACAGTTAGGTTTTACTCGCATTTTTGCTATTCACCCGAGAGCTCGTCGTGTTTCGCCCGTCATGTTATAGCGCGCATCACTCGACTAATGCTAAAAGCTTTCCGATTTCTCAGGTACGCAGTTGCCTGTGGCTCGTGCGCTAAGGGAATAAATACGAAGAACACGTATCAATTGTTGTTAAGGGATCCCTTATGGCGGATGATGACTGGTGTGTGGTAGTCTTCAGATGCAAGCCTGCTGATGTCCGACGAGTACTTGTTAGTTTTTATGGATTTGTGAAGGATCTTGAAGGTGTTAGGAGTCTGCATTTCATAATAAGAGACCATCTGGAAGACGATGTTATCTTCAGCTTTCGTGTATTAGTCGATTCGAAAGACAAGCAGATCGTTAAGAGCAAGATCAACTACAAGCTTGGAACACTGATGGCTAGTGGCCGGTTTGCAGTCGATCCAGATACTAAAGATCCTCTTGAGAAATACGTTGCATGGTCTCCTGATGAAAGAATTGCGAAGTACGGACCAAAGAAATTCATGGATTTCTGTGATCTTCTCAGTAAACTGAGCAAACTGGTTTTGCAGATGGCTCGAAGAGATACTTTGAATCCAATGACAGAGTTGAGATAGCCCACACCATATCTTCGATGCTCGGCTGCACAGAATATGGCATTCTGAACACAGAACACTGGGAAGTAGGATATTATGATCGAATCGAAGACCGATACTGCCCGTGCCTGAAGCGTGACTTCCAAAGCAAACGATCTAAGAAATAGGACTGCCATCATATTGTGAAAGGAATTGCAGAAAAAAGAACGGAGTGAATGCGAACGTAGCAAAAGAGGCGAAGGATTCTATGTTTGGAAGTCACTTAGACTTCTTGGCTGAACCCTTCTTTTTCTTCCCTTTCTTTTCTGGTATAGTGTCCATCTCCTGATCAGAGCATCATGATCGATTGCCTGATGCATCTTGGAGTGAAGCGTGCTTCATATTTCTCTGCGACTCGGAGGGTCTACGGTGTCACCATTCTAGTTAGGCTTGATCACTATGATTATTCTGGAGACTGCCAATTCACACAGCTTTCTGATTCCTCTTTTCCCTCGTTCATAGCTTACTTTGATTAGCTTGGCTTCTTCAAGCATGCGGACCTGTTCGCTCATGTAAGCCTCACTCAAGTCTAATTTTCTGGCGATTGTTGAAACATCTAAACGCTTCTGAGAAACCAATTGCAGTATTCTGAGACTTGTCGAGGTTAAGGCGTCAGCAATCTTTAAGGCTGCTTCGCCTGTTGCAACGATCTCTTCTAGAGTCAAGCAAGAACCTCTGTTCAATATAAGAAATCAACAACCCTCTTATAATATTTGTGAAAAGACGATGGGTATAGACGAATTGGATTATTATAGATGCTGTCTATAGTTATAGCCAATTATGATCTTGTGCAGCCTTGGAGAATCGATTACATAACAAAACGGTTTGTTTCCTTGGAAGATCCGCGATAAAAGAAGGAGCTGCAGAGTATGCTGCAAACACTAGTGCTGCGCATGCGACTACTTCTTGTTCTTCCTGTACCTCTTTGGAAGTTCGGTTTTCTTCTTCTGCTTTTTCTTCATTTCTCCACTCTTCTAAGTTCTTTGCGTTCTTGTTTGGGTTGATTGCTAATGGTATAGTAGAATGACTATTTAAATAGCTCTATGACTAATGAGTTTCTAACACGCCTACTCTTGTCAGAACCATCGCAGGCTCCGGTTTGGAATTCCCAACGATTTGGCATTAGTGATTTGCTATTGTTATAGGTAATTAGCAAACCTTTTAAATGCTCCCGTGGAGTATAAAGCGAGGAAATTTGCCGTTCAAGAAGAGGTCTAAGAAGAAGAAACGTCGGCAACGTGCCCGTAGGAAACAGAGAAGAAAAGCTAGGCAAGGATCAAAAGAACAACTCTCTTTTTTTGACAACGGCAAAATGAAACTTTTGGCGTTCGCCAAAGCAGTACGGCTTTCATGGGTTTTGGGCATCTTTTCGATTGGAGTGCACCTAGAATGAGTAAGGCAACTTTGATGACGCCGTTGTATGTTTCTGTTGCCTGGACCGTGATGGTTACCTATCAAATCTTCACCCAGACGGCAGTATCGACAGTGCTGAATTCCTTCAACATGCTGTGGCCAGCTCTGGGTGAATGGCTACTTCTCAGGATGCACATAATTATCTTTGTACACGCCTTTGCATGGGTTTTCGTTTTGTCGTCTGTAATCCCATCTCTACTGCTTGGCAAGAAATGAAGCGTACTCGTGCAGTTCTTCGTGTGCTTAACGTTAGTACTGTTCGCCTTTATCATCCAAGATTCCATGAGCGTCTACTTAAGCGGCCAATCCCCGGTTCTGCTAGGTGTCGCGTTTTTGCTCGGCAATCCGCTCTTGGCGGTGGTTTATCTGTCAGTGCCCTATCTGTTCATGCTGGCAATAGACATTCAAGCAAGGAGAAAAGCCAAGAAAGGCGAACATGTGGACAAGATCACGGCAATGTATCTGGAACGCTCTGGAGCAGCGGAACAAGAGTCTGACGAAGAAGAAGTGAGCGCCACCGACGAGTACACTTGAAACGGTTCTCAGAACAATGCGAATATCGCAAGATAAGCCAGTGCGTAGAGCATAATGAGAAGCAGCCCCGACTTTCTGTCGTGCTTCTGACGCAGAGCAAGCATCGTCACAACCACTATTGAACACATCAGGGCGTACAGACCAGTTTTCTCGGCGAGCGACGCGGTTACAGTGCCTGGGAAAAACAGGGTTCCAATCCCTATTGAGAAACCGGCGTCTATTATGCTGCTTCCTATAGCGTCACCTATTGCGATTTCGTACTGCTTCTTTCTAATGGCTGCCAGGTCCACCACGATCTCCGGCAAGGATGTTCCGAAGGCGACAATGAAGAAGCTGACCAAATATTCAGGTATTGAAAGAGTGGCTGAGAGCGCGATCACGGATTGCACCGTAATGTATGCTCCTCCAGCCACTCCGATGAAACCGAGAATGGAGAGGAGAAGATGGTGAGACCATCTTCTGTTTGTCTTGTTCAGTGAAGGAGGACTCTTCATCATGCTTCGTGTTATCAGCATGAGAAGGGGCCAGCTGGCCACAAGGAAAAAGGCGTTCATCCTTGAAATGTAGCCCTTCTCGACCATTGAAACCGAAGCTATGAATGCTAGAATTTCACATGAGCCCATGACTGCAATTTCCTCTCTTTTGACTTTGAAGGCTCCCCCAACAAAGGAAAGCAGGCCTAGAACCAGAGTCATTTGCGTGAGTATGGAGCCAAACGAATCGCCCACATTTATGTCAACATGGCCCATCGCTGACGATACGATCGAGTTCACGATTTCCGGGAAGTCAGTGCCCAGCGACACTACTACGAGACCTATCATCAGGGGAGATAGTTTCAACGCGGTCGCAAAGCCTATGGAATGCGCGACTGCTCTCTCCGCCGAAATCGCCAGAAGGGCCAGCCCAATGATCAGGAAACTGATGCCAACCGTGGCTTCGAACGCAAGAATCAAGCCGACTACAAGCGTCGGAACGGCAGCGACAATAACGAATATCAGCCTTTTGTCTTTTAACATTCTCTCGGCTTTTGTACGGAAGGTTGATTCACTCTCCAAAGTATTCTCCTCCTCTAATTGCATGTCACAAAAAAGGGAAGTTGGGAGTTTCCTATGAAGAACCGTGTTCTTATTGCGATTGTGTCAGATCGACGATTTCTGCTATCGGAGCGTTCGTTTTTACCGATTCAATGCCATTCTTGCAGCCGTCTTTCGACTCATAAGCTTCACCAGACGCTATGACCTCGCCGTTCGCTGCCTTCAGTCTGAATCGGAATTTCTCTGCTGTATCCTTGTAGATCTCAAACTTTGGTGTTGCGGACATTTATGTTCACCATTTAGCTATAAGTATAGCATTTGACCTTTATAAATATGCTCTCGCCGCCTTCCTTTAGGAAGCAGAACAACATTTGTGTGCAGGTTTGCCTTTGTTTTGTATGGTATATCAATAATAGCAGAAAGCCAGCTGCTTGTAAGGACTTTGGAAGATGTCTCCACTTGATGTGGGGTGCAAATCCCACCCCGCCCTTCTGTCTACCATCGTTAAACCGAGTGTTCGAAAGAATGTCTAACTAGGGTGTCATGGTAGCCCGGGAGAGATTCGAACCCTCGGCTTTGCAGACGTTCAAGTTTTTTCAATTGCCAGAATGGTGGACTTGAACCCATTTGGGTATTAGTCCCGGCGACCGCATCATAAACCATAAATCGTTAAGTTATTCAAGAAAGATTGGAAGTTTTTGTATAGTTCTAGTGTGTCTTTCATAATTATGTCTGGTTTCTGTTGGCTTTCCTGCAGGTTTTCAAGTGAGTAAAACTGTGAAGGAACAAAAACTGTTTTCATGCCTACGGCT
>CAYVGZ010000019.1:0-20986 GCA_964450845.1 uncultured Candidatus Bathyarchaeia archaeon | reverse complement strand
CCGGGATCGCAAGCTTGGAAGGCTTGTGTCCTAAACCAGACTAGACGACGACCGCTACTTTCGCATACATTATTAAGCTGAGCTAAATAAAATTTCTTTTCCACCCATCTACTGCGGTTTCTTTTCAGGCTTGAACAGTTTCTTCTCATGCGTGGGTTTCGGCTTAAAACTGCCATGATACACTGGCATAGAAGCCCTTTGCCGCTCCAAATTCTTAACCCGAGCATAAAGCTTCGAAACCTTAGTCTTCGACGGTGTCTTAGGCTTTGGAATGCGAACGCGGGCTGGAGTAAAAGGCTTCTTAATCTCATTGCGTGAGGCTTTTCTTCTAAAGCTTTTTGCTTTTACATCCTTCACTTTTTTGAAAACCACGTAGCCATCCTTCAAATTCACTTCCTGCACATTCCACCCAGCATCCAGCCAAGCCTTAGCGTGCACATTAGTCAACACGTTACTCCACCATTTTTCATCACGATATGCACTCATCGGCAAATTATCGCCTATAATACCGTCCATCCTTGCAAAACTAAGCTTAACAACATTCGTAAATGAAGCCCTAAACTTCAGATAACTACTAAGCCCGCCATACTTAGAAACAGACCTAGGCGAAATTGTCCTTCTTGCACAGTTAAGACACAATAGCTTAGTAGGGTCGCCTGTCGCAACGTCTGGAACCATGCAATCTCTACAATATATTCGCCCACATCTATAGCATCGTCTAAGATAGCTGTACGGAAGAACCCTGCCGCATATTCCACATTCATCTTTAAACGGCACCTAAACCACCAGCAACTACAAACCAACGGTTAATATTATTGCAGACTCAAACTTTTAATATAAACACTAGCTCCTAACTGATATTCGGATTTCATAAAGAAGGAAAGCTCACGCTTCAAGAACAAACTTAGCCTTTTACGACGGCCAAAGGAACAACTCTTGCAACTTTTGTAGCTATTCCAACATGATCGCTTACATCTACAACTACATCCACATTTTTGTAGGCGGGATCTGCCTCTTCAGCTAAAACTACTAAGCTTGCAGACCTAACAACGATTCCCTGTTGTTCCAAAGCCATTTTTATGTCTCCACCCCAAAACCTTCTTTTGGCAGCGCTCCTACCTAACATTCGACCAGCTCCATGAGCCGTAGAACCGAAACTTAATTGCATAGCTTTTTCTGTGCCTACCAGAACCCAAGAGCTTGTTCCCATGCTTCCTGGTATGAGAACTGGCTGTCCTGCAGAACTATAGTCTGCTGGTATTTCTGGACTCCCAGGCGGAAAAGCGCGTGTTGCACCTTTCCTGTGAACCCAAACCTTCTTCTGTTCCCCATTAACTTTATGGTTTTCTATTTTTGCGATGTTATGGGCTACATCATAAACAAGTTTTAGCCCAAACCTTTCAGGATCTTCCTTAAAAACTTGCTGAAAGCTCTGTCTAATCCAGTGCATTATCGCTTGACGATTTGCAAAAGCATAATTAACTGCACAAGCCATTGCTTGATAATAGTCTTCTGCCTCATTACTGTTTCCAGGAGCACACGCAAGTTCCCGATCTGGCAACGTTATTTTATATTTGTGCACGGCTCTTTCCATAACCCGCAAATAGTCTGAGCATGTTTGGTGACCAAAGCCTCTGGAGCCGCAGTGAATCATAACTGTTACTTGTCCTTCATGTTCGATTCCAAAGGTTTTAGCAGTTTTAGAATCGTAAATTCTGTCCACTTTTTGGACTTCTAGGAAATGGTTCCCTGAGCCTAAAGTGCCAACTTGCGTCAATCCTCTGTTTTTAGCTGTTGTTGAAACCTTATCTGGATTTGCGTTTTTCATGCATCCACGTTCTTCGCAGTGCTCAGCATCTTCAGACCAGCCTAGTCCTTGATCGATAACCCATTGAACACCCTCCACAACAAGCCTATCCAAATCATGAATTGTGACTTTGAAGTCTTTTCGACGGCTTCCAAGTCCGCATGGAACATTATCAAAAATCACGCTTGCAAGTTCTGCTAGCTTTGGCCTTATGTCTTGCTCTGAAAGATTTGTTGTTAGTAAACGAACCCCACAGTTTATGTCGTAGCCTACTCCACCTGGGCTAATTACGCCTTCATCGTAGTCGGTTGCGGCTACACCGCCTATAGGAAAACCATAACCTTCATGTCCATCTGGCAACGTTATGGAGTGCTTGTAAATGCCTGGTAGATAAGCAACATTTGCACATTGCCAAAGGGTTCTATCGGTTTGCATTTTCTCTAACAATTCTTTGTTGGCAAAGACTATGCCGGGAACCCGCATGCCTGGCTTGTATTTTGGAATGCGCCAAGTGTAATCGTCTATTCTTTCAAGTGGAATTTTTTCTGTAGGAGAACGACCTTCTCCATCTTCCATTTTTTCACCTAATACACAGAAGTGGTAAAGCAAAAATATAAACGATTTTGGTGTTTACACCAAAACAAAACTACTAGTGGGTTTCCCCGAATTTTTCAACAAAATCAATAAAACCCCGCACACTTTCATTAAGTACAGTTTCGCTCAAAACTGGATGCGCCTTAATGTATTCTTTTGCTTTCCGAACGGCCACATCGCCTTCTATTATTCTCTCACTTATTGCTTCCAAGTTATCCTTATTTTCTGTTCCTTGCCTTGTAATTTTTGCCCAAAGCTTAAGCTGTTGTGCATAGGTTTGGAGTTTTTCTACAGCGTTGTAGGCTTTGCCAAAGTGGCTGTAATACAAGACCTTAGGTTTTAGGCTGATTAGCTTATCTAAAGAAGTTAATGCAACGTCCAGACGGAAGGGCGACGGTGTTGTTGGCACAATCACATCAATTTCGTTTAGGTAAATGCCCGCAGTGTCCCCAGGAAAAATTCCTTCACTTAACGGTTCATAATAGCTTAAGTGGTGTGAAGCATGCCCGAGGGTTTCTACAACTTTTAGGCTAATGTCTCTACCAATATCAAAAGCCATGCCATCCGTTGCCGCAACAATTCTCTCTTCAGAAACAGGTTCTGGTTTACCATATATTTCAGCTATGTTTCCCAGAACCTCCATGGACTGTTGCCACAGTTTTTCTGGATTTGCTAGATGAGGCACTCCCCTTGGATGAACTATGACCTTGGCCTTCGGCAAGTGTTTCAGCAATGTTCCAACACCTCCACCGTGGTCCAAGTGAATGTGCGAAACGGCAACATAGGTTATGTCCTCAAGTTTTACGCTTAGTCTTTTTAAACACGAAAGCAGATTGGGCACTGATGAAGTTGGGCCTGTTTCAACCATTGCTGTTTGTTCTCCCTTTAATACGTAGCTGGCGATAAAATTCTTGATTCCAGCAGTTTCAACATCAATCTGATATAAGTGGTTCTCGAGTTTTGTTATTTGCATTTTTGCATCATACCATGATTTCTCGGCAGAATTTTAAAGTTTTCATTAACTGCTTTAAATGTTTTCATCGAAGATTTTAAGACAGTTGGCTCACCTTTAATTGTGAATAGTTATGCTCATCAGAGTCATACGCAATTTAACATCTGAAGAAATAGAAGGAAAAATTGGGAAATTTGAGAAGGAATTTGACATGGGTTTTGAAAAGTTTCAGGAGCTATTTTTCGGGCAAAAGTTGGATGCGAAACTTGCTAGAGTCTATTTTGAGTGGGCTGAACTTGTGGACAGCTATGAGGGCTACATTGAGGAGGGAACGTTGGACTACACTGTTGAGGAAATCAAAGACTTTAAACCGGAACAAGCCGCTTTGTTGACGCCTAAGAGGGTAGAACTGTTGTATAGGCTTGCTGTTTTGAGGGTGGAGTCGATAAATGATTTGGCTCAGAAGGTGAGGCGAAACGTGAAGAACGTGTATCAAGACTTGCAAGTGTTGAGCAAATTTGGTTTTGTTAGGTTGAATAAGCGTAGGGGAAGAGCAATTGTTCCAGAAACTCTTGTGAAAGAAATAACGTTTCTAATCCGTTAGAAGCTGTGAAAAATTGGGCGTGTGTGTGCAACAGCGCGACCCCTCTATTTGGATTCAAATACGTATCGGAAAAGTTCACTTCAAGCCCGAAAAAAGAAAAGAGGTGGTTGAGAACTTTATTTAATTTTGATTTCTTTTGAAGATTGCCATAGCCCGTGAATGTTACACGATGAGAGTGCAAGAATTGTTCCAGGTTTACTTGTTTTGAACCATGTTGTTACTGCGTGGTGAGTGTATATTGAACTTGTGTTGGGACCTTGAACTGAAGCACCATGTGTAGTGAATTCAAAGTGTCCTATGTGATAGGGGAATTTTTCGCCTGTCGGATAGAAAAATACTGATATCCATTCGATGTGATGCTCGGTGGTGTTAGGATGTGCAATCTCTTTCCCTATTGTGACCTTAACCTCAAACATTTCGTCAGCCTTTACTGCTTCTTGACATTCGATGACTGGTACGTGTTTCTCCATCTTCCAATCTGCTTCTTGAACTAGGTCTCCAATTTTCTTCAAAGAATTTCTCTCCGCTCAAATTGAAACTGTAACCACAATTTATGAGTTTCGTTTACGACGAAAACAGCCCACTTTTACAATGTTACGAGGAATATTTTCCCCAAGCCACGTGTAAGCCCGTGCTTCACATTAGCACAAGCTAAGCCTGAATATCGATTTTGCTTGGGTTTCATGGCAGCCTTGTATACTTTGTTACCGTATATTTCACAAAGATAAACCTCCCTAGCCTTAGTTACTTTCTCACCTCTCTTTCTCTTTTCTAAGTTTTGGACGCTATAAGTTTGAATCATATTTTTCCGACTTTTTGCTTCTGCGGTTTGCTTTAGAAAAAAGTTATCAGATAACAAATAAGGGAACAAATACAAGTTTAGGTTAGTACCCCAGTATTTGAAGTACGATCGATTACTTTTTCTTTCCCCTGAGCAGTTTCAGTTCTGCTATGTGTTCTTGCTCATCTGTTATGATGTGCCTTATGTTATGTTCGAGTTGGAAATACTCATACTTCAGTTCATCCTTCATTTCGTGTACTTTCTTCAGAATCCCCAAGTAAATGTCAACCGCGTGCTTTTCGTCCTTCAGGTTTACTTCCAGAATCTTATTCACTGTGCTGGCTGGGTGCGTTTCTGCCATACCCATTGAAGGCACTCCATCCAAGTAGCTTCCAATCAGTTCCCTGAACATTTCTTCATGTTTCTTTTCATCTTCAGCGATCTCCTTCAACCTTGCAATTATCGGTTCCGCTCCTAGTCCATCTATCTGTTCTGCATGAGCCAGATACTGTATCCTAGCGGCATGTTCCAATTCCAAAGCTTTGTTCAACATACTCAAAAGCTCTTTCTTTGTCGTTCTAATCACCTCCTTTTATCAAGCAAACGTCATACCTATTTCTTATTTCTTGAATAAAGATTTTTTTACCTTCAATGGGATTATCTATACTACAGTTCAACAAGTATCGAAGAGTTTTGGATTTTAATGTTGAATGTCTTTAGAGGGCTATGTGTAATCGTCCCTAAGGACTTCCCAGTTCTAACATCAAATTTAGCATAGTGAAAACCGCATGTCAGCACTTTTCCTTCCAGACTTCCAAAATAGAGCGGATAACCCATGTGCGGACAACGATTCTCAAACGCATAGAACTTGTCTTCAACGTTTACTATAAGCATCTCACGGTCACTAACCTTGAAGACGCGCATCTTGTTCTTTGGTATATCCTTCGTTTCAGCTATCCTAACATATTTACCCATCATCATACACCATGATTACGACCATTCATTTGACGCCATTCCTAAGCAAATAATGAATCTAGGAACATCATGACAACGAATCCAGCTATTAGCCCAAAAGTCGCATCTCTCGCAAACCCCTTCCTGTGACTTTCAGGAATCATCTCATCGCTCACCACAAAAAGCATAGCGCCTGCAGCAAAGGCAAGTGCCCAAGGCAAAATCGGCTGAAAAATGACGACCAGAGCGACACCAAGCAACCCTCCAACAGGTTCAACTGCACCTGTGAGAGTCGCATACCACAGAGACCTTCTTCTGGTGTATCCCTCCCTGAATAAGGGCAATGCAACTGCAAGACCTTCAGGCATGTTTTGCAGCCCTATAGCCATAGCTACCACTAAACCAGCTGCCACGTCTCCACCGCCGAAGCTCACTCCAACTGCTAACCCTTCAGGGAAATTGTGAATGGTTATGGCGAGGACAAACAGCCATACTCGTGGCAACTTTGAGGGTGGTCCCTCGGCACCCAGAAATAGGTGCAAGTGAGGAATAGAACGGTCAACCAAATGCAGGACGAGGGCGCCCAGAACAAGCCCAAAACTTGCAACCCATGGACCGCTCAAATCGATAGCTGGAATAAGCAAGCTGAAAGAGGTAGCCGCTAGCATCACGCCTGCCGAAAATCCCAGCAGGACATCTAGCAACTTGTCTGAAATTTGCCTCGTGAACAATATTGGTATGGCTCCTGCGCCAGTGGCCATGCCTGCGACCAAGCTGGCGATGGAACCAAGCAAAATAATTTCTGTGTTCATAATACTTCCTCGATTGATTGGCACAAATATATGGAGAGATGGGAAGGTAAATAGTCTTGCTATCTGCTTCATTCTATGTGTCTGAACTTCTGAGTGTAGGGGCCTTCTCCAGGCATCCTTCGTCTGAAGTGTCCAGAAGGTCTTCCTTCAAGCAGTTCTTGGAACCAAGCTTCATGCTCGATTTCTTCGTGTAGAATAGCCAATGATAGATTATAGGTTCTGTGGTCTTTGCCGAAGGTCATGTTGCAAATTTCAGTGTATAGTCGGACGGCACATCGTTCTGCTTCTAGCAAAACTTTGAGGATAGCTTTCAAATCGCTTGGATTCTTAGGCAAGTAAGCAGCTGAGCAAGCAGCGTCGTCATGCAGCTCCTTCATGTCTCTGTATAGCTCACCTCCCAGCTCGTAGATACGCGGAGCAATGGTTTCGAAATGAAGTCTGTCTTCGAGTCTTGCATCTTCAGCTATCTCCTTCACCGCTTCTCCTTCCAGCCCACTGCAATGCATCCTTAGAAGGGTATAGTAATAATAAGTCGTAAGTTCAGCAGCCGCAGCCTTCTTCAGCTTATCTATTAGGTGATTGACGTTGACGCCTGCCTTTTCAACCATCTCTCTGCCAACATTCGTCGAATATTTTTTTCTAGACGTAACTATCACCTCCTTTCACGCTTCTTTGCTACTAGATTACACAATATTTAGCGGGCAAGACTTATTTAAGAATGGTTATTTCCTAATAATACTATGAACGGATCTCAAAAATCTGACGCCTCGATTATCGAAGCTCTTCGCAGAAAAGGATACAAGGCAACCCCCCAAAGAATAGCAATCTGTCGGTTTGCACTTCACAGCAGGGATCATCCAAGTGCACAGAGAATCTACAATAAGGTCAAGGAAGCCTATTCAACAGTGAGCCTTGCTACAGTTTACAAAACCCTTCAGGTCCTCAAGGAACTTGGCCTAGTCCAAGAATTGAATTTCCCACAGGGTCAGGCTAGGTTCGATTGTTATATGAAACCTCACATAAATTTGGTTTGCCTGCAATGTGGCAACATTAAGGATTTATACAGTCTTACAGCACAAGAAATAGTAGGAAGAATTGCTGCTGCCGCAAAATTCACTGTTACATGACAACGTCTAGATTTGTATGGCATCTGTGAAAAGTGCAAAACAAGATCGCCATCCAGTCACCTTATCAAAAGGTGACATCAAGCCTTCTGATGATTCATTATTGGCCATAAACATGGAAAAATCATATTGTGCCAGAAATGATAACACGAGCGGGGTTTCAAGATTCAAAAAACCGAGAATTTAAACATCGACCAAGCCACCGTTTAATGGTAGCCCAAGAGAGATTCGAACTCTGATTTGTGTCCAGAAGATAAGGACCAAACATATCAAGTTTCACGTCAAACATGAGTGTGCAGTTTAGGAGAGAAAAATAAGGGTTTCAAAAAAAATCACCGCTAAAGTTTATTAGAAAGGCTAAGGCACCAGAAGATTCTATTGTGATCACTTCAATTTCATAAGCCTCCCACAGCAATACTTAATTATCAACTTGCTGTTCTCTTACGAAAATATGACAAACCATATTCAGGATGAATAGGAATGGTTAATGCTATCATTTTTGGTGCACCCGGTTCAGGCAAAGGTACTTACACATCAAGGTTACAGACCAAGCTCGGCATTAGTGTAATTGCCACCGGAGATGTTTTCCGAAAAATCATGAGAGAAAACACTGCGTTGGGCAGAAAAGTGAAAGGATATGTTGAGAAGGGCTTACTTGTTCCCGATGATGTTGTGATAGAAGTCTTGAAGCAAAGCATAGCGAAAATTTCCAACAAGAAAGGCTTCATTTTGGACGGTTATCCACGGAATCTTGACCAAGCTAGAGCCTTAGAAGATGTTGCCAAAATAGATGTGATCATCCAGCTAATGGTGCCAGACTGGATAATCATCGAACGCTTATCCACACGAAGAATATGCAAAAACTGCGGCGAAGTCTACAACATACGCTACCTGAAGCCAAAAAGGGATATGATGTGCGACAAATGCGGCGGACCTTTATATCAACGTCCAGATGATACGCCAGAAGTCATAAAAAAGCGAATTGAAGTTTACGAGCAGCAAACTCAACCTATTCTTCAATATTATAAGGAAAAAGGTGTTCCTTTCACAGTGGTTAAATGTGAAAAACTGGAAACCCCACCTGAAGTGATGGTAGAAGAAATTTTGAAAGGTTTAAAAAAACTAAAACTAGCTTAACATATCAATAGTCACCAAACAAAAGCAATTATGCCTTATTGACTAAAAATTGTTTATATGTCAAGGATAAATTTCAGCGTGACTTTGTTTGGTTCTTTGATGATCTCCATCCTATGATATGTAACAGCCTTCACACCAACTTTTTGCGTGTGTTTTTTCGGATTAAACTTTTCTCCCCAAATCTCTGCCCTGAGCCTATAACCGTTTGAGATTTTGTTCAAGTCTAAAACTTTGAACTTAGAATAAAGCATGTGTTTAATGTCGCATTTTACAAGCAACGCTTCAAGCCAACTGTAAAGAAGAGCATACTCATCCTCAGCCACAACTTCAACAGTATCCTTAACTTGCGGACTAACCTTTTCCACTTCTGTCATAACGTCAAACATTGCAAGAGCAGCATTTTCGAAAGCCTCAGCTAAATCCTTTCCATAAGCAGCAATGTATGCATCAGCCATATGCTCCAAAAACTCGAAGCTTTTTTTGTCAGCCATGACTTCAACCATATACGTCATAAATCTTCTAATTTTAAAACTATTCTGTTCTCTTTACTAGTCAAAAGCTAATTTAATGTTCACTAAGCTCCAACAGAGTTTCAACTGTTTTTCTTACAAAATTAATACATTTTTCTTCAAACACTTTCGCCTTTCTAGCCTCTTCCAATTCTTCAGGAACAGAAAGGTCATATCCAATGAGTTCCCGACATAGAACACTTCCATGCTGTTTTTCAAATCGTTTGAAAAACTTCTGCGCAAGCTCATTGGCCTTTAATCGCTTTTCTAGTGAGGGTTTATTTGTTCCATGTTTAATTCCTAAAGCCATAACGCCGCCAGTTAAGGCTCCACAAACAGATCCGCATCTCCCTATTCCTCCGCCAAAAGCTGTGGCAATCTTTGGAATTAACTCGTTCTCGCCGTTCCAATGCTCAAACATTGTTAATAAGACGCTTTGAGCGCAATTATAACCTTCCAGAAAACGTGCTGCCGCCTTTTCACAAAGGACATTTTTCTGTTTCATATCTTTAGCATCTCATATGGCTTCCGTTCAAACTATATTCTTCGGAAAATCTTGAAAATCTATCGAAGAAAAAATGTCAGAAGTATTTTGGAATTTTTTGAACAGCCACAACCGTCAGTTTCACAGTTTTCTCCGCATCTTCTAGGTCGAGTAATGATGATGGACTATGAATGTAACGTGTTGGTATAGATATGACCCCACTTGGCACCCCTTCCCGTGTTAAGGATATGCGTGCTGCGTCGGTTGAGCCCGGCAAACCGGTCTCAAGCTGATATGGAATCTTGTTTTCCTCCGCTGCATCCACTAATAACCGCACAACTTTTGGATGGGCAATCAATCCCATATCGGCAATTCCTATTGCTGGTCCTTTCCTAAGCTTTATTGGCGCCTCAATTTCTCTCACTCCAGGCACATCCCCAGCCACAGTCACGTCAAGCGCTATGCCTACGTCGGGATATATCCCGAAGGCAGCTGTTGTTGCCCCTCTTAAGCCAACTTCTTCCTGCACTGTTCCAACAGCATATAATGTGCATTCTACTTTTTCTAAACGCTTCATTGCTTCAATCATAACTGCGCATCCAACACGGTCATCAAAAGCCCTGCCAATTACGATGTTCTTTCCAACTTTCGCGAATTTCGTGTCGAAGCCCACTGGGTCTCCGATTTTTACTCCCATTTTCCTGGTTTGTTCTTGGTTTTCAGCTCCAATGTCTATGAAGAGCTCATCATATGCAAGGACTTTTTTGCGTTCTTCTTCTTTTTGTATGTGAGGAGGCTTTGAACCAATTATTCCGTGCAATGCACCTTTTTCTGTATAGACTATGACTTTCTGGGCTAAGAGAATGCGGTCGTCTATTCCGCCTATCTTTGTGAACTGTATAAAGCCTTCCTTCGAAATTGTTTTCACCAGCAAACCTATTTCGTCCATGTGAGCGGCGAGCATCACTTTGGGCGCGTTTTTCTTTCCCTTTTTTATTCCGATAACGTTTCCAAGTTTATCCTCTTTGATTTCGTCTACGTAGGGTTTTAAGAATTTCTTCATCAAACTTCTAACTTCGTCCTCTCTACCAGCAACACCGCAAGCGTTTGAGAGCTTTTCTAGAGTTTCAACGAGCACCATAATAAATGCCTCTTTAAGAGTTTACCTAGAATCATAAAGATTTATATTAAACAATTGCGGTAGTAGAACCCACATTTAATATAGCCACCTTTAAGGTGACTCACCAGTTTGTCCTTTGAAATACAAGAATTACCTGACATTATAAGAGTAATCGTGCTTTTAAGCCTCAGCAAAGGAAGCGCCTTAGAAAAGCCTCTGCTTAAACGGCGAATAGACAAATACTGTGCAGGCAATGTTTGCGTAGAAATGGGCGATATCAATGAAGCTTTAAAGGAAATGAGTGCTGAGGGACTAGTCATAGACGAAAATGGAAGGATCAAACCAACAGAAAGAGGTCTTCAGTTAGGCCAAGAGTGGCAGAGCTTGCTCTTGAAAAGAGAACCAATCTTAGAAGTCGTCGCCGGCTTAACAGACGGTTCCATCACAGGACTTGTTGTTATTCTTTCCGCCTTCTTAGCCGGTTTGGCTACGAACACGGCTACTTTCGCAGCTGTTCTAAGCCTGTCTGCAGTTGCTATAACGAACTTCTCCAGTTTTCTGATGGGTGGAAAAACTGAAGATATCGCAGATTTGCTCACTCTCAAGACTTTGATGGATTACAGTCTAAGCGATATTCCGGACAAAGTTGAAAGGGATAAGTCACTGAGGCTTGTCAAACAATTATTCATTTTATTGCATAGCGAAATAGGAAAGTCAAACCTCTATGCTGCCATAATCTGCAGTACAACCACATTTCTGGCAGGTATAATACCAATAATTGCTTATTTGATGTTACCCGAGCCTCTTGACATCATTCTGTCCCTGAGCATAGTCTGTGTCACAGTGGGCATATTTCTTGTTCGTTACCGCTCTGGGCGGACCAAAGTGCATTGGCGAATAACTTTGGCTGAAACAGTCATCATAATTGCAATTGCAGTTATCGCTTCATTAATAATCGGTGGCATGTAAGAAACCGTCCAATACATAACACAAAAGCCTCGTCCTAAAAAAGTACCGCAAATTTTTTGTGCAGTTTTTGCTATTGAGAAATGTGGTTAAATGCGGAAAAGCTTGCAAATAAGCCTAACAGCCATATTCGCAGCATTGCACGTTGTGCTTTATTTTATTTCTTTCGGGCTATGGCGGAACTGGGGAATCTACTTAGAACCTCTTGAAGGAATTATCTTAGGCCCGAAAATCGGATTTTTCGCCGCATTTCTTGGCAGTTCAATCGCCAGAATGATAAAACCAGACGCTCTCTGGATGTTTGGCATAATTGCTGAACCCGTCAGCGTTTTGATGGCGGGATTGTTAGCTAAAGCCAAATGGAAACCAGTTCTAGCGATCTATGCAATAATGCTTTCAACATATTTTATTCACCCATTTGGAAGGGCTCTTCCCCTATGGACAATCTTGGACATTTTATTTGCTCTGATTCTGATTTATCCAGCTGCAAAATTCAGTGGAAGCTTGTTCACAGCAGATGTTAAACGGTTGCCAATTGCGTTAGTTTTGATTTCTTTTGTTTGCATAGCCACAGATTCGCTCGTAAGGGTTTTCCTACTTGTTCCATGTGGCTTGTACAGTTTGTTCCCAGAGTTCTTCGGAAGTTTTGACCTGCTTTATGCTGCATTTGTTGGAGCCGCTATTGATTCCTACATTGAAGATTTAATTGTTGTTTTTGTCTCATTTCTTGTAGGCGTTCCTTTAATGATAAGTTTGTCAAAACTGAAGTTTCTGAAAAAAACAAAACAAGAAGATGAAAAAAATAGAAGTTTTATAGAATAAGTTGCTATGCTGGCGGAGGCGGGGACTGCTGTTGTCTTTGAAGCTCCAAGTATTCGGTTAGCAGCAGAATGCCTTCTACTATGAGGAAAATGCCAATGACGATCCCCACAAGGTCAGGTATGACTATTACTATTATGCCGAAAATTATGCATAAGATGGCTAGAATAGGTTTAGAAATGGTTATGCCAATTGTTTTCAATCCTTTCTCAACAACTTCCGTCAAATCACGTTCACCTTTTTACATACGCTTACAGTTGCATAGACAACCATTAATAATTAAGGTATTCGATAACCATGCAGGTAATGACAATTTTTAAACGCTTGGACGCTATTAAGACTAGAAGGGAGTAAGCTTGCAAGAACAGAAAGCGAAAAAAATCGGGGTTTTCAAGTGTGGCAACATTGCCTCATCACCCTTATTCGAACTTCTTCTCGACGAACTTGCTGACCGCCAAGATGTTAAAACCAGAACAGTGACCACAGGTTCAAAGATGAGTGCCGAAGATGTCGAAGAAGCCCTGCCAAAAATCTTCGAATTTGACCCAGATCTTCTGGTCCTCATATCACCAAATCCGTCCATACCTGGACCAACGAAGGTCAGAGAGCAGTTTGCAAAAAGCGGCTTGCCCAGCCTCGTCATTTCGGATGCTCCTGCGAAGCGTATTAAAGCTGAACTTGAAAAGCAAGGCTTAGGCTACATAATCATCACAGGCGATCCACTTATTGGGGCGCGAAGAGAGTTCTTAGACCCTATAGAAATGGCAGTTTTCAATTCAAACATAATCAAAGTGCTTGCAATCACTGGCGTTTACAGGATAGTCCATCAAGAAATCGACAAACTGGTATATGCACTTAAAACAGGACTAACTCCCGCTTTGCCCAAGTTAATAGTGGATGTTAATTGCATTCGGGATAACTCTGATTTTAAAAACCCCTACGCAAGAGCCAAGGCCATGGCTGCCTATGAATTGACAGAGAAAATTGCCGAAATCAATATACAAGCGTGTTTCGTAGAGAAAGAGAGTGACAAGTACGTTCCACTCGTAGCATGCGCCCATGAAATAGCTCAAACAGCCGCTAGACTAGCCGAAGAAGCTCGGGAAATTGAAAAATACAACGACACGCTAGTAAGAAAGCCTCACGCGAAGGATGGTAAAGCCAAAATTAAAACCAAATTGATGGTGCCCCCAGCCTTAGATGAAGATTTTTATAAAAAAGAATCATGATTTTGTTGTGGGATTGTATATACGACTTATATTTGTATATAAGGTATTTCGACGAAATATATATGCAGCCATGTTCTATTTTTTAATCAAGGTCGTTGAGATGAAAACACTCGAGATAACTCCCCTGAAAAACAAGAAGTTAACAGTTGTGATTGTTGAAAAAGAATATAATGAGCCTTTTTGGGTAGCTGAACCCTCTTCCTCAGGCTCGAATAGACTTCGTTCTCTTTTCAAACCTTCCATAGGCTTCTACAGTTTCCTAGAGAACATGATTAAGGAGACTACCCCTGACTTTGCAACGGAAGAGTTGGGTATGCGTTCCCAAAAGGAGTTTTACGAGGACAACATTTTGGCTCAAATGCTTCGTAAAAACAATGTTCCGTTCTTTCCAGTTGACATCGATGCAAATGCAAGAACATATGTTGCAACAAGCTTGACTAAAAAGATAGAGTCCAGAGACAGCATACTAAACGCTTTAGATAACCTGTCAAAGCGAAAAAGTCAAGGTTCTATGGAAAAAGAGTATCTAGTGGCTTATGGTCAAGGTTTACAACTCGAGATAGAGGAACAAGAACGGGAGATAAGTTTTCCCATAAGGGAAAGCTGGATTGTCATGGGCATCATGGATAACGCAAAAGAAATCAACGATAAAGAAGAGATCAATTGCCTTCACATAAGCAGCCCAGAACACGTAGAAGGAGTCAGGAAACTTTTGGAATCCTTAAACGCCAAGGTTGAAATCATTAAACTCTCAAAAAAGATAATTTCAGCTCACACAGAGATTCCTCACTCCAATGAGCTAGAGAATCTGCTGCAGTCAATGCAGATCCAAGTAAAACCAGTCATTGGAAAAACCGAGGATGCGCCATATCTTCTTTTTTACTTAGACACCGATGAAAAAGCTAGCCCTTTTGACATTTGTATGGCTTACGACGCCGGCTACAATGCTGTTATACCCTACGAGAATGTGACTCCAGAAGACGCAAAAAAAATCGTTCAAGACGCCATATTTTCTAGGGGACCAAAAGCCGTTAAGCACACATGTTTTTTTGTTGGAGGAAAAGGTGCTGAAAAAGCTGAGGAAGTTTTTGAAGCCGTAAAGAATGCGATGTTTCCACCTTTCAAGACAAGTATAATAATTGATCCCGGCGGTGCATACACAACAGCCGCAGCCATGGTTGCAAAAGTCGAAGAGGCACTCTCATCACACAAACTTGGCGAATTAAAAGACAAAACTTGTGCAGTTCTTGGTACTGGGGCTGTTGGACAAATAGCAGCAGTTCTTTTGGCCAAGCTTGGATGCAACGTAATAATTGCTAGCCTTAACCCAAAACGTGTAGATGGAAAAGAGCACGCTGAAGACATCGCGAGACTTCTAGCTAAGGATCACGGAGTGAAAGTCCAAGGCGTTTTTGCACCAACATCATCTGAAAAGATCGAGATTTTAAAAAAGGCAGATGTAGTTTTATGTGCAGGGACAAGGGGCATTCGCGTCATAGAGAAGGAAATGTTGAAGGAAATTAAACACATGAAAGTTCTAGTTGACATAAACGCCATTCCGCCTTTTGGAGTAGAAGGGATAGAACTGAAAGATGACATGAGAGAAATGGAACAAGGAATTTTCGGAATCGGAGCCCTCACAATTGGTGATTTGAAACATAAATTGGAAAAAGAGATTCTGCGAGAAGCACGAAGTAATGGAAAAGAATTGTACAACTACAATATGGCTTTACAGCTGGCAAGAAAACTGCTTAGAAAAGAACTCTCTGTAGCCAAACTTGCATTGACTTTGAGTTATCCCCCGAAGAAAGATTCTAAGTAGCCACCTTATAGGCACGGTTAATGGCTATCTCAGCTATGTCCGTCGCGCAATCAGCAATTTTCCGTATATCATCTCTTATAGAGCAAATGGCGCAGACCAACAGAGCATTCTTTTGTTTGCCCATAAAAGCCTTTGAAGCTATCTCCTGATCTAGTTTCTCGATTTTCTTCTTTCGCTCTAATATCCCATTGGAAAAAGCCACATCCTTCGAGAAGAAAGTGTTAACTGCTTTAGCGTATAAGTCAACAGCCTCGGTTCCCACAGTAAACATAAGCGTCAGTATGTCCTCTGATATTTTTTGTTGACTCTCATCTAACATTATTACATACTTTGCTATATCAGCGGAATAGTCAGCAGCATGTTCCACTCTATAAACAAGAGTCTGGTGATCCATGCAGTCTAGAGGATCAATACCTAGCTCATTCGCTAAGGCAGAATCTTGAGCCGCATTGCGAAGCAATCGTAGAATGAAAAAGGAAAAGTGATCAACATCATCGTCTAGAGAGAAAACCGCTTTCGCTAATGCCACATCTCGGTTTTTCAAGGAATTTAATGCGTCCACACACATGGAATGAGAAATCAAATGCATCCGTTGTATTGCCGGTTCGATAGATGCTTTTGACTCATCTATCAAAGTTTGAATGTGCATGCTTTTAGAGTCAGATTCCATAATTCGCATGTAAAGCATCCGAACAATATTTCTAATAGCCTTTCTTTCCGGAACAGAAAAAATCCTATCCGAAATTATTCTGATGGCGGAATAACCGTTCAAATAGCAACCTATTATTCTTCGAACGATTAGAGTTTCTCCTTCATCAGGGGCAACATGAAGTGTTATTTCTTTGCGCTCTATCTTCTTCTCAGCGCTCGGAAAAACCACTAGAGAACGATCACGCTGAATAGCTATAGAAACAACATCGCCTTTTTTTAATTCGTTTAGTTCCATCCAATTTTTCGGAAGAGAGATTACGAGGGACGATCTGCCTAGAGACATAATCTTACGTTCCATAATTTTCCCACAGGTATTAGTTGATTCCATTCGATTAATACAGACTTAGAAAATATATATTAGGATTACTAAAATTATCAGCTTTTGTTGTTAATTGCTTTTTTTGCTAGAGAAGGAGCGCGTCTTCTGATTGCCATATAGATGGAATAGCCGCCAAATATGCTTACTGCTCCTTGAATGATATTGAAAATTCCAAACAACAGCGTCAGAATAAGAGGAACATCCATATAGGACGATGGAATTGCCATAATCCCAACATAAATCAACCCCAAATTTACACATGTCATGACTAAAGCTCTTGTTCCAACACCAGATACAAACGAACCAGCAATTCTAAATCTATTAAGCAACTTTAAACCAATAGCCATTCCCAAAATGGTTGAAAACTCTGCGACGCCTTTCATTGAAGAACCGAGGACGTCTCCGCTACGTGCAAGTATGCCAAGAAAAGCAACAGTTGAAGTGAAGATTCCTGGAATCATGCCGAAAAGCAAGAAGGATAAAACTATAGGAATACCGGTGAAATCGAATTTTAGAAAGGGAAGCCCGGGAAATGGTATTTTGAGATATGAATACTTGAGGGTATAGTCGAAAACAACCACTAAAGCAGAAAGAATAGCTGTGCCTGCTAGAGTTGTAGTATCTATCTTCATGCGAATCTTCGATTAGTTGTTTCATTCTATTTATAAGGGTTGTCTACTTCATGGTTGGCTTGAAAGCTGTCTTTTCTTTTTTGAAAGCTTATGTAACAGATTTAAGGCGTTTGTCTCTCCATTCACATTTCTAGTTTTGATAATGCCTGCCCTTTCAGCATCTGAGAATAGCTCTTCGCCCTTTTCTGTGCGAATGATAATGAAAGTCCAGCCATCCAATCCCAAACCTCCCACAGAAATGTCTGCGAGTTCAGAACTGAAATCATCGCAAAAACTGCAGCCCTCTCGTGCATACTGTTTTGTTTCTGCAAGAGGAATTGTGGTAATTCCCGAGTTTGTTTTGACGAGCATTTTTCCTTTAATATTAATTTTTTCTATGCTGTTCAAATCTACGCCGAGTTTTCCATGAATATGCTTTTCCATCAGCCCTTCATATGTGAAACCTTCAGAACACATAAGTCCAATCAAGAATTTCAGAGGAGATGTGTATCTCTTTAGACCAGCCATTTGCATTTTTCTGACGGCCTGGATTTGGCATGGTGTTCCTACGAACGCAACGCTAGTTTTTTTCTGTTTAAGTGCCTCAGGCAGTGCGAGGAGGTTGGGAGAGTAGGAATATCTCGTTCCAGCTGATTCCAAAATTTCTTCAACTGTTGTGGCTATTTTTGGAATTGGCTGAAAAGGTTTTTCTCGACTTATCCCAGAAACAACGGCACTGTCAATCAACCCGTTGTTTAAAGCGAATAGCAGAAGTGCTGTGACGATGCCTCCATCTTGGCCAACTTTCAATATTCTTTCGTCCTTTGCTTGAGCTATTACGAGTCTGCGATAAACTCCAAACTCTTCTTCGGTTTTCCTCTCTCTGCCAAACACAAAATTCTCCGTTTTTGACCATGACCACTCGTAGCGTGGACAGATTTGGGCACAAATACCGCAGATTTTGCATTCCTTTACCAAATTAGGTTTTTCTGCGGCATATTCCAAGCAATTGAAAGGGCATACAATGGTGCATGCGCCGCAACCAGCACATTTTCTGCAACTGACAACGTTTTTGGCTAAAGATTCTTCAAAACTGACTTTAGCTGGAGTCGTTTCAGATGGCATAAAAAGAATAATGATATAAGCTTAATATAAGTTTACGTTTATGGCGACAAAAATTAAGTAAATTGCCCAGAAGAGAGGTTTCTCAATGGATGTCATTCAGATTTTTGGAATCGAAAGTTTGCCGATTATAAAGACAGGAGACAACTTGGCTGAACTTATCTGTGAAGCGGCTAAAAGACAAGGCAATCCCATTCAAGACGGGGACATAATAGTGATTACACACGTTATTGTTTCACGCGCCGAAGGAAATGTCGTAAACCTTGACGAGGTCACGCCGTCTGAATTTGCAAAAAACATAGCTATGCAGTATCGGAAGGACCCAGCCCATGTCGAAGTTGTTCTACGAGAATCCAAAAGCATTAGACGCATGGACGATGGAGTACTCATTACGGAAAGTAAGCACGGATTTATTTGTGCAAACTCTGGAGTTGACAAGTCTAACGTTCCAGGCGAAAGAACAGTTGCTCTGTTGCCTAAGAATCCAGACAGCTCTGCAGACAGAATTAGGCGAGAAATAAAGAGATTAACCAATTGTGATGTCGCGGTTATAATTTCTGATACGCATGGACGGCCTCTGAGGCAAGGAGAGATAAACGTGGCAATCGGAGTAGCAGGCATAAGACCGATCAGAGACAGAAGAGGCGAAAAAGACTTGTTTGGCTACACTTTGATGGTGAAGCAAACCGCAATTGCCGACGAGCTAGCTTCAGCCGCTGAACTAGTGATAGGGCAAGCAAGCGAAGGCATTCCAGCAGCCCTAATTCGAGGCTACAACTATCCAAAATCCGATTATGCAGAAGCAAAAGAACTGGTAAGACCAAGAGAAAAAGACTTATTTCGATAAAGAATAAGTTATTCCAGAATATGGCATTCTAAAATAAAGGTGACAGGGAAGGAAATCCAATGAATCAAGTATTTACCTATAACGCTGAAAACGGAAATTCTTGTGAGATAGTAGATACTTTTGCAGAAATGTTTCCTCTTTGGGCTGGCAGGGTATTGATTACAGCAGACAGCGAAAAATGGGCTTTGACAGCAGCTGAGACTGCAACAGGCTTAGCAACAAGTGTTATTATGTCTCCGGCTGAGGCGGGCATAGAAGGCACCGTGCCAGCAGACAAAACTCCGGACAATCGCGTAGGCGTTTTAATTCAAATATACAATCGCAACAGGTTTGAATTGAAAAACCAGATGATACTGCGCATAGGACAGTGCATAATGACTTGCCCAACAACATCAGCCTTTGATGCAATGCCTAGCGCTAAAAGAAAACTGAAGGTTGGCAGAAGCATACGGCTTTTTGGTGACGGATTTCAGAGAAAAGGTTTGGTTGGAAACAGAAAGGTCTGGAAAATCCCGGTGATGGAAGGCAACTTCATTGTTGAAGACACTTTCGGTGCGGCAGAAGCAGTAGCCGGCGGAAACCTTCTAATCCTAGCCAAAGATAAGGCTTACGGACTTAAAGCAGCTGAAGAGGCAGCCAAAGCCATTAAAACCAAGACAGGTAACGTTATTTTGCCCTTTCCAGGTGGAATTTGCCGTTCTGGCTCGAAAGCTGGCTCCTTAAAGTATAAACTTAGAGCATCAACCAATCACCCATTCTGTCCAGGATTAAAAACGCTTATACCAGATTCGCAACTGCAGGAAAACGTAAATTGTGTTTATGAAATTGTTATCAATGGCTTAAGTGTTGAGGCTGTTAAAAGGGCTATGAGTGAAGGGGTAAAGGCTGCTGCAAGTGTTTCGGGTGTTGTTAGAATTTCAGCTGGCAACTATGGCGGAAAATTAGGTCCATACAAGGCGTTTTTGAAAGAAGTTCTAGAAATAGTATAGCCTTGTTTTCCCAAACTTTTATTTGACGCCTTACAATGTAGCTTTAGGCTAAAATGCTTTAGTGAAAACAGTTGAGCAGCAAAAAAAGAACTTCGTTGGAACTATTCCGATTAAAAAAGACACTGAATACGCTAGCCAGCAAAGAGGGACGTGGAACCGAGCTTGTTTCACTTTATGTCCCGCCTGGGAAACAAATAAGCGAAGTTATGAACACGCTTAGAGACGAATACGGCACAGCCTCAAACATAAAATCCACAACCACTCGCAAAAACGTTCAAGACGCCATCGTAAAAGTCCAGCAACGCCTCAAACTCTTCAAAGAAACCCCAGAAAACGGACTAGTAATATTTTGCGGTGCAATTCCGCAGAATGGAGCGGGAAGCGAGAGAATTGAAACCTATGTGATTATACCGCCAGAGCCGATACACATATACCTTTACAGATGTGATGCAAAATTCCACACAGAACACATGCAAGAGCTTCTGAGAGAAAAAGAAACCTATGGCATACTTCTCATAGATTCATCAGCAACCACACTTGCAACGCTTCAGGGTAGAAGACTCGAAATAGTCAGAGAATTTACATCTGGCGTGCCAGGAAAAACTCGCGCTGGAGGACAATCAGCCAGACGATACGAAAGGCTCAGAGAAATGAGGCTTCAAGAATATTTCAG
>CAYVGZ010000018.1:0-21681 GCA_964450845.1 uncultured Candidatus Bathyarchaeia archaeon | reverse complement strand
AAGCATCATTCGGCGGATTCTTGTCTTTCGCTACAGGCTGGTTTGAGTGGATAAGTAACATGTTTTATGCATCTTTTTCCTCAGTTGGCTTCGCATATTTAATATCCTACGTCATCCCAACAGTCAATATACCCTTAATCGCCATAATAGCAGTCGCAATATTCACTATAGTTAACATTAAAGGCGTGAAAGAGACAGGACTAACCCAAACAGCTTTGGTGATGATTTTGTTGGGTCTTTTAGGCGTATTCATCGTTCTGGGCATTTTCACCAGCCAAAATGCTGGATCTTTAGAACTTAAGGCGCCAGAAGGTTTCTTAGGAGTGCTTAGAGCATCAGCTTTTATTTTTGTAGTATACTTGGGCGGAGAAGCCATAGCGGTAGCACAGGCAGAGATTAAAGACCCGGGCAAAACTATTCCTCGAGCCATACTGCTGTCGTGTTTTGCGTTAATTTTAATCTACACCACAATTGCCTTTGTTGTGTTCAAGATCGTTCCTGCTGAAAGCTTGGCTGGTAAGGCATCGCCTCTGGCTTATGTGGCAGAACAGTTTATGGGACCCGTTGGCGTTGGAATAATTACCGTTGCTGGAATTATTGCTGCCTTGTCTTCGGTTAACACTTCCGTTATGGCTAGTTCAAGGGTTGCCTATGCCTTAGCTAGAGATGGGTATTTTCCAAAAGGTTTTTTCACCCTTCATGCACGTTTACGTACTCCAGTTATAGCAATTTTGGTAGGTTCAGTTTTTATAGCAGCGTTTGCAGCAACTGGAATCGTGAATTTTGTTACCTACGCCACTGATTTTGGCTTCATAATCGGTTTTGTTTTTGTTAATCTTTCGTTGATTAAGTTGCGAAGAGACAAGCCGAATCTGTACAGACCTTTCAAAGTTCCGTTTTATCCTTTAACGCCCATTTTGGGAATAGTCACTTCGCTGTTGCTTGTCTTCTTCTTAGAGCCGAGTACATTACTTATAGGTTTAGAGCTTTTTATTTTCGGTCTTATAGCCTACTACATTAAGATGGTAGGACACTACAGAGTTTGCCTTGCCATGGGCGGAATGAACCTTGGCATAAGCGCTTTTTCAGCGCTGTTTGCATATCTAATAATGTCAGATTTACTGCCAATATCATTGTCTCAAGATATTGCTTCGTTGATTTTTGGCGTCGCTATTCTTGTCAGCATAACTTATCTTATTGCAGGACTACTTAACGTCACAAGAAAACGTGAGTGAAAAATTATGGGCGAAGAAGGCGAGGATAAACTCTTAAAAAATACAGTGGAAGAAGAACGCTATCAAGTTTTCAACATTGTTAGGCGGCTAGGTTCAAAATTGAGTGGGTTAATGATTACTTGTGGTCTTCTGGTTTTCGCTTTTGGAATATATATTTTGATTACCCCCTCAGACCCTGTTCTTTCAGCAAGACTTAACATAATATTTATTGGTGCTTTAGGCTTTATCGGTGGCTTAAACATTTTATGCGGTTTGTTGCTCATTTTGGGAGAAGATTAGGCGTTTCAAAATGTGCTAGACTCGATAATTCCTACCGATTAGAGAAAGAATATTAAAAAAAGAGGATGTTTGGTCTAGTGGTTGTTAATTCACTTCTTTTTCTTTGTCTTCCCTTTTTTCTTCTTTGTTTTGGATCCAGCCACGATTGTGACCTCAAACCTATAATTCTGCGTGATTTCTATAAAAAATTTTCTATCAGCTTGTAACATTGACTTGCTTTTCAAAAATCTGTCTAAATATAGTTGTTAACTAGCTAGCAGCGATTTTTTGGAGAAAAAGACGCTACAGAAGAACGTTTTGATGCATGAGGACAAAATAAAGTCAGAAAAATGGAATATAGCATCCTTCAACCGCTTTTTGACTATATTTCTGTTCTCTGTCCATTAGGTCTAGGCTAACGCACCTTACCTAGAAAGTCTGTTATTTTCTTTTGAAAAAGCGCATTCTTCAACAGTTCGCTTCGCATTATCCATCGTTGCAGTGGAATTTGGAATTTGCCTGCAACCCACTTTAAAGCGTCATCCAACGTGTTGAAAGTTGAAGGTTTTTGTCGCATAGCGTTTCTTACGTTTTCTCGTACTTGCCACACGCCGACTGGCATGATGTAGCCTGGATGCGCTTCCCGTAAGACTATTGCTGTGGCTTGTCTTCTTTCTTTTGCGAGTTGTTCGCAAACTGCTAGGCGAGCAGAATAGTAGCATCCGCCTATTTCCGCATAAGTGGTTCTTCCATCATTGCCTTCCCAATCTGAAAAGAGGAAAATTTCTCTGCCATGTGGATTCCAGACAGTGCCAGGGTACCAGGCTTCTATGGCTTCGTAGCTCCATGCATTTGGAAGCATTAGGACTTGGAAAATGTTGTCCAAATAGCGCGATTCGTACACGCGGTATTCGCTTATTTCTGGGAATGTTTTGACTTTTTCCATTAGTTCTTTTGAGATGATGCTGTCTACGGCTGTTATGCTCCAACGGGTTGGAACAAGTCGTCTGTTCTTTTTTACGCCGAAGGCACCGACGTTGAAGGCTCTTTGGATTTTTGTCACTAGCACGCCTTTGCTGTAAATTTCCAGAACTGCGTTGGTGGCTTTTAGGTCTGTGTCGCCGTAGGCTTTTTCGATTTGATGATCCCAACGGGCATTGCTAACAATCAGGTCACGGATTGGTGCTGAAGGACCAAATGGTTGAACTTCATCGTCTAAAAGCAGGAAGCCTCTAGGCTTTTTCTTCAGCATTAATTCAACATCTACAGGGTTAACGGCTAGGGCTAGTTCACGGGTTTTCTCAATTATTTTTCCAGCTTCCTCAAATTTACGCACGTGAACGCGGTGTTTTCCGCGAATAAGCATGGAGCGAAAACCGACAATGTCGTCTATTGTTTTTCCAAACCAGAATTCTGGCAGGTCGTAGAGGCTTGTGTCTTCATGAACAGGAGGCACGAGTGGTCCAGCATAAACGTGTGGGTAGCCGATTCTTCCGACAAAAACGCTTGGAGGCGAAGCGCCTTCGATGTCTTCGCTTTGCATTAGTGGAACACTTTTCAGATAGTAGTTGACTTTGACTAGTATTGGGCAGCGGGTTTTGCCGCAGAGAAGTCTTGAGCCTTTGCAGACTACGCATAAACCGCTTTTTGAGGCTTTGGCTGTGACCGTTAGAGTCTCTTGTTGGTTTGGGCTGATTTTTTTTAGGACTTCATGTAACCATGTGTCTTTAGAATTTTTGTCGGTTTGTGTTTGGTAAAACGTCAATCTTTATCGTTTTAATCTTAGTCTAAAGTGTCTCTTATGTTTTCTGTGTATGCAGATGCTAGGGAAAAGCGTGCATTTTATATCTGCTCTCTTGGTGAGAAATAATAGTATGTGCCCGTCATGAGTGATGAAGTTAGGTTCTATAAGGGAAAGTTCATGGTTAAGGTCTTGACCAAAAGCCGTGGATACTGGATTGTAGAAGCCTTGGAGCCATTTGAGGACCTTGTCAGCGGCGAAAAGGTGCATGTGAAGGCTGGAGAAAGACGAATTGTGATTCCCAACTTGCTTTTTAAGAAGAAGAGTTTGCCTCCACCTGTTAAGGAGCATGTTTACGAGTTGAAGATGGAGAAGAAGCTTAAGCGGTTCATTGAAGAGAAGGAAAAGAAGAGCGCAGATAAGACTGGTTAGTTGGGAGAAGATTATGGCGCCCTGGCCGGGATTCGAACCCGGGTCCTGCGGGCGACAGCCGCATATACTATTCCGGCAATGTTGATAAACAACATCTGTGACCGGACTATACTACCAGGGCTTTCTTTAGGCTAAGACGCCGAGAATCAAACAAGACAATGTCACAAATAAACTTTATCAACTATAAAACAGCGTCTAAGACTAATCCAAACCATCTGCTTTGAAACAATGCTAGAAGCCAAAGTTCAATCTATATGTAAGGGGGGGTCTAGACACGCAGAGAGCAACAGAGCACACAAGAAAACACCCGCTAAACTGTTATATTCGTGTGTGTCCAATTTGTTTCTTCGCTAGGTGATTAAAAAAATGAGCAAACTGAACGTTAATGCTCAGTTTCCGATTCAATCCTTGCTCTCTGCAAGACTGTTGCTTTCACCACAATTAGCTGAAGGCAAAGTATACTTTCTAAGCGACATGAGTGGCGTAATAAGCCTCTACGCCATGGACCAGAAAGGAAGCATACCTGAACCACTGCTGCCAGCAGGTCTAGCCTTACAAAACCCACACTTGATGGCAGGACAAAACTACTACGTCTTGCCCAAACTTCGCAAAATTCTAGTAATGATTGACGAGAACGGAAACGAAAACTATCAACCCTGCTTCATTCCAATCGACGGAGGAATCCCTGAACCAATCTTTGGAGGCAAATACAAAAATGAACAATTAGGCTGCATCCACTGCGACGCAGAGAAGAACATTGCCTACTTCTTCAGAGACGACCGAAAAACACCAAACATCGAAGGCCTAAAAGTCGATTTAGCCACACTCGAAATCACTTCGCTCGGCACAAGTCTTTACGGCAACACATGGAATGGCGTCAACAAGAATCATACAATCGTGATTCTGGCAGATGGCTACACAGCCGCAGACACCATCCTTTACATTTGGCACAAAGAAACCCCACAAAGACAACTACTCTATGGAACCCCAATCGACAAAAGAACCAAAGACCAGCAAATCAAATTGTCTGGTTTCGGAACCTGCAACTTCACACCCGACGAAAAAGGCCTCCTAACCCGAACAAACCTATTCAACGACGAAGGAAGCATCGGCTATCTCGACCTTAACAACCCAGACAACATAACCGAAGTACAGATTTCAGGAATTGAACACAAAGGAAAAGGCGAACTAGTAGACCTCAAAACAGTACATGACGACATTTACCTTCTCGAATACAACATTGACGGATGCTCATGGCTTTACGAATGCCACTACCACGACGACAAAGGCAAAAAAATGCTAAAAATAACGCGAACACTTTGCGGCTTACCACCCCTCGAAGAAGGAACACTTTTGGGATACGAATTCGAACTGCAAAAAACACCAAACCAAACAAAAGTAGAATACGTTCTTTCACATGCAAAAGCAAACATTCCCGCACAAATCTACCTCTACCCAACAGACACCAAAACAAAAACGCCAAAAACACTATCCCACGAACACATTCTCGGCATCGACAAAAAATTCCTCTCACCAGGAGAAGACGCAAGCTACACATCATTCGACGGATTAAGAATCTCAGCTCGCCTCTACCTACCATCCAAAGAACTAAACTTCAAAGGCCCCAGACCCCTCGTTCTATACGTGCACGGTGGCCCACAAAGCCAAGAAAGACCAGACTTCACCTGGTTCTCAATGCCACTAATCCAATACCTCACCTTAAACGGATTCGCAGTTTTCGTACCCAACGTACGAGGCAGCAGCGGCTACGGCCTAAAATACATGAAACATGTAGACCACGATTGGGGCGGCAAAGACAGACTCGACCACATTGAAGGATTAAAAATGCTTGAAAAAGACCCTCGAATCGACTCATCTAAACGGGCGGTGATCGGTCGTTCTTATGGAGGCTTCATGACGTTAACCCTTGCGTCTAGACACCCCGACTTGTGGAAGGCTGCATGTGACATGTTTGGGCCTTATGACTTAATCTCTTTTATCCACAGGCTTCCCCAAACATGGCAAACCTTCTTCATCTTGTCAGTGGGTCATCCAGAAAAGGATAAGGAATTTCTAACAGAACGCTCACCGAAAACTTACCTAAAAAACATCAAGTGTCCAATGCTCATTATCCAAGGCAGAAATGACCCAAGGGTTATTGTTGCAGAATCGAAAGATGTGGTTGAAGACCTCAAAGCAAAAGGAGTGGAAACCGAATTCCTAGTATTCGAAGAAGAGGGACATGATGTCATAAAATTCAAGAACAAAGTAGTCTGCTATACAAAGATAATTGATTTCTTCAAGAAACATCTAAACCCATAAAGAAAACGCATAGGTTCAGCGTAAGCGCCGGGAGTGGGATTTGAACCCACGCGGCCCCGAGAGGCCACAAGCTATTAGGCGCTAATGCCCTAACGTCTCCAGGCTTGCTCCATACCTGGCTAGGAGACCCCGGCACTGCTAGACTTAACCTTATAATGTTGGGTGATTTAATGTTTATTTGTTTGCCTTCGTGTGACTATGTTAATTGGATAGTGACCATGATGAAAATAGACAAGAAATATTCCATAATACTATTTGCAGCTTTAATGTCATTGGGCATGTCGTTTTCAATGTCCCTGACCCTGACTTTGGCAAACGTAGGTTTTGCTGGGTTTTTAGAGAAATGGCCTCGAGCATTCATCATTGGCTTCATTGTAAGTTTACCGACATCCTTGATAATAATTCCAATTGTAAGAAAAATAGTTAACAAATTAACCTTAGACTGAAAAAACCTAGCCCTACAGCTTTTTTGACATTAACACGCGGTAACCACTTTTCCGAGCTAAAACCTCAACGTTTCCAAAAGCCCCCTCAAAAACCATAACCAACCTTTTCCCGCCAATCTTGGACTTCACAACCATCTGGAACATGGCTTTACTTGCCATATGCGCTGGCGCTTCAGAAATTATTGCCTTAACGATTTCCATTCCAGCACTCACAGGTGGATTCGAAAGCACACAGTTGAAAGTCAAGTTTTTAACAGGTTCATACAAATAGCCACGCTTAATCTCTACATTACTAACATAATTCTTTTCAGCGTTTTGCCTTGCAAGACGCACAGCTCGCTCATTGACATCAACCATGATAACTCGCAAATCGGGGTTAAAGGTAGCGGCTGCAATTCCAACTGCGCCATAACCGCATCCAATATCTAAAACATAACCCTCTTGAGGAAGAACCATAGATTCTATGAGCAATCTTGAGCCTAAATCAACGTGTTTCTTAGAAAAAACACCTGAAGCCGTTAGAAACTCGAAATGGATTCCGCGAAGGTGTGTACGGATTATTCCAAGCCTCATCTTGGATTTTGGATGTGCCGCAAAATATTGGTCTAGTTCTTCACCTTTTTTGCGCATTTATGCTTCGCCACTTTTCCAACATTTTGGATACGTTCCTCTTGGCATCAGAACCCGTTCAGTTTTGGCAACAACTCCATGTTCCATGTTCAAAATCTCCTCTGTAGAAGCCACAGCCTTAGCCAAAGCCACAGCCTCACCCTTTAAACTGAGGATTGCCACCATTGAGCCGCTGTTTATTCCAGTTTCCAAAGATAAGATGCCTGGTGCGGTCAGGTTTGCTCCATGGCATATGGCATCAACAGCCGAATCTCTTATGTAAATCTTTGAAACTAGAGCCAAAGCCCTTTCCATGGGCTGTATGAATTTTCTCAAAATTTCATCACCTTTTTGCTGTTGCCATTCTGTAAACCAGTAAGCCACATCATGCAAAGTTACAATGTCTCTATTTTCAATAAGAGGCCCTGCTCTGGTTCTGCGGAGTTCCTGCATGTGTGCTCCACAGCCTAAAACTTCTCCTATATCATAACAAAGTTTGCGTATGTATGTTCCGCCTTCACACCCAACCTTGAAAAGCACGTTTCGCCCGTCCATTTCGAGAAAGTCAATGTAATAGATTCTCCTTGTTCTCAGTTGCCGCTTAACCGAAGCCCTCAAGGGTGGCCTTTGGTAAATGGTGTCTTCAAACTCTTCTAGGGCTTCGTTGACTCTCTTTTCTGTTGTATCACCGTGAAGTTTCATTACGCAAACGTATTCTTTCCCGCTGTAGAGTAAAGCCTGAACAATTTTCCTAGATTCCTCTAAGGTGATAGGTAAGACACCGGTCACTTTGGGATTTCTCTGGCTTATGCCTCTAGAGTCCCGCCGTGACCAACACACTGCAGATTTAGGATACGTTTAACCCATGCAGCTACTTCGTGGCTTGTCGGACCAGCTGGCTTGTCAAGATTTATTACACCGTATCGGATGTATCCTTCTCCTGGTCTTTCTTCTGGTATATGTCCATAGCGCGGGTCAGTTTTATCTTCAGCCTTCACCAACAATTTACGCTTAATTTCCCATGGAGCAACACTTCTAGGCATAGCCGAATGCATCACCTCTACAAATATGAAAAAAGGCTTAGAGTTATAAGAGTTTAAGCTGAAGCCAATGCGGGTTTAACTTTTTGCGTGATTTCTTCTATCTTGCCTGATGTCTTCAGTGCTTCTGTGATTTCTTCGTCGGATGCTCCTCGTGTAATGGCTATTTTGTCTTGGAGTGGTTCAATATGGTTGATGTTTGTTCTTCGTCTCTTTATGCCTGTAATCGTTTTTGGACCAGTTATTACTACGAAGCTTTTGTCCATTATGTCAACTATCACGCATTTTCTTCCAGCCTCTCGACCAACCAATTTCACACAAATTCTACCAATCTCTATTGCTGGCATGCCAAAGCCTCCTTCAGAAGAACATAAGAAGACCATCCGAATATATTAAGTTGACCTAAAAAAGTTTTAATGTTCACTTTTGGCAGAAGTGATAATAGTTTAAACTAATGGAGAAGCTTTTTAACAAAACATTCTTAAAAGCTCTTAAAAGCTGTTTTAAGTCATGAATTGCTCAACTATGTTGTAGAGGACGCTTGTTCCAAATACTAGGTTTTCTATGGATATTCGCTCGTCTATACCGTGTGCCATTTTCAAAATTTCTCCGTAGGGCATGTCTGAACGCATCGGTTCAAAGCCGTAACATATGCTGCCTAATTTCCTGAAGAAGCGGGAGTCAGTTCCGCCAGTGAGCAGAATTGGCGCTGCAGAACAGTTTGGTTCAAACTCTTTTATAACGTCTACAATCTGTTTGTAGAGCGGTGTGTTTGTAGGCGATTCCGACGGTTCACTGGCTTGAATTGTTTCAAACTCCAGTTTTTCTAGGTCAACATCCTTTAGTAAGCCTTTTATCTCGTTCATGGCTTCCGTAGGAGTTTGTCCAGGTAGAATTCTACAGTCGAAAACGGCTTCGCATTCAGATGGAATTATGTTCTCTTTCACGCCTCCATGAATTATTGTAGGCGCAATAGTCATTCTTAGACTTGCCCGAATTTCCTCAGCCACAACTTTGTCCATCTGACCAAACATATCCAAAATTTGGTCGCCCATATCGGGTTTTTGAAGTAAAAGGGACAAGGCTTGTTGTGCGGTTTTGTTTTCTGTTGCGATTTGGGTTAGAAACTGTTTTACAGTTGGGACAACGGTCATTTTTGCTCTGTAATTCCCAAGTCTTTCGATAACTTTGTTCATGCGAAGTATGGCGTTGTCCGCTGCGCCTGGTATAGACCCGTGTCCAGGTTTGCCCTTCGCCTTAACTTTTAACCATAGAATTCCCTTTTCTGCTGTTTGAATTGTGAAGATGTTTTTGCCTCCGATTGGGATTGCTAGGCCTCCGCCCTCGTTTATTACATAGTCTGCTCGAATTTTTTCGGGATGATTCCGTACAAGCCAGCCTGCTCCTGCTTCTCCGCCCTTTTCCTCGTCGGCTGTGGCAGCCAGTATAACGTCGCCTTTAAGTTTCACTGTATTTCGTTTCAGAAGCCTAAGAACCATAATTTCCATGGCTGTCATCGACTTCATGTCCAATGCGCCACGTCCCCAAACAAAACCATTTTTCACTACGCCTTCGAATGGATCTACACTCCACTCTTTGGGGTTCGCAGCCACCACATCTAAGTGTGAAAGTAAAAGCAAGCTTGGTTTTTCGCCTGTTCCTTTAAGGCGTGTGATTATGCTGCCTCTTCCGGGCGCGGACTCGAAAAGTTCGCATTTAAAGCCTTCCTTTTCTAAGGTTTCAGCTAAGGATTTTGCTGCTTCTGTTTCGTTTCCTGGCGGGTTGGTTGTGTTTATGCGGATTAAATCGCTTAGAAGATTTGTGACCTCTTCTTCAATTTCTTTTAGCAATTTAGCACACATTGAGGATTCACCTATTGCCTCAGATGTATAAGTCTAATCCACTTAAGATTTTATCCCTCTAACATGTCAGGTGGAAAGCTCCGACCACTCGCCTGCTAGACTTTAAAAGTTTGTTAAACGTTTGACATGCCTTCTTTGTCGGTTGAGTCACCAATTCAATTTTTTGAGATTTTAGAATGGTTTCTACTTCAGGTGAAATCTTCACGATTCCATAATAGCCTGTGCCGACTACGAGCATTTCAGGTTTGGGTTCACAGTTAAGGATTTCTTTTAAATCGTCTACGTAAATTCTATGTCCTTCCTTTCTCCACCAGTCATCTATGACTCGTTCTGGAAAAACTATAACGTCGCTTGTGTATTTTTTACCATTTATGACTATTGAGCCAAAACCATAAAACTCGATCAACGCTGAACGCCACCCATTTTTAAACTTTTTTGAGATTTAAATCTCACGATTCCGACTTACTAACTGAAAGAATGTAGAAGTACTTTTATTTGAAACTTCTATAGGGATGTTATAGAGGACTTTGAATGGCCACTGAGCAACCGCAGGTTCTTTCTCAGTTGCGTGAATATTCTCCAACAAAGTCTGTTGGTTTGATATCTGATACTCATATACCTGTGAGGGCTAGGGATATTCCGAAAAAGGTTTTCGAAGTTTTTGATAAAGTGGATTTTATAGTGCATGCGGGTGATTTAGTGGAAATGTCTGTTATTGATGAGTTAGAGCAGCTTGCGCCTGTTTTGGCTGTGTATGGAAACATGGATGGACCAGAAATTCGTGGGAAATTGCCAAAAATGAATTCTGTTAAGGCTTTCGATTGGAAAATCGGCGTTATACATGACCCGGGAGCACTTTTTGGAATAAGGAAAATGCGTGAAATTGCTAAGAAGAACGGCTTTAATGTGTTAGTTTATGGACATACGCATAACTCTAGTATGAAATGGGAAGAAAACACGTTGTTCATAAACCCTGGAAGCCCAACGAATCCTATGCCACCTTTTATAGCCAAACCAACTGTGGCTTTGCTGAGAATAACAAAAGAAAAAATCACGCCTGCAATAATCCAAATTTAAGCAGGTTATTAGATGTTAAAAACCAATTCTGCATCGACCTCATTCTGCATTGCTGGTAAATAGGCGACGGTGCTGTTGCATCATGCATTTGTTCATCACCACGGTTAAGCCTGCTTTTTTAGCTGTTTCTGCTGCTTGGTCATTTATTATTCCAAGCTGCATCCAAACCACGTAGGGTACGCCAATTAGCTTCTTCAGATGAACCGCTTGTTCGATTATTGGTAAAACCTCGGCAGAAGGTCTGAAAATGTCAATAATTTCGAGGGTTTTCTGAACTTCAGCTGGCATGTCTAATAGGCTTTTGTAACTTTTCTCGTCCAAAACTTCATCTGCGAAGGGATTGATTGGCACTATATGAAAACCGTGTTTCTTCAAATATTCAGCCACTTGATAGCTATCTTTGGAAGGGTCTCGTGACAATCCTACAACGGCAACGGTTTTGTATCTCGTTAAAATTTCCCTCACATCATTGCGGTCCAACTTTTCAACCTTCAAGAAATAAAGTGGAAACCAGACATTGCTTAAATGGTTTGGCTCACTTTAACTTATCTCTCTCCACCGTGCGGGAATGTCGTTTCACAGAGTGTTTTAAAAGCGAAAACTGCAGAGCGTTCTCGCAGTGGATTGCCACTGGAGGTACGCATTAATGGAACATTGTAAAAACCCTTGGAATAGAGAATGCAAGAACAATGACATTGAAGTTTACATTCTTTTTAGAGGGGAAAGATTGCCTATTTGTAGGCGATGTTGGAGCAGAATGGCAGACAGGGATTTGGAGTGGTGACAGATGGAAAGGTTTAGCATGAACACGGCGAAGTCTTTTCTTGGAAAGAATGTGAACCTTCACTTAAGAGATGGCTCAGTTATAATAAATGTTCAGTTGTCAGAGCTTCTAAAAGACGAGTTCAGAAGAGAAACTTTTGTTAGATGTGTTCCTTACGGGAAAGAAAACGAGTTTAAAGTACCTTTGAGGAGCATAGTGTGGGCAGAACAGTTGAACCTAAATTTGATTCAGGCTAGTTAGCATTTTTGACGAGTTTTCCTCGCATGCCTTCTAAGTGCCACTGTGAACATGGTGCTGAGCATCAATAGTAGCAGAATTGTGGTTGGCGAAAACTCTGTTACTGCCCAAGTTCCTTGTATCTGGATTCCGTGGTTGCTGTAAGTGTAATTCATGTAGATGAATGTATGAGTATCATTTTCCGTGACGACGTATTGCGATTGCGGGTAGCCATCAAGAAATACTTTCCAAGCTTCCAACGGTTCTGCTTTTAACAAAGTTTTGGGTATGGTTATATTGCAGTATCCCATGGTTCCTGTTTCTCCAGAGACAGTGAACATGATTTGTTTAAGTGATGCATTAAATTGAAGGTTCGAAACATGGCTGTTTGTTGTTATGGGTATCACGTAGGTTTCTCCTTCGTACAGAATTTGGAAATGATGCCATGTTATGGGCAAAGGTCCTACAGCGTCATTTACATTTGTCAGTCCATAAAGGTTGTCAACAATTTTTGACACGCTGAAAGTTATGGTTTCGGGTGAGAAAAGAGTATAGTTGTATTCCCATCTGTCGTTGAGCGTTGAATAAGTGGCTAGAGTGTTGTTGATGTAGACTTCTCCAGAAAAAGGTACGCTTCCATCATATTCATATTCAATTGTAAACCATACTGTTTCTTCTTGAGTTATGTTTGTTGATGAATGGGTGACTCCGCCATTTGAAATTTTGATTCTATCCCAGATGCAATAAACTTCGTTAGAATCGAACGCTGTTATGCCATACTGCGAATCTGAAATTGAAGCGCATGTAAATTTGTATATGCCAACTTGATTTTTCGTTAAGGTATCATTTAATGCGATTGAGCCCATAAAGGTTGTTCCATCATATGCGTGAATTCCAGTCCAGTTGATAGAAGCTTCTGAGCCAACATCTATTCGCGTATCGTTAACTGTTAAAATTATGTTTACTTTGTCAAATATTATGTAGGGACTGGAAGCGGTAACCTCGTAGTATTGCGTTCCATCACATGAGACGCCAGTAACTGTCCACGTATTTTTCCCAACATTACTGGATGTTACGTCAAATGCGCACCATCCTGTATTGTTGATTGAATGCCCTGTGCCGTTCACCCATATTGTTCCTTCCGTTACGTTTGAACCGTTTTTTGCGTACACTGCATGGCATCCCACCGTTTGCATGGAACCCACGTTGCAGCGATTGTCTGAGACGAAAAACTCGTCAATATAGATTAGGTTATTGCAAACAAAGACATCTATTGATGCTTCAGTATGGGCTACTCCGTAATGCGCCCTTGCGGTGATTGTGTGGTTTCCGTTGGGGCAAGCATTGGTATCCCAGTTGTGAGTCCAAGAGGTGGTTCCAGTGGCAATGTTCCAATCTTCGTCGTCTATTTTTACTGCTACTTCGTCTAATGTTTTCAGACCATACACAACTATGTTGTCAACCTCTACATAGTAATCCCATATTCCATGGTATATGAAAGCTAAATGAACTTCTGGATCTCCAGCAGCAGCGGTAAGGCTGATGTGGTGGTGCCTTTTCCCAGTTGAGTCCCAAGTTTCCAATACAGTGAAGTTGGGATAGCTTTGGCTTGTTGCGTACAGAACTTGTGCATATTCAGGACCAGTGAAGGATCTGTAGTATGAATAGAATTCAAGATCAAGCGACGAGTAGCCTGTCGCATTGAAACTATCTGTCATATACAACCATTCTGTTATGTTTGTGGTAGTGGGGAGCACGTTACTATTGCACTCTGCCCAGTAATCCTTTTTACAATCAGCCCTAAGTTCTATAGTCCACGGATGCACATCGGGACCAGCGCTATACACCATCCAGCCGCTTGGCATATTTCCTCCATGATTGAAGTCTTCGGCGTAAACCTCTTGCCTCCGATATTGGTACGCACTTCCCGTAATAGCTACTGTACCGTCAACATATTGTCCACTAGAAGGATATTCGATACTCACGCTGGAAAGTAATGTAACTTCTGCATAGACATAATCGTTGGTTACAGTGTCAACTGGAGGATCATCAGATATCGCCACAACAAGTGGAGCCTGAGAACTGTAATTCTCATAATATTCGATTGAAAAATCAAGAATTGTTCCCAGCGTGGAGAGGTATCCCGGTTCATATATCCTTATGAAGAACTGCTGACCAATAACAGTTGGCACGCCACCTTCAAATTCCGTTATGTCAACAACTATGTTATTAGAACAAAAGGGCAAGGAACCGCCTAGATAATCCCAAATTTCCAACTCTTTTGTCAGAATGGGGGCACTTTTGTCTCCTATTCCCAATGTTATGTCGCAATTGTCTCTTTCAGCATGGTCTATTTTGAATGAGGCAAACACTTTCGGTTCATAGGCTATTCTGTCACGATAAAAGTAGGCATAACTAACAATTTGCTTCATAGCTTCATAAGACATCCAGTAACAACCATCAGCAACATTTTCCCATCCTCCCACACCCCAAGAATTCGCTATCTTGAAAGCTCCAAGACGGGGTACACCCTCTTCTATATACGCGAAATTATCGTCATATCCAACTATCGTATTCGCATGATTCAACTCCATTTCTTCATAATTATCCAACGTCCACAAATCATCACTTGTTAGACTTGCGTAACTGTTAGCATCTATAGCAATTACCGCCAAATTGCCTGAGGCTATCCAGTTCCTGAGATTTTCAACACCATAAACCGTATTTAGATACATAGATTCGAATCCTGTACTATTGCCACGATATAACGGGGCTTCTCGCCAAGCCTCTTCAGAAGGCCACGTGACTGAATCATTGGGATCGTAAGGCATTTTCTCCCAAGTACAGGCACCAATTGAACACACCAAGTCCATTGCATCATCAAACCATGACCCCTCATCAACCCCATCATTGATTTGATGATAAACAAAGTCTGGACTGAAAATCTTGTCCTGATACGCCAAGCTTGGATGCCCACTGTATCCACCTTCCCAAGTTGCTCCAGACAGATTCCATCCGTGTTCTTTTGCCTCCTGAAAAGTCTTCATGTAATACACCACAGCCCAAGTGGTGCATGAACCTTCTCCATCTTGGTTTCCGATTGGTGGGAACCACGATGAATTTGTGTGATCTACGGAGGAGGGCGCGCTTATAGATGCGTTTACCCACAAAATTTTATCTACGATAAGTGTTTCTTCAGCAATGCTTATCCATTTGCTCTCTGTTGGAGGATGTAGTCCAGTCCCGTGTCCATCAAATATCTTATTGTAAGTGACATTATTTTGGTAAACACCCATTTCAAGTTTTAACTCCTCCAATTCGCTCTCTGTGATTTTGTGTTCAACCACCTTCACAATAGCGTTGTCCTCTTTGCCAAGGGATGCTTTTAGGTAGGCGTCTCCGTCAGCAGTGTTTTTTGAACTAGCACCTAAAGCCACAGTCTGAACACTGAGAAACAGACCAAGCATATTGATAATAATGGTTGGAAACATTATCCAAAAGAAGGTTTTTCTGATTTTTCCTCTTCTATTTGCGAAGAGTTTTCTTTTCAAAAGCTTCACGAACAGTCAATACGCATCCCTTTCATTAAAGTTTTATGGAAAATCTTCTATTAACACTGAAAGATAATTAGAAAAATAAGGAATGCTTTACATAAACATGTCAAATAGTCTTAAATAGGCTTCAGAAAATTTTATCAATGGTGATAAAATGCCTTGCACAGTTATAGCAGGAGCCTTTTGGGGAGACGAAGGCAAAGGAAAAATAGTCTCTTACTTAGCCTTAAAGGATAAGTTGGACGTCTGTGTGAGAACAGGCTCCGTTAACGCTGCCCACACTGTTTGGCTTGAAGGCAACCGCTACGCTTTACACATGGTTCCAGCAGCCTTTGTATATGAGAAATGTCGTTTACTAATTGGTGCAGGCGCAAACGTTCATGTTTCAAAGTTCCTCGAGGAAGTTGAAGCAACAAACGTGAAAAACCGCATAGGCATAGACCAGCAAGCATCCATCATCGAAGAGAAACATTCAATTCAAGACAAAACAAGTACACATCTAAAGGGTTTAGGCACAACGGGATGGGGCATAGGACCAGCAATAGAAGAACGCGTCCGCAGAACAGCAAAACTCGCAAAAGACATTCCAGAACTGCAGCCATACTTAACAGATGTTGCAACAGAAGTCAACAATGCAATAGACGCTGGCAAAAAAGTCTTGTTAGAAGGAACTCAAGGCTTGATGCTTTCGCTTTTCCATGGAACATATCCATATGTCACCAGCAGAGACACAAGCGCCTCAGCGATATGCTCCGAGGCAGGCGTAGGCCCAACAAAAATTAACGATGTGCTAGTAGTGTTTAAAGCTTTCATGACACGCGTTGGCACAGGCCCATTGCCTGGAGAATTGACAAAAGAAGAAGCTTTGAAGCGCGGTTGGTTTGAAACTGCTGCTGGAACAGGTCGTGATAGACGTTCTGCCCCCTTCAACTTTGAACTAGCGAAGAAGGCTATGATGATTAACGGTGCAACGCAAGCCGCCCTCACAAAACTTGACATTCTATTCGCAGAATGCAAAGGTGCAAGAACATATGATGAACTTCTTATGGAAGCAAAGCAATTCATAAACAAAGTTGAAGAACAAACAGGAATCCCCGTTGTGCTAATTGGCACTGGACCAGAAGCCCTAGACATAATCGACAGAAGAAAACAATCCTAACACATTAATAAATTCAGCAATTTTAAAACTAAAGTATTTATCCATAGGCTGAGAAATAGCGAAAAAACAAGGCGTCAAATGTGGCGAGAATCTTTAAGCTAGGCTTTCCTTTCGGAGTTTTGAACAGAGACTTAAAACTTATTTTGACATGCAATTTGGTCGGCTCTTTTGGGGATGGTCTCTACGCTTACCTGTTACCCGTTTACATTACTGAGACTTTAAAAGCCAATTCGGTGGAAGTTGGAATACTCTATGCCATCATGAGTCTATCGACAGCGTTGACACTGCTTTTGGCTGGAACGCTTGCAGATAGATATGACCGCAAAAAAATCATGATTGCAGGCTGGATTGCTTGGATTCCAGCTCCTTTGATTTTCTCTCTCGCCAACAACTGGCTTCAAATGGTGCCAGGAATGATTCTGTGGGGAGTTTGGCTTGGCGGACCGACAACCACGGCCTATATTGTAGGCGCTGCGGACAAAAGCAAGTTGACTTTGACTTTTGCAGCCATTTCTTCCGGATGGTCTTTCGGCTACATTTTTTCTCCAGCATTAGGAGGCTACATAGCAGAAACAGTTGGTTCACGAGTCATCTTTTATTTAGGTTCGATTCTCTATGCTTCAGCATGCTTCATCCTCATGTTCATCAGCAAACAACAATTGATGGGCTATAAGCAAAGCCCTTCACACGAGCACAATTCATTTTTCAAACTCTTAAAAACAAGAAAACTGCTCACGTTGTCAATTTTCTTTGCTTCCATTTGGTTCGTTTTAATGCTGTTTCGACCGTTCATTCCCCAGTTTCTCGCAGACAAGTATGGTTATAGCAAGTTTGAAATCGGTGTCTTAGGTTCGGTTTTATTCTTTGGATCTGCTGTTTTAGGGATTCTCTTAGGCAGGCTGGGAGACAAGTGGAAAAAATCATACGCATTGGCTGTTTCCCTTTTGCTCTGCAGCATATCTCTAATTTTTCTTCTGCTGTTCAACAATTTTTCCATTCTTGTAATTGCGTTTTTCATAGCTGGCGGCTCCTACATAACATGGTCGCTAATGGGTGCTATTATTGGCCCAATTGCGCCAGAATCTATTAGGGCTCGTTGGGTCTCTATACCGCAAGCGATTATGGTGTTCAGCTCCTTCATAGCGCCGTATGTGGGCGGCGTACTGTACAGCATTTCTCCTTTTTATCCATTCATCATAGGAATTGCGCTAACACTCTTCATAGCATTACTGGCAACTACACAGCTTTTTGAAGAATAACCCAAAAATAGCAACCTTTTGCGGAATTTTTATCTTTAAGAATACAATTTTATTTCTAAAACTGAAAAGGTGAAAAAAATTGGGTGAGTTTAAAGAACATTACGAGAGAACCTCTTCAACATTTCTATCAGTAATATTACTAATAGGATTACTTGCTGGAACAATAATAACCTATTACATAGCCTACCAACAAATCAGCAGTTTAAGAGAGGACGTTTCAAATCTCACGGCTCGTATGTCTAAATTATGGGGCTTCCAAAATGTCACTTACCAAAATATAATAATCTACCAAAACACTACAGGCTTGACGGAACTATATGAAAGAGTGAAAGATTCAGCCGTTCTGGTTTATGGAACAACAAATACAGGAACTGTTCAAGGCTCCGGATTCGTTTACAATTTCACTGGAATAATGCTTGTGATAACGAATTATCATGTTGTACATGGAACAACAAGCATAAGCGTAACATTTTCAAATGGAAATGGCTACTCGGCTATAGTGAATGGGACTGACCCATATGCAGATTTAGCTGTCCTAGCGGTTGATGCGCCAGAAAATGAGTTCATTCCCCTCGAGATTGTTAGCTCCTCAACATTAAGAGTAGGTGACCCTGTGATAGCTATAGGAAACCCATACGGTTTAGTTAGCTCGCTAACGACTGGTGTAGTAAGCGCCCTTGGTAGAACAATTACTGAGGAGTACACTGGAGGCTTTGCTATCGCGGATATTATACAGACGAGTGCCCCAATAAACCCTGGAAACTCAGGAGGCCCATTACTAAACTATGTCGGCAAAGTTGTTGGAATAACAACAGCCATAGTTCAGGATTCGCAAGGATTAGGATTCGCCATTCCATCAAACACAATACTTAGAGAAATAGAATCTCTAGTCTCAACAGGCACTTATGAAGGGCACTCCTACCTAGGCGTAACTGGAACAGACATGAACTATGAAACAGCCCAACAACTAGGAGTGAATGTAACTTACGGTTGGAGAATAGTTGACTACGCAGATCCAAGCCCTGCGCAAGACGCAGGAATTCTAAAAGGTGATATAATAATAGCTCTCAACGGAAGCCGCATCAGGAACGGAGATAATTTAGCAACCTATCTTGAAGAAAACACGCAGCCAGGAGAAACTCTAATCGTAACCGTTGTAAGAGGAGAACTACAAGAACATATACCAGTGACTTTAGGAACAAGACCCAAGCCGCCTATGTAATTTTCGTTCTTCTCTGTTTGATGTAGCTACCATAGAATTCGGACCAGAAGAGGTTAATTCCAATAATGGGGCTGCCCGTCCCCATACCCAAACGGGTTCAAATACTGTTAATAACCATGTGTGGGACAGATTTTGGATGATGTGTTAAGATAATGAGTGCATACGAGATTATATATAGAAATCACTGAGTATTATAGATTCGAGGTCTTGACGTGCCTAAAAGTCCAACTGGAAAGAAGAAAAAAGGAAGTAAGAAGAAAACTAAATAGAAAGCTAACAGCGATAGGTTACTCTCCTTTTTTCTCACATTTTCGGGACGCCTTTACATTAAAGGAGACGATAGTTTGGTGAAGCCGCTGAAAGTCTCCGTGCTGTGTAGTTAGGTTTGACTGCCGCAGTTATGTTTTTTAGAATGCACGCGAAAACCGAAATGCCTGAGCAAATGGGCATAACTCTTAAATTCCGCAATTTTTAACTTCGTTCTGGAAGGCATAAAATGTTTCAATATTTTGAGGCTACGAGAGTTGGGAGTTGGTTTGGATGGATTTTCAATTTTGGTTTTGGGAGTATTCTCTTTGGTGTGCCTCCCTTTGAGATTACTGCTATAATCCTCTTTGCCTTCTCACTTGCTACGGCCAGCGTCTTCGTTTTGAACCAATACTTTGACCGTGACGAGGATCGAGAGAACGAGGTCAAGTCAAATCTGCCTGTTGCCTCCGGACGAATAGCACCGAGTAAGACATTAGTCTTCTCTTTCTTACTAGTCATCTCATGTTTGATTTTGGTGCTCATAGCCAACGTTCATGTTCTCCCGTTGTTTATTGTTTACTTAGGACTGTGGACTGCTTATTCCACTCCCCCATTCAGACTGAAAAGCGTACCAGTTGCGGACTTCGTTATCTCAGGTGTAGGCGCTGGCTTTCTGCCATTCTTAATGGGAGGGGGGTTAAGTGATAAGCTAATCTCTAACATTCCATTAATTATGTTAAGTGCTGTGCCGCTAGTGCTAATTCAGTGTGGTGGTCACATTATCCAAGCCATTGGAGACTATGAAGCAGACCGTAAAACTGGGGTTCACACTTTTGTTGTTAAGTATGGAAGGAAGAAGGGTGTTATTGTCGCTGGATTTATGTTTTTGACGGCAAGTTTCTCGCCATTCGTCTATTCAGCTTTTGGTTTACTACCTTACAGACATTTATTCTTGTTTTTCGTACTCTTCCCCCTCTCCATACCCATTACAATGCGTTATGTTGCTTTGTTAAAGAACCCATCGACAGAAAATGTCATTAACATACAGAAAACTACGGGAAAGTATGGAATTATTGGGGTGACCGCGATCTGGGCTTATGCATTGCTGGCAAGAATAGCCAGCGTTTAAAGGGCTAGGGTACAGCAAAAAGCTTTAGCCGACTAATTCAACAGTTGTTCCCAAAGCCTGACCGGGCACTCCTTTTCGGAATTTTGCTCTGACCACGCCTTTCTTACCGTGTAAACCCACAATTTTCCCGATAAGCGTATTCTTTCCTTCCTTCCAAACTACTTTTTGCCCGATAAGTTGGCCTGCTAGAGAGACGGAATTTACGTGTGTAAATCGGATTAGGCATTCCTTTGACATTTGCGTTCTGATGCCTATTCGATAGTTTACTATTGCTCCATGAACTGGTTGAGACAAAGGTTTTCACCGGTGCAACCTTCCTTTTAAGACACAACTAGCGTTTAAATCTGTTTCGCTTTGCCTTAGCTCCTGTCTGCTACCCCCAATAGTTTATACTTCCTCACGAGTACGCACATCACGTACAATTTGCGCATGAAAGCTTTCCTTTTCTTATCGCTAGGGAAGTCGACGAAGAAAAATGGAATCGTGCAAAAATATCCTCAGACTACTCTGTTGATTGATCGCTTTATAAGGAGGTTTGCATATTATGGGGTAGCAGCGTTCTGTTGTTGAAGGGCGAGAAAAACGCAGCAACGTTACAAGTTACAATAAATTGTGAAAGGAGTGATGGAAAATGGCGGAAAAATCGGGAATTGTTTTCATTGGAAGTAAACCACCAATGGACTATGTTCTAGCGATTATTACAGGCCTATCCGCGAGCAATGCTAAAGAAATAACCTTGAAGGCCAGAGGCCGAGCGATTACCACAGCTGTTGACGCAGCTGAAATAACCAGAAGTCGCTTCCTAAAAGACCTAAAAGTAAGCAAAATCGCTATCGGAACAGAGGAGATGCCACCGAGAGAGGGTGAAAACAGGGCTCGGATGGTTTCAACAGTGGAAATAACCCTTACAAGAGAGTAGGAAAACCTTGAGAAACACGTGCACACGCGCAATAACAGTAAGGGACTATTAAGAAATAGGCAAGATGAAAAACAATGAAGCTTGCTGTTCTGGTCTGGGAGTATCCCCCAAAGATCGTCGGTGGCTTGGGAACCTACTCGGCTGAAATAACTCGCCAGTTTGTTCTCA
>CAYVGZ010000017.1:0-22654 GCA_964450845.1 uncultured Candidatus Bathyarchaeia archaeon | reverse complement strand
TATGGATTCTATGGCTGTTAGTAGGGCTCCAATGTAAATGTCATGGGCTTTCATGCATTTTTCTATGGGCCATATCCATTTCTCAAGCCATTCTTGTAGTGGTAAATCATCTGCGTACCCCCTTAACAAACTCATTGCGGCATGTTGATGCGTGTTTATAAGTCCTGGTATGACAACCTTGCCTTTTGCATCTATTTTTTCATAGCCTGTTCCATATTTTCTTTTAAGTTCACTATTTTTTCCAATGTCAACTATGACTTTATCCTCTATGGCGATTGCGCCCTGCCGAATTGTTTTTCTATTATGCATTGTTAAGATTGTCCCGTTTTGAATGATGCTGTTCATTTTTAATCGCCATGAAAACGTTGCGGAATGTAAAAACATGTGCCCTTAAAACTTTTAAACTTTCCTTCTTGTTTGTTTATTCATGATGTGAGGAAACTTGTTTGAGCAACCCTATGACGCTATTCGTAAAGCCACTCGGTTTTAAGTCACCCTGCTACATATTTAATTACCACTTTTACTTTAAGTCTTCAATCTACAGCAAAGCGTTGTTACTTGGGTGGAAGTGATGGTAACAAAAAAGAATGGAAGTGGTTTGCTAAAACTTTCTGAAGGTACTCTCTGCAAATATCTCTCTTCCATATATGACGCAGATGTGGAAATTTGTAAGGTTTGGAGGCTTGATGGCAAGAAGTCTGAGGCTTCAAAGGATCTGAAGGGCTTTGGTTATGGTGTTCCATACGTTGTTGAGTTTCGTGTTAATGACGAAGTTAAAAGTGTTGTTTTAGAAACCATGTTTTCTGAAGGTTTTGGGCATGACCATTTTTCTGATCGCGCGCAGATTCTGCTTTGGCAACATTCAACATTTAACAAGTTGCCTCGGCATGTGCGCTCTATAGATGTAGGCGCATTGACTACCGATGGGAAAAGTATGAGGTCTTTAGGTGACTGTGGCGAATTTTTCATTGTGACTGAACTTGTGGATGGAAAGCTTTACCATTTTGATCTAGATTGGATAAAGCATACTGGGCAGTTGAGTGAGCTAGACAAACAGCGTTGTTTGGCTTTGTCTGATTATTTAGTTGAAATCCATAAGGTTAAGCGAGACGCACCATGGCTTTATGTTAGACGCGCCCGAGAGCTTGTTGGACACGGCGAATGCATTATGGGCTTGCTAGATAGTTATCCGCCTGACCTTGATTTTGCCAGCGAGTCAAATTTGATTGACGTTGAACAGGACTGTGTCATTTGGCGTTGGCGGCTTAAACGTAAAGCCCACAGGCTTAGTCAAGTGCATGGTGACTTTCATCCATGGAACGTGCTGTTTCGGGAGGGCACTGATTTCACGGTTTTGGATCGAAGCCGAGGCGAATGGGGTGAGCCTGCGGACGATGTTACTGCCCTGACAATTAACTACATTTTCTATTCACTACAGAAGTATGGCAAATTAGCCGGGGCTTTTGAACATTTGTTCCGTCTATTCTGGGAGAATTATTTACAGAAAACCGGTGACTTAGAGATTCTGGAGGCTGTTCAGCCCTTTTATGCTTGGCGTGGGTTGGTTGTGGCTTCACCTATATGGTATCCTAACCTTAGCAAGGATGTAAGGACCAAGATTCTGAGTTTTGTGAAAAATGTTCTGCATTTTGAACGATTTGATGTAAACAATGTTAATTCCTATGTCTTAGAAGCTTAGGTTTCCATGCATACCGTATGTTTAGGTGCACTGCGCAACGATTGGCGTTTTTTGTAGCTGGTTTGCTTCTTGCGTACGCGACTGGGGTGAACATATAGTCGTTAGTATAAGCTGCAACAGGCTATATGGTGAAGTGGTTCTTGTTTTGTTATAGTTGAAGCGTTGAGGGTGAAAGGATAAATAGTTTCTTGACTAGATGTTATTGTTTGTGGTGTTTGTGTTTGGATGTTGAATCTGTTGAGGATTTGAAGAGAATGCTTAGGGAGATAGGTTATTCTGAAGGGGCGGTTGAGGAAATTTTGAAATGGTATAGATGAGCATGGCAAAGGGCATTTATGTTTTAGTCCTTTCAGTCAGTAAGGATATTGACGTTAACGTTGGTGCTTTGGGTTGCGTAAACTTTGAGAAGGGCTTGTATGCTTATGTGGGTTCTGCCCAAAACAATTTGGAAAAGCGTATAGAACGGCACCTTAGAAAGACTAAGCAGAAGTTTTGGCACATAGACCACTTACTTGATGACGCTCATGTAGAAGTTGTGAAGGTGTTCCATAAAAAAGCAGAAAAGCTTGAAGAATGCAAAATTGCGAAAAACATAAGCGAAATAGGTGTCCCGGTGAAAGGTTTTGGTTCGTCAGATTGCAAGTGCGAAAGCCATCTGTTCAAAGTAGATGGCTGTCAGTTTTTAAGAGAATTTATGCATGAAACAATATTACCAACGTAGAGGAGAAGGCGTTATGGTTCAAAACGGTTGGTGTGTTTGGGTTACTGGTTTGCCTGGTAGCGGCAAATCGGTTGTTTCTGAGGCTTTGCTTAAGCTTCTCAACCAGAAGGGCATTTGTGCTCAGTTGTTGTCTTCTGATGCTTTACGTAAGGTTCTAACTCCTAAACCATCTTATTCACTTAAGGAACGCGACATAGTCTATGTCACGCTTGTTTACATTGCTAAACTGTTAACGCAGAACGGTGTAAACGTCGTAATTGATGCCACTGGAAATTTGAGGCGTTACCGCGAAAACGCAAGAAAGGAAATCCCGAAATTCATAGAAGCCTACTTGAAGTGTCCATTAAAAGTTTGCATGGAACGCGAAGCCAGACGAGGAAAAACCTACCACGCACCAAAACAAATCTACACCAGCGCACTAAAAGGAAAAGCACCAACAGTGCCTGGCATTGGACAACCATATGAGCCACCGTTAAAACCAGAAATAACAATAAACACCACTGAAAACACACCAGAACAAGCGGCTAGACAGATTTTCACATTGTTGGGAAACAATGTCTAAACAAAGTTTAATTATAACTTGGCTTTTCGTATTTTAAAAGTTGGTTTGTGATAACTATGCCAGAGCTTCCAGAAATAACCGTAATCAGTAAACAAATGAATAGAGAAATCATGGGAAAGCACATTGCAGGCATTGAAGCCAAACAACCAAAAAACCTAAACATGCCAGTTCAAAAATTCGTGAAAACAATTAGAGGAAAAAAAGTTAATAGTGTTTCAAGTAAAGGAAAATGGCTAGTCATAAAACTAGACCCTTCGTACTACCTGTTCATAAATCGTGGAATGAACGCCGATTTGCTCTATTTTAAGCCAAACCAAACGCTTCCAGAAAAATACCAATTCAAACTAATCTTCAATGATAAAACTGGTTTCACGATACAATTTCAATGGTTCGGCTACGTCCATCTCGTATCAGAGAAGAACTTGAATGAGCATAAGCTAACGGCTCAACTCGGAATCTCGCCAACAGACAAAGAATTCACGCTAGAACATTTCAAAAGCCTCTTAGGCAATAAAAAAGGAGGAATAAAGAGCTTCCTAATCGACCAGAAGAACGTGGCAGGCATCGGAAACGTCTACATACAAGACATATTGTTCAAAGCCAAACTGCATCCAAACCGAAAAATCTCCACACTGTCTGAAAAAGAAATCAACAACCTGTACAACGCAATCAGAGACGTATTGAACCATAGCATCAAACTAGGCGGATTAACCTACGAAAAAGACTTCTACGGACAAAACGGCAAATTCACCATAAACGAATTCCTAGTAGGCTACAAAACAGGAAAACCATGCCCCACCTGCAAAACGCCCATAGAAAAAATCAAAACAGGAAGCACAGCATCATACATATGTCCAAAATGCCAAACACTAAAATAATCCCTGAACACCGCTAACTTCACAATTCTACCCTTCATGCTTGCCTCAAGACCTTTTAATGTAATTCATAACGGCATCTGCTTGCCCTTTTGAAATGTTTCCAGATTGAAGAAGACAATTGACAAGTTCTGAAATCTTCGCTAGAGCATGAACTTTATAGCCTAACTTTTCAAGGCTATCCTTGCCACCTTGCTCTCTGTCCACTACGACCATCAAATGCTTGACATGGGCTCCAAGCTCTTCCAAATGTTTTATTCCTTCCAGCTTAGACAACCCTTCGCTAACGACATCATCAAAAAACAGTATACTCTCACCCTTAACAACTTCCGCACCAGCAATTCTACCAGTCACGCCATAAGCTTTGTCTTCTTTTCTCACGATGACACATGGAAGATTCACTTGACAAGCTATACTGGGTAAGATTAGAGCACCTTTCAGCTCAATTGAAGCCAACTTATCTATTCTATCAATAGCCATAATGTTCCTTATTTCGCACGCCGCTTTTTCTGCAACATTACACAAATCTTTTGGAGAAGAAAGCAAACATGCAAGATCAATATAGTATGGGCTTAAGGCTCCAGACTTAATCCTAAAACTGCCAAACTTTAGGCAACTGGAACGATAAAGTGCATCGGCAACCTGAGATACACTATCCGACACACGAATCCCCAAAACCATTCTCTACGCCTAAATTTAACATTTGCTAGAGGCTATCACCCTTCATAATAATCATTGAACCAAAAGTTCAATCTATATAAAGGGGGGTCTAGTCCCGCAGAGAGCTTTTTGACTAGATTAACCACTCTTGCACGGTTTATGCAATGCTAAACATTAAGGTCAAAGCAACAAAAATAAAGACAACGCTCTGAACACAAAACATAACGGTAACGTTTATAACTTAATTTCTTCACTCCTAAAAGACGCGAAGCGAAAAACAATGGGTCATAGAAAACAGCACGCGCCAAAACACGGTTCACTTGCTTATTTGCCTAGGAAACGTGCTAAACGCTTATTGGCTAGAATACGTTACTGGCCAAAAATAGAGGCGGACACACCTAGGCTGCTAGGTTTTATAGGCTATAAAGCTGGCATGACCCACGTTTTCACCATAGAGGACAGGAAACGTTCTCCAAATTATGGCAAAGAAATACTCTGTTCAACAACGGTCTTAGAAACCCCACCCATGCTCATATGCGCCATAAGAGCCTACACAAGAAACCCCAACGGCCTCCAAATCCTAACAGAAGCTTGGATGAAAGAACCGCCAGAAGAGCTAGAACGAATATTTACACTTCCAGAAAACTTCAAAACAGAAGAGAACTTCAAAAAAGTCGAAGAAAATTTAGCCGAGCTGACAAAAATCCGTGTCATAGCTGTAACCCAGCCAAAACAAACCAGCATGTCAAAGAAAAAGCCAGAAATGGCAGAAATAGAAATGGGTGGAGGCGCAATCCAGCAACAATTTGAATTTGCAAAAAGCCTAATCGGAAAAACCATAACTCCCCCAGAAATATTCAAGGAAGGACAATACGTAGACGCAATAGCTGTGTCTATTGGCAAAGGCTTTCAGGGACCAGTAAAGCGCTGGGGAGTAGGAATACTCCAACATAAAGGAAGAAAAACAAAAAGAGGCATAGCAACTCTTGGCCCATGGAACCCCCACCATGTCATGTATAGCGTCCCAAGGGCTGGACAGATGGGCTTCCACCAAAGAACCGAGTACAACAAACGCATTCTGAAAATAGGCACTGATGGCAAAGAAATCACACCTAAAGGAGGCTTCACGAGATACGGCGTAATCCGTGGACCCTACATGCTATTAGAGGGAAGCATATCAGGCCCAGAAAAGCGTCCAATAAAAATACGTTATCCAGCACGCCCACCAAAACAAACTGCAGAAGAACCGCCACAAATCACACAAATATCCCTCAAATCCCCTCAAGGGAGATAAACGGTGAAAACAATGCCCAAAAAAACAGCGAAAATCTTCAACCTTGAAGGAAAACCTACCGAAAAAATAGAGCTTCCACCTGTTTTTGGAATAGCGTTGAGACCAGACGTCATTAAACGCGCTGTTCTAGCAATACAGTCAAATAGGTTTCAATCCCAAGGCAGAGACCCCATGGCTGGGAAGAGAACAACAGCAGAATCCAGAGGCGTAAATCTAGGTATTGCCAGAATACCAAGAAGTAAAGGACCTAGAGGGAGAGGAGCCCTAGCCCCAGGAACAGTTGGCGGAAGGGCAGCACACCCACCAGTTTCTGAAAAGAAAATTGTTAAAAGAATTCCAAAGAAGGAAAAACGTCTCGCTCTTCTTTCCGCAATAGCTGCAACAGCATCCAAAGAAGTTGTAGCCTCACGAGGGCATTCAATTGAGGACGTTCCAGAAATCCCACTAATAGTTACAGATGATTTAGAAGGGTTAAAGAAAGTCAAAGAGGTCGAAGAAGCCCTTATACACTTAGGCGTCTTCTCAGACATTTATCGAGTAAAAGAGAGTAGAAAAATCCGCGCTGGAAAAGGTAAACACAGAGGTAGAAAAACAAAGCAGGCTGTAGGCCCCCTTGTAGTTGTGGCTGAAAACAAGGGAATAATGGAAGCCGCAAGAAACATACCAGGCGTCGAAGTTGTTACTGTTAACAATTTGAATGCTGAAATACTTGCTCCGGGAACGCATCCGGGAAGGCTAACATTATGGACAAACAATGCAGTCGGAAAACTGGATGAACTTTACTGCAGGGAAGGTGAATCGTAATGGATCCCTACGAAACTATATATTATCCGTTGATGACCGAGTCCGCGAGCCTAATGGTTGAAAAAGAAAACAAACTAGTTCTCATAGTCAATCTGAAGGCAAGCAAAAATGATGTGAAAAAGGCGGTTGAAGAGCTATACGAAGTTGAAGTTGAAAAGGTCAACCTTCTAATAACACCCCAAGGAGAAAAGAAAGCCTTTGTCAAACTTCACCCAAACTACAAAGCGACTGATATTGCAATCAAACTTGGAATATTGTAAAATTATGTAGAGGAGTGAGTAATGGGTAAAAGAATTCGTGTTCAAAGGCGCGGGCGCGGCGGATCCACATTTAGGTCGTCAACTCATAAAAGAGTAGCTCCTGCGCAATATCCATTAACAGCAACAACAAAGGAATATTTTGAAACAGCAACAAAAGGCGTTATTGAAGATTTTGTCCATGATCCCGGGCGTGGAGCCCCGCTTGCTTTAATAAGATTCGAGAACGGAAAAACATGCTACAATGTGGTTCCTGAAGGAGTATATTTAGGTCAACAAATCCAGATGGGTGGTAAAGCCCCTGTTGAAGTGGGCAACATTCTTCCGATAGGAAAGATTCCAGAGGGCACCATGATATGCAACATAGAACTCCGCCTCGGAGACGGTGGTAAAATCGCAAAATCTTCAGGAGCATTCGCAGTAGTTGTTACGCATACAGCTCAAGGAACAATAATCAAACTTCCATCGGGGAAGACAAAGTATGTAAATGATTATTGTAGGGCAACAATTGGTGTGGGTTCGGGGGCTGGAAGAACAGAGAAGCCTTTCTTGAAGTCTGGCGCGAAATTCCATTTGATGAGGGCAAGGGGGCGTAAATATCCTAGGACTCGTGGAAGAGCAATGGTTGCTGCTGTGCATCCGTATGGTAGCAGTAAAAGAAGTGCGCGAAAAGGCACGACAACCTCGCATGGCGCTCCACCTGGGCAAAAGGTTGGATTAATTGCGGCTAGAGGTGCTGGACGGAAAAAGAAAAGCGCGCGTGCCGCTGGCATAGCAGAAGGTTTATAGCATTTAACGTTACCAATAACGTGAGAAAAAATGCCAAAAGAATTTGCATTTCGTGGATACACGCTTAATCAACTGCAAGGCATGTCGATGGATGAATTCATTAATTTGCTTCCTTCAAGACAAAGGCGAAGTCTCCATCGAGGTCTAACACCAGAACAGAGAATATTGCTTGAAAAGATAAGAAAAGCGAAAGAGAGTTTAACGAAAGGAAGTAGCAAGGCAGTCAAGACTCATGTGCGAGACATTATTATTCTGCCCGAAATGGTTGGCACCACAGTTCTAGTCCATAACGGCAAAGACTTCGTCTCGGTGGAAATAAAGCCAGATATGATTGGACATTATCTAGGCGAATTTGCGGTCACAAATAAACCAGTAAAACATGGGACTCCAGGCATCGGCGCCTCTCGTTCTTCAATGTACGTTCCATTAAAATAGCCTATTTCTAAGGTTTTAAGCACTATAGTCTATTTCTGAAGGCTTTTTGTCAGGCGGCTTACCCTGTGGTATCTGCGGCAGAGGGATTGGCGGTGGAAGATTTAATGTTCTGGATATCACCACTGATTCTACGAAGACAACGTTAGATATTGACTGTACTATGATTGGTGGCGGCGGTTTCTTCTCCTCATATTCTTTGTAAACTTTCCCTATTTCGCCTTTTTCACCAACCACGTACGCTCTTCCTTTTAGGCTTATCTGCGCTACAGACGGGTTATAATTAATTGTTAAAACAAATGGAACTTCTAACGAGTCTTCCGATTTCTTCTCTATCCCTACTAGGTTAAGATTCGTGTTTATCTGAATCGGCGGTATAGGCTTTCTGATGTCCAAAAAACGTTCAGCAGAAACATTAGATACAGAAACGTTTACTCTAATCATTTTGAACCATCAAGTATATGAATCATCGAGTAATTTAAACGTGTTCATTTTTCAGCAGGTTTGTATCTTGTAAAGCCACAGTGCCCACAAGTATATCTGTCGCCTTGGTCAGCCATAAAATAGCCTGGTCCGCAACGTTCACATGTTGGACGTAACCTTACAATTTTGTCGTTTTCTATCTTGTATAACGTGAATACACCTTTTTCTTTCTTTTTCTTTTTCTCGGGCTTTCCAGTTTTTTCAGGTTTTTCTATTTTTTCCTCTTCTTCTTTTGGAGCCTCTTTTGGAGTTTCTTTTGGTGCTTCTTCTGCTTTTTTAGACATTTGCTATCCCTTTTCCTCTTCTTCTTTTGGTTTTTCAGGTGGCACGTTTCTTTCAACAACATATTTGGGTTCAATAAGCCTAGCTTGTTCAACGGAATCGTAAACGTTTGCTACTCCAAATGCTATATGCGTTCCAGTTTTGGTTTCCAATTTTTTAACAAAAACCAAATCAGCATCTTTTTTTAGTACAGTGGCCACAGCCTTTCTCACCTCTAGCCTCGGAGGTGTGCTGCCGGTTTGGCTGTGTTCCACTTGAAAATAGAGTTCCCTTCTTTTTAACAATGGATTTTCCTTCTCTGAAACTATCTTAACTTCCATAGTTTTTCCTCGTTTGCGGTGTTGACTTGATGCGGTATCCTATTATTTAGCTTTTCGAACATTTTCCATAGCTTTCAGAGTTCCAGCAACCTCTGTCTTTTTCTCGGGTGTGACTTTAACCACGACGACGCCTTCATAAGGCTGGCCGTAGATAACAAAAGCGTTTTCCGGCGAATACAAAACAGCGATAAGTGCCAGCAAGTCTTCCTCCCCGTCTACAACTATTTTGACGCGACAATTGCTTTTTAATGATTCTTGAATTGCTCCTAGAGCTTCCTCTGTTATTGTTCCCGGGGGATTTTTAACATGGAGTATCTTCTCTGCTGTGAGTGGAACCGGCTGTACATTTCTTCGCATGACTCTGCTATCCACAATTGATAGCTGAGGAAACATGTGATTTTCTGCAAGGTTTTTTGAAACAGTGTCTCCAACAGAGACTATAAAAGCTGGCTTTTCTTTTTCTGTCATATTCTTAAGGATTTTCATTGTTTCAGCAAATGAACCTCGAATTAATGTGCCGATGGGTTTCTTAAGTTTTATGCGCAGTTCTGGCGTAAGACTGTACACTATTGCCACTTTATCTAACCTTTAATGCGTAGCGTCCTTTCTCTTTAATATTCATAGCTTTTGAGATGGCTGAGCCTTCAGGATCAAAAATTATTGCTAACCCGCTGAAATCATCGCTTAAAGATGATGTTTTACATTTTGGGCATATGTTTTCTCTGGTTATGAACCGGCATGTTGGACAAGCTTTTTCGCTCATCTAATCACTTTTTATTTCTGACTTGCTTCCACTTTCTCCGCTGGCTTCTTCTCTGTTTGTTCCTTTATTTTTTGTACCTCGTGCTCAATCCACTCTAATTTGCCAAGGAAGGGTTGCCTAGCTGTTACACCTATTTTTCCGGAGCTTCCAGCTCTGCCAAGTGAAACTGCCGTTATTCGAACACGAACTTGGTCTCCACTCGTAAGTTTTCTTTTTGTTTCTTTTCCTAATAAAACACCTTGTTTTTCGTCATAGGAAATGAAATCATCCATAAGTTGTGAAACGTGAAGCAAGGCGTCAATTGGTCCTATGCGTACGAAGGCGCCGAAATCGGCAATCTCTACAACCTCTCCTTCCACTATTTCCTGAACTTTAGGGTAAAATGTTAACAGGGAAAAGGTTACCTTGTGGTAGGTTGCTCCGTCTCCTGGAATTATTTTTCCGACTGAGCTCACTTTTACGTCAGTCACGGCTATAACGTAGCCTAATTCTTCGTCAACGACCCCTTCATATTTTGTTTTAACCTGTTGATGCCCAACTGCCTCTAGGGGATTACCAAAGGTTTCGGGTGGTATGCGAATAGTATCTTCCAAAGTTATAAGTTTAAACAGGGGACTATATCCTCCCGTCAATTTCTAGGTGTGACTTTTGTCTCACATAGATAACTGGCACGCTTATATTTCTTAGCCTCTTTCGAAGCGTTCTATCATTTGTAAACACTAAACAATTGCATTTTCTTGCTACTTCAATTATGGCGTCATCCGGAGAGCATGCAATTTTCTCCTTAACCTCTAAAAAAACGCATTTTTCAGCCAGTTTTAGAGCATAAGAAGCCCATTTACGCATTTTTGGCGAACCTTTTTCAGCAATTGTTTCGAGCTCTTTCAGGATGGGTGAAAGTAACACTGTTTCAAATCTCACGCTTAAAAGTGTCTGTAGTTCTTCAAAAATGTCAATTTTAAATTGAAGCGGAACAAACAATGCGTTTGAATCTAAAATTACTTTTTGTTTTTTCTCTGTGTGTTTAGGTTTTTCTGTCATATTTAATGTATCATTCCGTATCCTATAAATCTCCATCTGCCCGTTATTTTCCTGCTGATCGCAACTCTTGAACCAGCTCGTGTGCATACTGGTCGAGTAAGCTTAACTGTAACTATGTCCTTTTTTATTGATGTAACTTTTCCGACTGTTATGGCGGCGCCTACGTGTAAAAGTAAGGTTTCACCTATTCGAATTTCTTCGATTTTTATAAGCTCTTTTGTTCCAACTGCGCGGTCAAGAATATGTGTTTCCAAGGCTAACTCTGACAGTGTTTCGGGAAGCATGCCTGATTTTCCGACCATGTTTCCCGTTAAACCATCTGCCTTTGAGAATGACGGGTCCAAAAGTGTTCCTACCCCTACCAATCCACCACAATGGGCTTCATTTACGTTTCTTCCACCTGCATGTAAACTAACAATTTCGCTGAATAGAGGGTTGTAAGCGTTTTTTTCCTCTTTTTCTGTGGTTATTCCGGGGCGGATTTCTATTTCGTCGCCAAAGACAAATTTGCCCTGCACTATTGTGCCTCCAATTACACCTCCCTCCAACTTCTCAATTGGAGTGCCTGGCTTGTTAACGTCGAATGAGCGAACCACATACATCATTGGGGTTTTTGTTTCATCCCTTTCTGGCGTTGGTATGAACTCTTCTAACGCTTGGATGAGCACATCTATGTTTACCTCGTGTTGTGCTGAAACGGGGATTATCGGTGCGTTTTCGGCAATTGTTCCCTTTACAAAGTTTTCGATTTCCTCATAACTTTCGCGTGCTCTTTTTTCGTTGACTATGTCGATTTTGCTTTGTACAATAACAATATTTTTTATACCGATAATTTCGGTTGCCGCTAAATGTTCTCTTGTTTGTGGTTGTGGGCATGGTTCGTCTGCCGCTATTACAAGTATTGCCCCATCCATTATCGCTGCTCCTGAAAGCATAGTTGCCATTAACGCTTCATGACCTGGGGCATCTACAAAACTAACTGCACGGGCAAAAGTTGCTTTTGCGCCGCAATTGGGGCAAGTGGGGTGTGTTGAATAGTTTTTTGGCGGTTCACATTTGGGACATTTATAAACTGGCATGTCCGCGTAGCCTAACTTTATTGTTATGCCTCTTTTCAACTCTTCACTATGTCTCGACGCCCAAACACCTGTTAATGCCTGCACCAATGTTGTTTTGCCATGATCAACATGGCCTATGGTGCCTATGTTCACTTCCGGCTGCTTTGGTAAAGTTGCATTTTTTTTGTGACTCATTTCTCTATTTTCCATAAATATTTACAAATTATTGAAAGGATTAAATTATGCAAGTTAATAAATTTTGAGTTCTTGTTCAAGTGCTACTTACTGCTGTCTGAGCTTCTGGTTCAATTTCTTTTTCAGGCTTTTCTTTTTTTCTCTTTTCTTTCGTTTTCTTACTTTCTTTAGGTTGCTTTGGTTTCTCCACGATTTTCATGTTTAGCTGCACAACTTCATCTGTTATTATGTTCCCACGAACTGTTTTGCGTCTTCTCTCTCCCTCGTCTTGAGGGTTAAAGCCAATTCCACCACTTAATATCACTTGCCGACGAACACCACCATGAACGTCTCGTCTCATTGGAAATCCATCTTTGTCAGAGCCGCCCATTATCTGTACCTTATGACCCGGCAGATCCACTATCGATCCATCTATCACTTCACCTATTCCTCTTCCAACTAACGGAACGGCACGCGTTTCTTCGAGTTCAACTACTTTTGAAGTCCCTGTTTCAGGGTCTGATACGATTATTTTGAACTTAGCCATGAATGATGGCACTCCAGTGGTGTTATGAAAGTTAAGTGTCTCTCTATTAAGGATTTGCGAAAACTTCGGTTTTTTTAGACAAAATTAGAGTCCAACGGGTAAACGTTTTAATTCAGCTTTGGAATCGTTCTCTGGCTATGTGGCGGCTGGGTTTCTTCTTTCACGAAATGGCTTTTGGTTTACTGTCAATTTTCCTTCCGTTGTACATAATAGCTGTGGGCGGATCGTTGGTTGACATAGGGATAATGTCTGCTATCGCTCTATTTTTGGTGATTCCTGCGTCCTTCTATTGGGGTTACATATGCGATAAAACAAGACGTTACAAACGTTACATTCTCATTTCATTTCTGGCATCAACAGTTTTCCTTTACCTCTTCACTCTTACTACTAGTGTAGGTTTGGTGATAATTCTCTACGTGCTTATGTCAATACTTCACATAGCTCATGAACCACCAAAAAATGTTCTAATAGCAGAGCTTTACTCCCGTGAGGAATGGGACAAGGCGTTTGCACGTTATGAGGGCCTTACTGAGGTTGGGTGGCTTATTGGATTACTATTAGGATTTTTAATGTCTTATTATAGGCTTGCTGCATCATCTACTCTGCTGTTATGCTCCGCATTAAACTTGGTTGCCTTTGTAATATCCGCAATTTTGGTAACGGATCCTCTGCTAATCTTTGAAAGGAGATTAGTAAGAATAGAGAGAGCAATAGACTTTACGTTTAAGGGCACAGTTATTGCGTCTAAACTCTGGGATGGGCTATCCCTAAATGAAAGATTAAAGAGTGAAAACTTGCATGCTTTTTGTGGCGGTTTAGTTCTTTTTTCGATAGCTACAAGCATACTTTTCACGCCTTTACCAATATTCTTCTCTCAAGAATTAGCCCTGCAAACAAGCGTTGTCTTTGCTATATATGTACTGAACTCTGGTGGGGGAACCGTAGGCTACTTTCTGGCAAGTAGAAGATCAACTCGGGCGACGAAAGAATCTAACATAGTAAGAACTGTGCTACTTCGAAGTATGCTTGCTTTTCTCTTGGTGGCTGCTACGCAGAAACTTGCATATAGTGTAGTGCTGGCAGTAATAATTCTGGTTCTAATGGGTGTCGCTTATGCTTATTTTCTTGTTTACACACTTTCATTATCTATGGAACTTATACCTCTTGGGAAAGCAGGCATGTTCAATGTTCTTCTCGGCATTGGTGGAGCAAGCGGCTCCTTCATCGGTCCTTTTCTCGCTCAAGCACTCGGTTTCATGTATGTATTCGTAGTCGCTGGCATAATTTTCTTCTTAGCCTACATAGCCTTCGAAATCTTCAAATGACGTAAACTGTTAGAAGAGTATATTATTTTGAAACAAAAAAGGGGATTGTATTATTCTACGTGAACTCTAAACAAGTCCACGTCTTCTCGCATTGCAGGTGTCAGTTCAAGGAAGTCTCTTACGGCTCGTTCAATGTCTTTAGATTGTGTCACATACCTTCCGACAATAATTATGTCGGCACCTTTTTCTAAGGCTTCTTTGGCTGTTTCTGGCACTATTCCACCTGCCACCGCAATCAAAAATCGCTTATCCTTAAAAATTTGTCGCATTTGTTGGATCTGCTCTAATCCTATTGCTCTTCCGGTTTCTTCGTCAATTCCTCTGTGTAAGATGACCACGTCTGGAAATTCCTTTAGTGGGTTCAGCTTCTTAATGGGGTCATCAACGTTTAACATATCAACTACAGCATATATTCCAAGTCTTTTTGCTTCATGGATGAAAGAATCAAGCGTTTCAGCAGGCGCCAGTCCAGCTGCAACTACTGCGTCGGCAGTTTCATCATAGGCTAAATCTACTTCAACCTTTCCAACATCCAAAGTTTTCAAATCAGCAACGAAAAATACTTCTTTGGCAACTTCTTTTAAGTCACTTATCACCTTTGTTCCATACCTTTTAATGAGAGGTGTTCCAGCCTCCAGTATTATTCTGTCGCTTTTGGGAATTTGAGCGATGATTTTCTTTGTCCTTTCTAGGTCTGGAATGTCAAGCGAGATTTGCAGATATGGCGGTCTCCATAGGCGTGGCACTCTGAATCCCATTATCGGATGTTTGGCTCTGTCCTTATCATAGAGGATTTTTTCCAGCGTCGGATACTTCGCTATAGCTCTTTTCAAAGCTAACTTGGTTGCGCTGTAGTTGTAATGGTATATTTTGCGCGGGTCATTCGCTTGCGGATGCACAAAGACACTGCACACGATGACCCAGTCGTCCACTTTATCCTTAGGAATGACTTCTTCCTCCACAGAGTCTGCAACAGCCTTCGCCACAGCAGCTTGTGTAGGGCCGAAAATTTTCCCTACATCTTCAAGGTTTTTGATAGTGACTTTTGGCACAAGCAACGTATGAGGTTTGGGGGGAAGATTAGGTCTTATAACCGCCAGCAATGGAGTATGTCCAACAGAAAGATTAGAAATGCCAGAAGCGAAAGCCTCACCGACAGGTCCCTCTTTGTCGCCTATCAAAAGGTCGATATGTGCAACCTCATTACCTTCTCCTACGAGAGCCTCGCCAATCAGATACGCATATTTTCGGGGCGCTTCGACAGTTTCCGACAATAAATTTGTCGATATTCCCCCAGAAATCTTGTCAAAATCGACATCAAACTCTTTAAGCCACGTATAAAGAGTGTCCCTATGTACGTTCAAAAATTTAGCCGTTCCTGAGATTGTCGGTTTCGTCGGTCTCCTCCTCAGAACACCACGAGTTTCGACTTCTTTTTTAGCAGCATCCGTCAATATTTTGATAAATTCTTCCCTCGTCGCCGGCTTCCTGATATTGGCTTCCGACATTTTGAATCGCCACAAGCAACAATGGTTAAGGTTGTATATAAAACTGTCGGAATCAACAATAATATGCAGAAAAGGAAATGAATCTGGTCCAATAACTGTCGGATGCAATTCTGAAGATCATGTTTTCCTGCATATTGTAGCACTATGTGTTGCCTATTCCGCTAATAAGCACTATCATCTCCATCGGCAAGTCTATATATAGGGGGCTAAAAAGTTTAGACTTAACATTTGGAGCCTGTTTGGATGTCGTGGAAAGAAATATTAGGCGTATGTGTAACTGTGATGGGTGCGGTTCTATTTTTGTATGGCGCTAACTACTATAATGCAATAATTGGTTGGGCAGGTTTTTCTCTTATAATTGGCGGTTTTTTGGCAAAAATAGTTTTCAAAATTTATGAACGAATGAGGAAAAAAGGAGAGATTTAGAAACCGTAAAGCGTCGAATATTTTCCGTTAAGATAGTTTAAGTATGGTTTGACGCTCAGCTCTTTTCCTGCGATGTTTCTGATCAATTCTGGTGGATCATACAAGTTTCCGTAGTTGTGAACGCTTTTGACTAGCCAATTTTTCACAGAACTGAAGTTTCCTTTTTCGATTTGTTTTCTCCAGTTTGGTAAGTCTTTTTCCATTGTGGCGAGGATTTGTCCACTGTAGATGTTGCCTAATGCGTAGCTTGGGAAATAGCCATATAAGCCGCTAGCCCAATGAGTGTCTTGCATTACGCCTTCAGAATCGTTCTCAATATGCACACCAAGATAGTCCTTGTAACTTTGGTTCCATATTTCTGGGAGCTCCCTCACCATTATTTTGTCAGCGAATAAATCTCGCTCAATATTGAACCTTACAATTATATGAAGACAATATGTAACTTCATCTGCCTCAACGCGAATCTTGGAAGGCTTAACTTGGTTGACTGCATGGACAAACTTGTCTAAGTCTACGTCTGAAAGAATATTGCCTGTAACTTCTCTCAGTTTTGGTAGAAAATGAGCCCAGAATTCACGAGAACGTCCAATAATGTTTTCCACGAACCGAGCTTGCGATTCATGAAACCCCGAGGAACAGCTTGAGCCTACTGGTTGATACATCCAATCCTTTTTTAGATTTTGCTCATAGATGGCATGTCCAGCTTCGTGCAGTACTGAAAACAGTGAAGATGCAAAGTAATCTTCATAATAGTGTGTTGTTATTCGTACATCATCATAATAACCAGTTGTGAAGGGATGTTCCGTTTCGTCGATTCTGCCACCAGCCTCTTTCGACTCTACATTATATCCGACAAATTCTGCAAGTGCTTTGGAAATCTTGCGTTGTATGTCTATTGGAACTTCACCTTTCAGAATGCTTATGTCTGGTTGTTTTTTGGAGGCTTCACACTTCCTAAGCAGCGAAACCAAGCCTTCTCTTAATTCGTCAAAAACTTTGGTGATTGTTTTGGCTGTCATTTTCGGCTCAAAAATGTCTACTAACGCATCGTATGGTGTCGCGGTCTCCTTAACTTCCATCAAAATTTCTGCAGCCTTTTTCCTTAATTCAACAAGCTTTTCCAATTCAGGTTTGAACATCGAGAAATTTTTTGCTGCCTTGGCTTTTTTCCAAACATCTACGGTTATGGCCTGTTGTTTTGCAGTTTCTGCAACAAGTTCTTCAGGAAGCTTCGTCTGTTCATCATATTGTTTCTTTATTAAGTATACGTTTCTCTTCTGAACATAATCCAGCTTATCATACATCGATTGCCGCATAATCTCTTCCAATAAAGTTCCTATTTCTGGGTCTGTGCTCATCTTATGTTCAATACGGCTAAGCAATTCTAGTTGCTGACTCCGCAATCTTATTGCCTTTGGAGGCATCATTGTTTCCATATCCCAATGGACAATGGCTTCAGCTGACAGCAGAATTGCCAAGTGCTTAACTTTTTCCATGAGTTTCTTATAATTTGAAAACACTCTTTCCGCCATAAATCATTCGCCTCTAAGAGTGAAGAGTATTCGATAGGAGTAGCCTGTATATGAGTTTTTGCAAATGATAAATAAAAGAGTAAGAATAGTGCTCCGGGCGGGATTCGGACCCGCGTCTTCGGCTCGAAAGGCCGGAATACTTGACCGGGCTATATTCGGTAGAACCTTTCTTTTTGGTTTCTTCTACCGGAGCCCCTTATGCCGGAGCATCATGCAAAATACATCTTCATTCGAATAAATCTTATCCCTTAAAGGCTGTTTTTAGACACTCTTTCAATGGTGCGAATATGGTTTCTGCTTTGTTTAATGTTGGTGCGTAGTGGGCTGTTTTTGCAGAGTTTGTCATTATCGTTTTTATTCCAAGTTTTTCAGTCCATGTGACCACTGCACATGTGTCTGTAAGTACGTGGCCTCTGCTTTTCTCTATTTTTTCCACATATTTTCTAGTTTTTTCTTTGATATGGCGTGAAGTGCAAACCCAAAATTCTGTTCCTTCCTTAACCTCTCCGATGCCTATTAACTCTGCTACTTGTTTGATTTCGTTTAATGAGCAGTGAGGACACCCGACAAAGACTAAGTCTGGTTTCTGCGTTGAGGTCGTAGTCAAATTTTCGGTTGTCTGCTTTATGTCTCTAGTTTCTACGCTTAGTTTTTCGGTTTCACTAAATTTTATGTCTCTATTTTCACGGTAGAACATGTTGACCATGCCTGTTGATGCAAGAGCAGCTCCTAACTGTTTTAAATTGTCTTCTGAAGCATTTTGTAAGCCTTGAATTATTGGAATTTTGTCTTCTAAAATTTTGCCCAAATATATTCCTAGAGCCCCAAATTCTACTTCGCTTTGCAACTGCTTTTCCAGTTTTACCAAAACTTTTGGTTGACGATTTTCAGCTTTGTGTATTCCATAATCTGGTGTTTTTCCGATTATTGCTGCTGCTAGGGCGCTTGGTCCTCCTTCGCGGTTCGTCCATGCTCCGGCGACAGAATTGGCGAAAATTACGGCTGAAGACTCAGCCCAGGCTAGGTGTGAACCTCTCTTTGGGTTTTCCATGTAGTATGGCGTGCATGTTAATGATTCAGTAAAACCCATTTTCTCAAAAAATGTCATAATATTTGACTGTTTTCGATGCAGATATTGTGGCAACTTTTTGCACAGATATTCCCTGTCAAAACTTTGCGGATTTAGTGTTGCTTTGACTTTCACTCTTGCATCGTCATTCGCTAGTGCTTCTAGGAAATCTGATGGAGCATCGCCCAGAGTTTTGTATGAGACTCCAGAGACATGTGCGGAATTTATTGGAATTAGCCTTGTTGCGTTGAAAAGTTCACCCAAACGGACAAGTATTTTCATGCATATCTGGTTTGCCCAGCCAAACTCGCCATCGTAGATGCGCTCTTCCTCCCTCGTTAAGTACATGCCTATTCAGTTCTCCTTTCTTTTCAAAACCTTAACGAAGCCCTCGTAAGCGTTAACCTCAACTAAGTCGCCTGTTTTGATTTGTGTGATGTCTATTTGGTCAATCATGGTAATGTTGGCGATTATGGCTCCAACCACAACAACTGGGTCAGCTTTCTGATTTACTATTGCTTTTGGCGCCAACTTTTTCTTCGCTAGAGAATATAGCACATAACTGCCTACGGTTGAGCCGTGTCCATGTGGAAAACATAGAACCTTGTCTTTAATGCATTCACCACATAAGTCATGGTTTTTGTCGGATACTTTGCCATCTGCAGGGTCGACTCCTCCCAAAAAGCTTATCGGCTTTGTGGACACTAGGGCTTCGGCTTTGCAACATCCCTCTACGATTGCTCTTCCCCTTAATGTTATTGGCTGCATGTCATGCACTCTAATATGATATTTTTGCTGATGTGGGAATGTCACCTAAAATTTTTGAAGCTGCATTGCTGACTTTTTCACGGTTTTCCTCATCTGTGTAGACGCGTAATATGTTTATGAAGCCCTTTAGAACTTCGAAAATTTTTGAAATTTCGCTTAAACGTTGTATAACCCTGTTGCCTTCCCATGTTTTGTAGAACACTGGGATTTCCATGGGTTCCATGAGAACTGAATGGTGATATGGGACGGATGGAACTGTAGGCACATCTATTGTAACTGCTTCTGTTTCAACCCCCGCCTTTTTCGAAATGTCTACTTGTAGCTGTTTTCTATGTGTTTCTTGGCTAAAAATGTTTGAAATCATAGCGTCTTTTTCGTAAAAAGTTCTCTCATAGACACATTTGAGCAGTTTTCGCCTCTCAAGATTTTTTATGATTCCGCTTGATTTTTTGCAGTTTTTCAGTTTAGTCCACACTGTATAATCATCCATGGCTAGGTACTCTTCTGTAGTTTTGAAACTTGTTAAGCCGAGTTCTTCATTTGCCTTTTCCATAGCCGTGGCGAGCATTATTTGTGCTGCTCTTCCGACTCGGTGAAAGTATATGCTTTTGAATGATTCTATTCGGGCTATTATGAGAGATTCAAGGGCTGAAAGTGCGCCCAAATCCACTGCTAAATTTTCGTCTAGGATGTCTAGGGCATGGATTAGTCGGAAAATGTCGATGTACCCGTATTCAGCGCCTGTATGATGTGTGTCGCGTACGACGAAGTCTAGTTTGTCTACGTCAACAGCACTACTTATTATTTGGTCTAGGAATGCTTTTTTGGGTTTGTGAAGGACGCCTATTGCCAGTTTTCCTATTTCTCTCGAGTCATATCCAATTCTGCCGAGTTTGTCTTTTAATTCGCTGTTTGTGATCACCCAATGTGTCATGTCTTCATGCGTCTTCCTCAACTCTTTATCGAGTAAATGTTCAAAAACATGCGAGAAGGGTCCATGTCCGACATCATGAAGCAAAGCCGCAATCCTAACAATTTCTGTTTCGTCTTCGCTTGTGCTTCGGGCAATATTGGGGTTTTCCGCAACCTTGCCCGCCAAATACAGAACGCCGATAGAATGTTCAAAACGCGTGTGGTTTGCTCCTGGATAAACGTATTCTGCGCCTGCCAGTTGGCGTAGTCTGTGTAGTCTCTGGAATGGGAAAGAGTCGATTATTTCTTTTTCTTTTTCGGTTATGTATACGTATCCATGCACGGGGTCCTTTATTTCACTCCAGTAATTTCTAGGCATATGCTGTTTCCCCGATATTTCTGAAATAATTATTAATGTATCTTCACTCTTATAATGCCTAACGCCTAAAGCATTAGGGTTGATGAGATGAAAGGGAAAGTTTTCTTCGTTTGTGTTGAGGGGTTGGATGGCTGCGGGAAAACTACTCAGACTAAGCTTCTTGTGAGAAGACTGAGCGAAATGGGTTGGGATGCAGTTTATACTTCAGAGCCAAGCCGCGGGAAAATTGGAAAGTTCATTCAAAAATACTGTTTACACGGTAAAAAGCGGGTTTCTTCAATCGTTGAGGCGTTGTTGTTTGCTGCTGACCGTTTCGAGCATGTAGAGAGAGAAGTTATTCCAGCCTTGAATGAGGGAAAAATTGTTGTTTCTGACCGTTATGTTTATTCCTCCTTAGCTTATCAGGGGGCGACTGGGCTTGATTTAGAATGGATTGAAATGATAAACGAGCATGCGATGCGGCCAGACTTGGCAATTTTCGTTGATGTTGAATCTGAGGCTGTAATCAAAAGATTGAAGCCAAAAAAGTCGGTTATGGAGAATCTGGAAACTCAGCGGAAGGTTCGTGAAGTTTATGTGAAATTTGTTGAAAAGGGGGAGCTTGTTAGAATAGACGGGAACAAGTCTAAGAAGGAAGTTGCCGATGATATTTTAAAAGTTGTTCTAAGATTTTTGGAAAAGAGAGGTTAAAGAGGCTTAACTACTTTTAATATTTTCTTGGAAAAAGTTTCGCCGATTTTATTGACGACAAAGTTGGCGATGTCTTCGGGTGATACGTATCTTGGTCCTCTTTCGTGGAAAATTTGCATTATGATTGAGTCTTTGTTAAATGTGAAGCGTATCATGTAGTAATCGAATCTTAGCGGAGTTTTCTTTTCATTTTGCGTTTTATAATAGCGGAGGGCGCAGAAGAAATCCATGACTTGGAGGGGTTTTTTCTGTATGATTTTTAGTACTTTGTTTGTTTCGTCATTGTCTAAATAGTTGAAGTTGTTGGCTTCGGCTATTCCGAATTCCAAAATCACCGTGCATTGGGGCACGGATGGGTTGGCGATTGTTTCTAAATTGAAGTTTTCGTTGTTTGTTTTTTGGAGCGTTTGTATCAATGTTTGTTGTAGTCTTTTGTTTGAAATTGAGGTGGCAAAAGATGCTGTTTTGTGGACGGTTTTCGGGAAATTCTCGTATAACCCAAGCATTGTAGCGGTTCCGCCTAAATTCTTTTGAGTTTTTTTATTTTTTCGAGGTTTTCCAGCAGTTCTGAAAGTGATGTGCCTAGTTTTTGCAGTTCTTCGATGCGTTCTTCGTGTTGCATTTTGTTTTGTATTTCTTGTACCTTCGTTAGAAGTGTTGCCTCAAGTGTGTCCAAAACCATGTGGCTTGTTGTTTTTGTTGGCTCTTCTCCTTCTTTCACTACTATGACCTTTTTTTCGCATTTTGCACACCAGAGGTCTCCGCTTTTTAGTCTGAAGAGTGGGGAGGAACATGCTGGGCAAGCTAGATTTGTTAGGGTTGAGCCTTGTCGCAGTAAGTCTGCCATTCGTTTGATGTGTTGTTCTTCTGGTTTTTCTTGTGGCAAGTTTTAAAGCCTCAGAGTGAAATAGTATAAAAGCCTATAATAAGTTGATTATGATGCAACTGTGTGGGGTGGCGTGTGTGGTTAGGAAGAAGAAGATGGTGGAGTATGAGGAGAAGATTAGGCAGGCGTTGGTTGTGTTGGGTGCGGTTTCTGAGGATAATACGACGCCTAGGAATATTAGGCGTGCGGCGAAGGATAGTATGGAGGCTTTGCAGTCGGGTGAGTTTACGCCTGCTGTTAGGGCTTCGAATGTTATTTCGATTTTGGATGAGATTTTGCAGGATCCGAATATGCCGCCTTATACGCGGGTTAAGCTGTGGAATGTGATGAGCCTAATAGAAGCAATAAAAGATTAATATGCGTGCATAAAAGTATCTTCTATTTCCTCAATTTAAGGA
>CAYVGZ010000016.1:0-23028 GCA_964450845.1 uncultured Candidatus Bathyarchaeia archaeon | reverse complement strand
CTTTTAAGGCTTCGTACAAGGCTTTTTCATCAATGACTGGTCCACGGGAATTGTTGATTAAGTAAGCGGTTTTCTTCATCAGCTTAAGCCTATCCGAGTTTACCAGATGATAAGTTTCCTTCATTAACGGAACATGAATGCTAACAAAGTCTGATTCTTTAAAAAGCGTGTCTAAGTCAACTTTTTTTGCATCTAACTCTTTTTCCATTTCTGGTCTTGGCACAACATCGTAGAAGAGAATTTTCATGTTGAAGCCTGCAGCCCTTTTCGCAACCCCAAAGCCAATTCTCCCAGCGCCAACAATGCCTATAGTTGCTCCGTGAATATCTCTACCCTGCATCATGCTAGGATGCCAGCCAACCTTCCATTGTCCAGTGCGAACGTATCTGTCTGCTTCAACAACACGCCTTGCAATAGCCATCAAAAGCGCCCAAGCGAAATCTGCTGTTGTATCAGTCAAAACTTCAGGCGTATTCGTGACGTAGATGCCTCTTTTCGTAGCTTCTTGCACATCTATGTTGTCGAACCCCACAGCCATTTGCGCGACAATCTTTAGTTTTGGCGCGGCGTCAAAAACTTCAGCGTCAATTTTGTCGGACAAAAGTGAAGCCAACGCGTCAACATTCTTTGCCTTTTCTATTATTATTTTTTTTGGCGGCGGAGCATATTCAGTCCAAACTTCAGTGTCGAAATATTGTTTGATTATTTTTAGACCTCGTTCAGGAAGTTCACGAGTAACATAAACCTTCGGTTTTGGCATGCATCTCACCAAACAATGCTTTGCGGAATTCTTTATTAATATTGACTTATTACACTTACGCAATGACCCTTTAAAAAAGTAACAATGGAATGTCTAAATGATAACAATAAAGAATAAGGAAGAACTCGTAAAAAATGGCGAAACAAAACTTAACCAAAAAGCCAGGGCACTAGCCCTAAGAAGCCTCGAATCCGCATTAAACGCCGTCGACCCGAAACAGATAATAAAATCGAAGCTTTTGCTCAAAAATTCAACTCTCCACGCGAATGGATACTTGATTGATTTAAAAAAATTCAAGAACATCTACGTTATAGGCGGGGGCAAGGCAAGCGGTTTAATGGCTGAAACCCTAGAGCAGGTTCTAGGCAATAACATAACAAACGGGCTTGTGAACGTTCCCCGCAGCAACAAAAACAAGACAGATATTATAGAGCTTCATGAAGCAAGCCACCCGATTCCAGACGAAGACGGTGTAGCAGGAACGTGCCGCATGCTGGAAATGGCAGAACACGCAAAAGAAGACGACTTGATCATATGTTTGATTTCAGGCGGCGGCTCAAGCCTCATGCCCTTACCACGTGGCAAAATTTCAATCGTTGACAAGAAGAAAGTTACAGATTCTCTGCTCAAATGTGGCGCAACAATAAATGAGGTTAACACTGTTAGAAAACATATTTCAGATTTTAAGGGTGGTTGGCTTGCGAAAAAAGCTTATCCAGCCACAATTTTAAACCTTATTCTTTCTGATGTTGTTGGCGATCCGTTGGATTTTATTGCTTCGGGTCCAACGGTTCCAGACTCAACAACCTTTGGCGATGCCATAAAGGTTTTGAAAAAATATGGGTTATGGTCTAAGGTTCCAGCATCTATCCGGAAAGTTCTGTCAGATGGTGAGAAAGAGCTTATTCCAGAAACTCCCAAAGCCGACGATGAAGTGTTTAAGAGAGTTTATAATGTTGTTGTTGGAAACAACAGACTCGCAAGTCTAACAGCCAGAGAATATCTCAAGTCAGAGGGTTTAAACACGCTTTTGCTAACTGCAACGTTGGAAGGAGAAGCCAGACATGTGGGTGTAATGTTAGCCTCGATAGCACGCGAAGTATATGCGTCTGGAAATCCCATTTCAAAGCCAGCGGGCATAATTGCAGGTGGAGAAACAACTGTAACCGTTATTGGAAAGGGGTTAGGCGGAAGAAACCAAGAGATAGCTTTGGCAGCGATGCAAAACCTTCAGGGTATGAATGGTGTGGTTGTGGCTTCGCTAAGCACAGATGGTGTTGATGGACCTACGAATGCTGCAGGTGCAATAGCGGATGGAAAAACATTAGACAGAGCAGCAAAAATGGGATTAACTCCCGAAAAATACCTAGCGCAAAACGATTCTTACCACTTCTTCTCAAAGCTTGGTGACCTAATATTCACGGGACCTACTGGCACAAATGTTAACGACGTTTCCGTGATAGTAACGCTCTAATATCAGAAAGGAGAAAGAAAATGGTTATAACCGTTAAGCTTATCGGTGCTTTTCGCAACGCATCAGACAAAGACAAACTTACCATCACGTCTGAAGGTACAATTTCCTTAAGAAAAGCCATAAAAGAAATAGTTAAAGAATTACCCAAACTTAAAAAAGTGCTAATCGACCCAGAACTGGAAGATCCAAGGCCAAACACGCTTATACTTGTGAATGGAAAGGAAATCAGCGTTTTAAACGGTTTAGACACAATGCTTGAAGATGAGGATGAGGTGGTTTTTGTTCCAGTGGTCCATGGAGGATGAAAAACAATGAGGCTTTACGGCGTTAAGACGAGAATCATAAAAACTGGTGATGACACGGTTAAAGCAATTCTTGAATCTCTAAGAGAGCAGAACTTGAATCTGGAAACCAACGACATATTAGCTATAACATCAAAAATCATAGCGTGCGCAGAAGGACGCATAGTAAAATTAAGTGACATTGTGCCTTCTGATAGGGCGAAAGAACTTGCAAAACGGTTTTCTTTGCAACCAGAATTTGCAGAGCTGATCTTATGCGAAGCAGACAAAGTTTATGGAGGAGTCGAAAAAGCTGTTTTAACACTTAAAAATGGAGTTTTAACCGCTAATGCTGGAATAGATAACAAAAATGCACCTAAGGATTATGCAGTTTTATGGCCAAATGACGCACAAAAATGGGCAGTACGCATCAGAGAAGAAATAAAACATAAAACAGGCAAGCATGTTGCGGTTTTAATCGTTGACAGCGGTTTGGTTCCGCTTAGGATGGGCACTACTGGTTTGGCTTTAGCTGTTGCAGGGTTTAAACCAGTAAAGGACCGTAGAGGTGATAAGGACATTTACGGAAAGCCATTAATAATTACGCGACATGCGATTGCGGATGATTTGGCTTCTGCGGCTCATTTATTAATGGGCGAAGCTGCGGAGAAAACTCCTGTAGTCTTGATTAAGGATGCGTCAGTTGATTTTGATGATAATGCTTATGGTTCTGCAGATATGATGATGCCGTTCAAAGAGTGCATCTTCATGAATGCTTTTGGATATTCGTAGAAAACCTCAAAACCTTGTAAAGAGATGTTCCGATTAATGCTGCGCTCAATGCCATGATTATTCTTTCTATGGGGTAAAGAAATGTTAGAAATTGCCAATTTGCTTTCCAAATGTTTACATCCGCCATAAAAATAGGCCACGAAAGAAGCTCAAAGGCTAAAGAACCAGCGATTTGACCAGCTAAAGTTGACGTTAAAGAGGTTACAAAGAAGGCAAAAAGAGATTTTGATTTATTTCTTGAGTTAAGGTTTTTTGAAGCTGTAGATTGCAGGGGCGAAACTAGAATAAGAAAACCAGCTATTTGAAACCACATTAAAGGTGGATAAAGCCAAACGGGACCAACAAAAGGATAGAAGCCAAAAAGAAATATTAATGAGAAGTAGGTGAAGGCGCAGACGCTTCGTTTGCCAACGCTCAGCATGCCAGCGCATAAGACTGCAAAAACGCCCGAAACGAGACTCGGCGGAGAAAAATAGCCAAAGAAAAAGCCAATTAATCCACCTAAAAATGCGGATAAAGTGCCTATGTATGGTCCAAGGAGAATGCCCATTATTGGGGCTATGATTGCTGCTGCAGTTATTGTTTTGCCAGGTAAGCCTATTATTGGGGAAATCGGCAGAAGGCCTAAAACAACATATAGGGCTGTAAAGCAGACGGTTAAAGCTATTTCTTTTGTTGAAAGTTTTTTAATGAACATTTTGCAATCCTTACATATGCTTGTAGAAATCTAATTGCTCGGCATTTTATAAATGAAGATTGCGCTCCTTTTAAAAGCAAAAAACACAAGAAGAAGAAAACCTATACTGAAAATCGCCATGCCAAGCTTTATAATTACTTTAACAACAGACTTTGGATTAAAAGACCCTTATGTGGCAGAAATGAAAGCTGCCATTTTAAACATAAATCCAAAAGCTACAGTCGTTGATATAACTCACGAGATAGAAAAGTTCAACATACGAATGGGCGCATACATTTTAGCCTCAGCATCTCCATATTTTCCAAAAGGCACAATTCACTTAGCAGTCGTTGACCCTGGTGTTGGAACGCAAAGGCAACCGATACTCATACAAACAAAGCATGGTTATTTTGTCGGACCGAACAACGGTGTGCTAGCTTTAGCTGCAACCAGTCAAGGCATGGAGCATATTTACGAAATAACAAACCGAAAGCTTATGTTGCCAAAAATATCCAGTACATTCCATGGAAGAGCCGTTTTCGCGCCAGCCGCAGCTCACTTGGCAAAAGGGATTCAGCCAGAGGAGTTTGGACCAGAAATCCATGAGATTGTGATGCCAAAATTCGCGGAAATTGTTAGGAGAAAAGACATGTTGATAGGCGAAGTCATGCACATAGACGGCTTTGGAAACATAATTACAAACTTTGGAGAAAAAGAAGTTGAATCGATGAAAATAGGGCACATAGCCAATGTCAAGCTTGGAAACGCTTGGCTAAAACTGAAGTTCTGCAAGACTTACGCAGAGGTTAAACCGCAAAAACCTTTAATCCTCATTGGCAGCCACAACTTCTTAGAAATCTCCGTAAATCAAGGGGATGCTGCAGAAATCTTCAAAATTAAAAGTGGAGACAAAGTCATACTTTGTCGCTCTTGTTCAAATCTCGAAGCCTGTTAACCCCATCTATCTCCTTTATGAAAGCTGCCACACTTTTGGGAACAAGTTTCTCCCAGCTTTCGTTTTTTTGCATTCTCACTCTTATTTCGGTTGAAGAATAAAGCTTTCTTTCATGAAACCGGACAGTTTTGACCTTGTATCCAGCTTCTTTGAAAAGCCGACGTGTCAACGGCTCATTAGAATAAACAACATCGAAATGCGGAGTATAACCTTCTACGGCGGCAACCCACATCATATGCAGATGCGCATCGGGCACAGGCACAACCCAAACCCGCGAATGGTCCATTCCAGCTTCCTCCAAAGCCTTACAAACCATAACCAACCTTTCGCCGGCAGTAAACGGGTTATTAAGATTGTGGCTGTATTGGGCACTGCCGATGACAATTACTAACTCGTCAATCTCTTTTAAAATGTCTTTTATCGCGCTAAGATGACCTAGGTGAAATGGTTGAAACCTGCCAACAAAAAGTCCACGAGTTACCATGAAACATCCCGCTTTGAGGTGTGATTATCTCGCTTTTATCATTTGCGATTCTTAAAGAGTGACAAACTCGTCTTCGCACGTATGATTTAAAGGCGTAAATGTCAACTATCCTAAAAAATTTCGCGGTTAATTAAAGAGTGTGTTAATTGCGGAGGAAACAATTATGAATTGTATGGAGAATGATGCGTATTGCAGGGCTTCATGATTAAGTTTAATAAGTTGCTTGTGTATATCACGGAGCAAAGGTGAATTGTATGGAGAAACAAAGCCAACAAGCGGGATATCTTTGGATTCCAGGCGCAACAACTGTTGGAGTAGTATGCTCAGAAGGAGTTATTTTAGCGTCTGAAAAACGTGTCTCTTACGGTTACCTCGTTGTCAGTAAGGGCGGTAAAAAGGTTTTCAAAATAACTGATTCTATTGGTGCAGCATGCGCAGGACTTGTTTCTGACATGCAAATCCTCGTAAGAGAAGTGGAAGCCTACGCAAACTTGTTTGATTTAGATGTTGGCAGATCCATTTCTGTGAGGGCAGCAGCCAAACTAATGTCAAACCTACTTTTTGGTCGCCGATTGGCACCGTTGATTACCCAAACAATTGTCGGCGGCATAGATGAAGAAGAGGCGTCGCTTTATGTGCTTGACATTCTGGGTTCAGTAATACCAGACAAATATGCGGTTGTGGGTTCTGGAACAGAAATAGCTATGGGAGTAATTGAAGAAGGATATAGAGAAGATTTAACCATGGAAGAAGCAAAAGACTTGGTTGTCAGGGCGATAAAATCTGCCATAAGCAGGGACATCATGAGCGGGGACGGAATAGATTTTCTGTTAATAACAAAGGATGGAACGCGTGAAGAATCAATTAAATTCTAAACCCGAAACTTTTGCAAAAATTTAAACTTTAATCTCTGCATAACAAACAATTGCCAGCGAACGGCGGAGAGCATAAATTGTCACTTGAACTAAGCTTGGAAGAAGGAAAATTCCTAGTTCAGTTCGCTCGCAAGGCTGTAGAAGAATATTTAAAATCTAGGAAAAAAGTCCGAGCTTCAGAAAATATTTCTGAAAAACTTCTGCAGCCATGTGGAGTATTCGTTACGATAAACACGATAAGGGACGGAGAGAAAGAATTACGAGGATGCATTGGCTACCCTTATCCGACCACCCCACTGGTTCAGGCAGTTATCGAATCTGCCATAAGCTCGGCAACCCAAGACCCCCGCTTTTATCCGCTCTCCTTAAGCGAACTTGACAATGTAGTTTTTGAGGTAAGTGTTCTTACGCCTCCGCAGTTAATAGAAGCAAAAAAATCAAGTGAGTATCCATCAAAAGTTAAGGTTGGCAAAGATGGATTGATTGTGGAAAGAGGGATGTTTAAAGGCTTGCTTCTGCCCCAAGTACCAGTAGAATGCAACTGGGACTGCGAAGAATTCCTATGCCAATGCTGTATCAAGGCGGGTCTACCTGCAGACAATTGGCTATTAGACGGCACGAACATCTACAAGTTCCAAGCCATAATCTTTGAAGAAGAGAAACCAAAAGGTGAAGTGAGGCACAAAACCTTTGGCGAGCAATAAACTGCTGTGCGTCTACTTTGCTCTTTTTTTTAAGTCTTCACTAAGTCTTCAATGATCGCCACTGCATTCTCAAGACCCTTAAACTTGTTCGCATACAGATTCAATGCCTTTACATTGCTCTTATAAAACTGTTTATTATCCTCAATTTTCTCAATGGCTAGCCGCAGCTGCTTCCTGTTTTTCACAACTATTGAACAATTCAAATCCTGCATTTTCCTCGCATTCCCCACTTGTTCAGACTGCGTTGGGATGCAAACACTCGGTTTTACATATTTTACAGTCTCCAAACACGTTATGTGCCCACCACTGAAAACTATCATTTTGGAGTTTTTCATATACTCGTAGCGCTCCTGCGGTGACAGCCAACTGTATATTTCACAGTTTCCAACCTTTGTATGAATTTTCTTGCCAGGCACCCCCAAGCTTATTACGCTTTTTGTTTCAAGTTTTTTTAGTACTGGAATTATTGTTTGCTCTAGTTTGGCTCTTGTTCCAAGGGGGCCACTTATTGGGGCGAAGACATGATTTTCTGACCCTTCTGCAGGCGTCATATCGAGGAAACTGCCCACAAATTTGACCTTGTCTCGGATTCCAATATTGTTTAAATCGCCTAAGTTATACTCGCAGATAGTGTATGGTGGTGGATTATCGGGTACAACTATTCTTGAACTTTTTTTCACATAGCACTCTGTAAACCTTTCACCAGGGATGAGGAGTGGAGAGAAATCATAGTTTGGTCGAATAATGTTCGTTATGTAGACAGAGGGAATTTTCAATCTTTGTGCAAGTCGTAATGCATGCATATCGCTATCAGAAACGATTAAGTCTGGATTGATTTCGCGAATATGCTTTCTAAGGTCGTAGTAACGGTGGATTGTTTCCATCGCGTTTGAGCTTTTAATCTCAAACCTATTCTTTTCAAAGTGATAACGTGGAAGGGGAACCAAAATGTTCAGAAGGGATATCGAGATGTTTATTCCATGAGCGCTTTCATACCAAGCTACAGGCGTGCACGGTAGAACGTTCTTAAACTCTTTTTTTAATAGCTGGTAAGCTGTTCCTCCCGAGAAAAAAAACAGTTCATTTCCTCTTTTTTCTAGCCTCTTTCCTAATGATATGACCCGCGATACATGCCCCAAACCTAATTCAACACAGCTGAACAGCAGCCGCATAATCTCAAAAAAGAGCATACCTACCTATTTTAATTATCCTAATAAACAAGGAAATATTGAAAGGCAGTTGCAGAAGCAAACGTTGGTTTTCTTGTCATTAATCAATAAAAGCAACTTTATGTGGTACAAAGCTTAATGGAGAAATGGGCAAGTATTTTAAGTTAGATAGTGAAAGTGAAAGACATGTTTATACCGCGCAAAATTTTGGAAGAAAAACTTTGGAAAATGCTTGCCGAGGATATAGGACAAGGTGATGTCACTACAGCAATGATTGTTCCGACAGGAAGCGCTGCTGAGGCCGAGGTGATAGCGAAAGAGTCTGGGGTTGTTGCTGGAATCGAAGATGGAAGAATTCTTCTAGAAAGCCTTGGACTGAAAGTGCACACGTTTATTACAGATGGAGAAAAGATAAAAGATAAGCAGGTTTTGATGAGAATTTCTGGAGACACAAAAACAATACTTTCGGCTGAACGCACACTAATAAACATTCTTTCGCGTATGAGCGGCATAGCAACAACCACAAAAAAACTAAAAGAAAAACTTCAAAAAGCTGGACTCAAAACGAAAGTTGCATGCACACGAAAAACAGCGCCTGGCCTCCTCTATTTTGATAAAAAAGCGGTTCTGATGGGTGGCGGTGACACACATAGGCTTCATTTAGATGACATGATTTTGATAAAAGATAACCACATCAAGGTGGCTGGAAGCGTTGTGAAGGCAGTTAAAAAGGTTAGAGAGAAAGCCTCATTTAGCAAAAAAATCGAAGTGGAAGTGGCGAGGATTGAAGATGTTTTAGTCACTGCGAAAGCTGGTGTAGACATAATCATGATAGATAATTTTTCTCCAAAACAAATAAAGAAAGCAATCGAGTTACTGAAAAAGGCGGGATTTTTTGGGAAAGTTTTGTTAGAAGCCAGTGGTGGAATAACTGCTGAAAACATAGTAGCATTTGCATCAACTGGGGTTGACATCGTAAGCCTAGGCGAAATAACAGACAGCGCGAAGGCACTGGACATAAGTCTAGAAATCACAAAAACAAGGCTGCTAAGCCACTAAATTAGGGCAGCCTCTATGATTGCAGCAACCAGCAACATCACCGCACAAATTGATATTAATATGCACGCGTTTTTAATTTCTGTTTTCCATTTATGTTGGATTATTCGCCATGTCAACCAAAAGCTTTCAGCAATGGCTGTCGAGTATGCCAAGAACTCCAGCCATGTAAACGGAAAAATAAACAACAATAAGAATAATAGCAGAGGACTCGCTTGAATACTTTCATCGTATGCTACATATGCCGAAATCACAACACCAGTACTATACAATGCATAAAACTCGAAGATAGGCCCAGCTATTGGCACAAAGCCTGCCAAGCATATCATGAAATTGTTTCCGAAAATAGATGAAACTTGTTGCACCTCTGGCAGACTGTCTATGTTTTCTTGAGTTTCTTCAAGTCCTTTGCCTAATGTGTTTATCTCTTCATTGCTTAGCGGAGTTAATATGCCCGCAATCGTTATGATGATAGCAAGAAAGAAAAAAGCTGCGACTGTCATTATTCTTTTGATTCTTGGGGGAAAAGTTTGCCAAAAAATCAGTTTCATCCAAAATCACCCCTTTAACCTTTCACGTTTTTGGGTTTATTTTCAAGATTCGGAAACCTCTTGCACACGGGTTTAACATTTCCGCAATATTAACTTTTTTCAAAATTTCTTCTGTGTCTTCTGCGTAACCTCTAACATCGTGTTCCGCATCCATAAGAGAGTAAAGGTAGACTCTTTTTTCAGCCATTCTAGGCTGGCATTTAGAGGGCAAACCAAGCAAAAGTGCCTTGTTCTCTTTGACAGCCTTTTCGCATGCATACAAGATTGCGTGTGCTCCGGCTGTTAACTCTGCAATCCTTACGGGAATGCTTTCTTTTCCTATGGCTAGAACTTCAACTCCATATTTTTGTGTGATTTCGCCGGCAATTTTTCTCAGCTTGGGCAGAATTTTTAGAAGACTACGCTTTGCCCTGTTGGAAATTCTCATGTTAGGAAACTGAATTGGCGATAACTGCTCAAGCGGAATCGCTCCAAGAGATATGTCAATATGAACAATATCCGCCTTTGTTTTCCCAATCAACTCTCTGCAAAGCTCAGCCTCATGCACTATGACTTCAGGTCCTTTTTGTGCATCAGCAAAAATGGGTTCAGGTAAAAACACGCTTGGCTCTCTATAAGGTGGCTCAACTAGTACAGATGTGGCTGCAACAATCGACACTGGTTCAAACTTGTCATTAAGTATTGCTGCCGAAGAATCCGCGGCAATGATTTTCAACATTTCACCTTGGTTTTAAATATGTTTAATTAGAATTTATCTTTGCTGCTTAATCCACTGATTTCGTTAAGTGCATTCCCAAAACGAATATTTCTGAGCTTTTGGCTCTACTTGCTTTAGGCTTTATTATTCTTACATCCCCAAAATGTTTTTTCACCTTTTTAATGAAATCGTTAAGCATGTCTCCTTCGAAAACTTTTGCGAAAAAATTTCCAGAAGGCTTCAGCGTTTCCAAAGCAATTTCTAATGATTTATGTGCCAAGTCTATTTGGCGGGCGTGGTCAACTTCCCATATTCCAGAGATGTTTGGCGAAGCATCTGAAATTACGACGTCAGCCTTTTTTGGAACCATAGTCAAAATCTGCTCCAATGTTTCTTGTTCACTTATGTCGCTTATTATTGTTCGAACATTACTTTGCGGGAAAGGTTCGATGGGTTTCAAATCGACTCCTAGAACAAAACCCCTGCTTCCAACAATTTTCCTTGCAGCTTGAACCCAGCCACCCGGCGCTGCACCCAAATCTACAACAACATCGCCGTTTTTTATGAAATGATATTTCTCAATTGCTTGAAAAAGCTTGTAGGCTGCTCTAGAGCGATATTTTTCCTCTTTAGCCTTCCTATAATAATAATCCTTTTTCCTCTCCTGAATCCACGCCTTTGGCAAAACTAGCTGTCACCCAATGCTCTAGATTCGTTTTTGGATATGGAAAGAAGCCATTCTGTGAGTTTTTCGCAGTTTTGTGGCGAAATTGCACTTGATGGGTCACATCTGGGATTGTCTGGGCACATTAGGCATGGAACGTCCGCTATTGAATCTATTCTTGCAGGAAGCCTTTTCGGATAAAGCCTATAAGTCCATCTTCCATCGCGCAGTTCCTTCTCTCTGCGAATTAGCCTTTTATCCTCTAGTTTTATGGCAATTCTTGAGCCCTCCCTACTGCTTGCTCTGAGTTTTCGCCATAACTCAGATTGAAGTATGCCATCAAAGCCTGTATTCATTATGAATTGTAAGGCTTTCTGCTCTAAGTCATTGCGTTTCGACATTTTCACCAGTTCCAAGTCTTCCACTTATTAATATGTGCAGTTTTAGATAAAAAGATATGTTTAAAACTGTAAGGATTTAATGATGAAGGACGATAAAATGACGAAGAAAAAGGCAAGCAAATCATATTGTTTAGGAATCGAGTCAACAGCAGACGACTTCAGCGTTGGAATATCAACGTTTGACGGCGAAATATTAGCTAACATAATAAGCGCCTATATGCCAGAAGAAGGCGGCATCCATCCACGAGAAGCAGCGAGACACCACGCAGAAGAAGCAAACAAAGTCTTGGAAGAAGCCTTCACAAAATCAAGAATAAAACCACAGAACTTATCAGTTGTCGCATTTTCTCAAGGTCCAGGTTTAGGTCCATGTCTTCGCACAGGTGCAACTGTAGCCCGTGCACTGGCGTCCTATCTTAATGTTCCTCTGGTTGGAGTCAACCATTGCGTAGCACACATCGAGATAGGGAAACTGAAAACAAATGCTAGCGACCCTATCACACTATATGTTTCTGGCGGAAACACCATAGTTGCAGCCTTTGATTCTGAACGCTACAGAGTTTTTGGTGAAACATTGGACATTGCCCTTGGAAACTGTTTGGACGTTTTTGCAAGAGAGGCAGGACTGCGCCAAAAGGAAGGTATGCCATTTGGGGCTATCGTTGAAAAACTTGCGACGAAAGGAAAGAAACTGATTTCTCTACCGTACACCGTTAAAGGCATGGACACATCCTTCAGCGGATTACTAACCGCCACAGTTAACTTGACCAAAAAAGGAGGATATAGGCTAGAGGATTTATGTTATAGTCTCCAAGAGACAGCTTTCTCAATGGTTACAGAAGTAACAGAGAGAGCCTTAGCCCACACAGAAAAGAAAGAGGTTTTATTAACTGGTGGAGTTGCTGCCAACAAAAAATTGCAATCTATGGTTGAAACCATTGCGAAAGAGCATAACGCTGAATTCTGCGTCGTGCCAAGCCAATTTGCAATTGACAATGGAGCAATGATTGCATGGACTGGTGTACTTGCTTACAAATGTGGCTTGGTTACACCAATCGAGAAAAGCTTTGTAAAACTGAGGTGGCGGCTTGAAGAGGTTGAAGTTCCATGGGTAACACAAAGCCGCTTTTGATTAAGAAAGGAGCAGAAGCCAGCCTTTACCTCGCAGATTGGCATGGCAGAAAAGTGATAATGAAGAAGCGCTTGCCCAAAAAATATCGTCCATCAAGGCTAGATGAACAGATCAAAACTTACAGGACAATTCATGAACCGCAATTAATGCATGAGGCAAAAAAGGCTGGAGTGCCAACGCCAACGATTTTTCTGGTTGACTTAAAAAACGCCATAATAATAATGGAGTTTATAGAAGGAAAGCAAGTGAAACAATTGTTAGGCGAAGTTGCAAAGAGCAAAAGACAAAGCCTATGTCTAAAAATTGGCGAATTAATAGGGAGACTTCATGAATATGGAATAATTCATGGCGATTTAACTACTTCAAACATGATTCTGGATTCTGAAGGAAAAATTTTCTTTGTGGATTTTGGACTTGGCGAGAAATCAAAAGAGTTGGAAGCAAGAGGAGTCGATTTGCACCTTATGAAGAGGGCTTTGCAAAGTACACATTTCCGCTTTACTGAAGAATGCTTTGACGCTGTAATTACGGGGTATTCTAAAGTTCTGGGCGCTGAGGCTGTGAAAAACATTTTAGACAAGATAAAGGAGATAGAGAGAAGAGGAAGATATGTTGCTGAAAGGAAAGGTGAGCCAGAATGATTAAAACTGTTTGGTGCATCACGTTTTATGTTTCAGATTTAGGAAAGGCTAAAAAATTTTATGAAAAAATCTTGGGCTTGGAAAAGAAATACGAATACTCAAGTTACGTTGGTTTTGAATGTGGCGGCGTGGAGATAGGACTAATCCCCAAACCAGAAAGCGAACAAAAAGCAAGCCAGACATCGCCTTCTGTAGAATTTCTCGTAGACAATGTGGACAAAGTCTATGAGGATTTGAAGAGTAAAGGTGTGAAATTCACTAAAGAGTTGCATGATGAACCTTGGGGTGGAAAACAAGCGACCTTCACAGACCCAGACGGGCACATCCTAGAAATCGCACAGATAAACTGGGAAAAATACTTCAATATTTCAGCCAAAGGCGCTCAAAAAAAGCCGTGAATCAACATGAATTTTCAACTAAAAGGCAGAGTCATATTCTTCGCAACAAACAACATAAACAAGTTCAATGAAGCCCGCAAAGTGTTAGCTGAATACAAAATAGCCGTAGGTATGCTTAGGGTCAAAACATTAGAAATTCAAAGCGAAAGCCTAGAGGAAATTGCAAAAACAAGCGCCTTGGAGGCATATAAACGCTCCAATTTGCCAATAATAGTAGAAGATGCAGGACTATTTATAGGGGCGTTAAATGGTTTTCCCGGACCTTACGCCGCTTACGTCTACAAAACAATAGGTAATAGAGGTTTACTGCGACTTTTGGAAAACGTCGAAAACAGAAAGGCTGAGTTCCAGTCAGCAGTAGCGTACTATTCTGCAGAATTCAAATCACCAGCATGCTTTAAGGGAGAAGCCATTGGAGAAATAACAAAAGAAGAAAGAAAAGGAGACCATAAATCCAGTTTTGGATTTGACCCGATTTTTAAGCCAGCAAATTGCAATAAAACATTCGCAGAAATGAGCTTGGCAGAAAAAAACAAGCATTCGCACCGTGCAGAGGCATTGCATAAGTTTGCAGAATGGTACAAAAAACTTCATTAACAAAGACCAAGACAGTATTTACTTTCAATCAATAATCTTAAATATCTGTCTACGTTCGCTCATACAGAGTTTAAGGGAATAAAAATGCCTAAACAAGAAAAAGGAAAAGCCCACCAAATAAGACCAGTCAGCAAGCGACCTCCAAGCTGGTGCAAATATCAGCCAGAAGAAGTGGAAGGTCTCGTCATCAAACTGGCAAAGGAAGGAAACCCGCCGAGCCGAATTGGAACAATCCTAAGGGATCAGTACGCAATTCCCTTAGTAAAACCAATAACTGGCAAGACCGTGACAAAAATACTTAAGGATGCAGAGCTTGCGCCAGCAATGCCAGAAGACTTGGGAAATCTGCTGAAAAAAGCAGAAAGCCTCGGCATTCACCTCGAAAGAAACAAAAGGGACTCGCATAACAAAAGAGCACTTCAAATTATTGAGGCAAAAATTCACAAACTCTCAAGATATTACAAACGCGAAGGAGTTTTGCCGCCAAACTGGAAATACGAGCCAAAAATAGCTTCTTTAGCCTAATTATCCGTATGTGGACGTTTCCTCATGATTTATCAGATTGCAGAAAACCTATGCATAACGCCAGCTTTAAATCTAAATAATTTAGCTTCTTAGCCTAGTGTGATTGACATGGTTTTAGATGATAAACAAGTCACAAACTTTTTAAATTCGACCGCACAAGCAGCTGAAACAATTTTGAAAACCGCAAAAGAAGATGGATTCATCCAAGCTTTTTCACATTTGGACGCTGATGGGGTTGCAGCGGCTGGAATTATTGGAAAAACCTTGTTTAGACTTGATGCAAAATTCCGAATTAAAATAACTCAGTGGATTGACGAAAAAATTGTCGGCGAAATCACTTCAGAAAAGCCACAGCTAACTATTTTCACTGATTTTGGAAGCGGTTACATTGACTTGCTAAACGAGAAGCTTGCAGACTCTAAAATAGTAATCTTGGACCACCACCAGATCATCGGCAAAGAATCAGCCAATGTTGTACATGTAAATCCGCATTTGCATGGAATAGATGGAGCGAGAGACATCAGCGGTTCTGGAGTAGCATATCTTGTAGCTAAAGCAGTTGACAAAGATAACATTGATTTGGCACCCGTGGCTGTGGTTGGAGCCCTCGGGGACTTGCAAGATAAATACGACCAACGAAAGCTGGGCGGAATAAACGAAAAAATAGTTGAAGACGCAACAAACGCGGGGCTTCTGACAGTTGAAAAAGACCTAATATTTTTTGGCAGAGAAACACGTCCCATCCACAGAACCCTAGCCTCTACAACCAGCCCTTTTATTCCAGGCATAAGCGGTGAAGAAGACAAAAGCTTAGCTTTCTTAGCAAGTTTAGACATCAAGCCAAGGAGTGATGACAAGTGGAGGGCTTTAAGAGACCTTTCAGATGAAGAAAAGAAAAAATTATGTTCAGCTCTTGCAGACTATTTGCTGTCGAAGGGTTTACATTACGAAGTTGCAAATCTCATTGGACATGTTTACATTTTAAACCGAGAGGAGCCGTGGACTCCGCTTCGGGACGCAAGAGAATTTGCTGTTTTGTTGAATGCAACTGGACGCATGGACAAGCCTGGTTTAGGCGTTTCCATATGCATGGGCGACAGATTCTCAGCCCTTGAAGAAGCAAACAAAATGTTAGAAGAATACAGAAGAACTATCAACAGATATCTCGGATGGATAGTGGAAAAACCTGAACGAATGAAGGAGTTCGAGAACATATACGTTGTTTATGGTGAAAACTTTATAGGCGATAAGATAATTGGGGCAATCTCATCCATTCTTTCAACAAGTCTTCCCAACCCTGAAAAACCGCTAATTGCGTATGCAAATGTTGAAGAAGAAGGTTTGGCAAAGTTTTCAGCAAGAACCATCGACACTTTGACCAACAAAGGGGTTAACTTGGGTGACGTTATGCAGGTTGCGGCTGAAAAATGCCAAGGAAAAGGCGGAGGACATAACGTAGCCGCAGGAGCACAGGTTCCAATAGAGAAAATCGGTGACTTCATCGAAATTGTTAACGAATTGGTTGGGAAGCAGTTGAAGGGTGAAAAGATTGGAAGCAGAAATAATACTAAATTATGAAAAGGCAGAAATTGCGGAAGCCGTTGCCAAAGCAGTTTCACCGGATAATTTCAAAACACCACGAGGCTTATCCATCAAAACAACATGGAGAAAGGAAAAGGTCTTAACAAAAATAGAATGCAAAAGAAAACTTTCAACATTTATTGCCACAATCGATGACTTGCTTTTTTGCGTTTCAACGGCAGAGAAAACACTTCAAATAGCAAAAAACTTTGGAAAACCAACCTCTACGTATAAATAAGTTTAATACGGTGTTGTAGATTATGAAGAATGTGCAAAAAGCGCTTTTTGCACTAAATAGTAAAGGGAGTTGAAAAAGGCAAATGTCTGGAAGAGAAACGTATAAGGCAGTCTGTGCCGAGTGCGGAAAGGAATGTGAGGTTCCCTTCAAACCTGACGGAAGCAGACCGGTATACTGCCGAGAATGTTACGCTAAACGAAGAAATACAAGGAGATATTAAGCTAACAAGCTAACATCTATCCTTCTTTCACGTCCTTTTTTCTTTTTTTATGTCTCTTTTTTTGATGTGTTTACCATTAATCATAATAAGCAGAAAGCACACTTCTACACGTTCACTATTGCGTGAGGTTAAGGGCGGTATAATGCCTAGGGATCCAGTATGTGGTGCGATTCTAGATGAGAAGACATCTAAATTTAAGATCACTTACGGAGGGGAAACATACCATTTTTGTAGTTTGACTTGCAAAAAAAGATTTAAAAGGAATCCAATGAAGTTTGTAAAGTGAGCAGAATTTTCCTTAAAACAACTTGTAGAAGAAAATTTATTTCGTTCAGAAAAACGTTTAGAAAAACAGGAATTTACGGAGAAAATTAATAAGCGCAATTTTGCCGCATAGCAACTTTATCGTAAGGTTAAATAGTCTATTTATGGAAGTTAGAGGATTAGACCCTAATTACAGGCATAATTATCTGTGAGAAAGATGTTGGACATTAAACTCATCCGTGAAAATCCAAAGCTCGTAAGAAACAATTTGACGAAAAGGCAAAACCCAGAAAACCTAAGAATGCTTGATGAACTAATTGATTTTGACCGGAAATGGCGGCAACATTTGACAGAATTGAATGAGCTTCGCCATGAAAGACGGCTTATAACAACGGAGATTGCGGCGTTAAAAAAGAAGGGAAAAGATGCAAACAAAGAGCTTGCAAAGGCGAAAAAGATTGACACCGAAATCACAGCATCAGAAAAGAAAGTGAACGAATGTGAACAGAAAGTGCACTATTATCTTATGCGGCTTCCAAACCTTTTACATGAGACTGTTCCAACGGGCAAGGATGAAAACGATAACGTCCAAGTAAGAAACTGGGGCGAAATACCCAAATTCAACTTTCCAGTCAAAGACCACATAAATCTAGGCTTAAGCCTTGACATAATGGATGTTGAAAGAGCTGGAAAAATTGCAGGGGCCAGATTCTTCTATCTAAAAAGGGAAGGCGTTCTACTAGATATGGCTTTGATGAGCTTTGCCCTAGAAGAAATGGTTAAGAAGGGCTACATGCCAATAGAGCCGCCTTTTCTAATGAAACGGGAACCCTATGAAGGTGTCGTAGCCCTAAGCGACTTCGAGGATGTCCTATACAAGATTGAAAGAGAAGACCTGTACCTAATTGCGACTTCAGAACATCCAATGGCAGCAATGTTCATGAATGAAGTGTTAAAGGCAGAAGATTTACCGCTCAAACTTGTTGGAATCAGCACAAACTTTAGAAAGGAAGCTGGAGCGCACGGCAAAGATACCCGAGGAATCTTCCGAACTCACCAATTTAACAAGATTGAACAGTTTGTTTTCTGCAAACCAGAAGAGTCATGGAAAATGCATGAAGAACTTATACAAAACGCAGAAGAACTTGTTCAAAAAATAGGTCTGCCCTACCGCGTTGTAAACGACTGCACAGGCGATATTGGAACAGTTGCCGCTAAAAAATACGATATAGAAGCTTGGATGCCGGCACAAGATGCCTTTAAAGAAATAATTTCATGCAGCAACTGCACAGACTACCAAGCCAGAAGGTTAAACATTAAGTATAGAGAAAAAGAGGGCGAACCGCCCAAAGGGTTTGTGCACACATTAAATTCAACAGCGATAGCTACTGGCAGAACAATCGTTGCGATACTCGAGAACTATCAGCAAAAAGACGGCTCAGTCAGTGTTCCTGAAGTTTTAAGAAAATACATGTGTGGCATCAAAAAAATAGAGCCGAAACGGTAAAACTTTTAATACTCTGATGCGAATTTTCAAGTTACGCTTGGAGGATAAACTTGTCTTCAAAAACGAAACGTGTAAGAGACAAATGGAGAAGCAAATACTGGTACGCAGTGTTAGCTCCACCATACTTCGGAAACGTCGAGTTAGGAGCAATACCAGCCGACGAGCCAGAAAAACTGATAGGAAGAGTAATTGATTCAACACTTTACGATGTTACAAACGACTTTGCACACCAATACTTAAAGATGTATTTTCAAATAACCGAAATCGATGGCAAAACTGCTAAAACAACGTTTAAAGGGCACGAATACTCGCGAGATTATCTGCGAAGCTTGGTTAGAAGAAGAACAACAAAGGTTGATGGACTATTTAATATAACTTTAAAAGATGGACACAAACTGCGAGTGGCAGTCTCCGCTTTCACGCTCTCAAGAGTTAGAACATCGCAAGAGAAAGACATACGCGTCATCATGAATAGAATTATTAAAGAAAAAGCTTCCACATTGACATTGGATCAATTTGCACAGGAAATGGTTCTTGGAAAAATAGCGTCAGACATATATAACGAAGCTAAAATGATAGCTCCACTACGCCACATCGGCATTAGGAAATCAAAGCTTGTAACACAACTGGCACAGTTGCCACCACAAAAGGCTGGATAAACTAGCTTTTTAAAAGATTTTTAGCGTACTTGTAACCTTTTTCAAAAGCCAGTAGATTCAGTTCTTCAGTACCTTTAGGTATATTTGCCTTAACTGATTCTTTAACAGCGTTTTTATCCAATATACCAGTGATAGCTACAAAGGCGCCTAACATGACGATGTTCGCAACTATTTTTCTGCCAACCTCTTCCGCAATTTTCGTAGCAGGAATCCGAAAAACTTTAACACTTTCTGATTCTTTCTCATGAGGAATCATGTCAGGGTCCATAATAATTGTTCCGCTTGGTTTAACGCTCTCAGCGTATTCATTGTAGGCATGCTGAGACATCACAATTAATACGTCGGGTTCAACCACTTTTGGAAAATCTATTTCCTCTTCGGATATTACAACCTCAGATTTGCATGCTCCACCCCTTGACTCTGGACCATACGACTGCGTTTGGACCGCATTTTTTCCGCTGTGGATACATGCTGCCGCAGCTGTGATTATTCCAGATTTAATTATTCCTTGCCCACCGAAACCTGCAAATCTCACTTCAACTCGCATACTCCCTCACCAATTCTCCCGTTTTCTTAGCAGTTTGAGCTATTCTTTCATGAAGTAATCTTTCATAACTTGGTTTTTCTATATCAACAAATTCGCCTACAACAATTCTTTCAGAAGTGATTTGCGCTTTAGCTGGGTCTGAGAAATGTTCTACCACTGAAGCTTTCTTGAACCATTCCATCATTTCGAGTCCTGTTCGCATTTTGTTGTGGCGACCGAAGATTTCAGGACAGGGCGTGACCACTTCAATGAAGCAGAAGCCTTCTTTTTGCAGCAATTTTGCAATAGATTGTGTTAGTCTTCGTACATGCAAAGTTGTCCACCTAGCTACGTATGTGGCGCCTGATGCGGCTGCCAAATGGACAAGGTTGAAGGGGTGCTCAATGTTTCCATATGGGGTTGTAGTTGTTAGTGCTTCAAGCGGTGTTGTTGGACCTTGTTGCCCACCAGTCATTCCATAGTTAAAGTTGTTTGCACAAATCACTTTGACGCCTATGTTTCTCCGTGCGGCATGTATAAAGTGGTTTCCACCTATTGCAAACAGATCACCATCTCCACTTATGACCACGACATCAAGCTCTGGATTTGCCAATTTCACTCCCGTTGCAAAGGCAATGGGGCGTCCATGCGTTGTGTGAAACGAGTTTACGTTTGTATATCCAGCGGCACGCCCAATGCATCCTATACCAGATACAACCACCAACTTGTCCAAATTAATCTGCAAATTGTCTAGGGCCTGAACGAAGCAGTTGAGAATGATACCGTTTCCACAGCCTGAACACCATATGTGCGGCATCATTGCCTCTCTTAGATACTTCGACAGCGGATGCGCCATTTCTGCAACCATTAACTGCTCCTCCTTATTGCTTCAAGAATCTCCATCGGAGTGTGCGGGTCTTCGCCTAGCTTTGAAAGGAAAATCACTGGAGTTTCTTTTGCAGACCTTTCTACTTCACGTACCAATTGTCCGCAATTCATTTCAGCAACAACTATTTTTTTTGTTTGCCTAGCGATTTTTGTTACGCTTTTTTCTGGGAAGGGCCATAACGTGATTGGACGCAGAAGTCCTGCCTTTATTCCTTCTTCTCTAGCCTTTCGTATAGCGCTTAATGCTGCTCTTGCGACTATTCCATAAGCAACAACAACCACGTCTGCATCCTCCAGCATAACTTCTTCAACTCTTATTATTTTGTCCGCGTTTTTCCGTATTTTATCACAAAGCCTCTTCACAAGCATCTGCTGGACTTCTGAGCTTTGCGTTTGCGGATAACCATGTTCATCATGTGTTAAGCCTGAAGCGTGAAAACTGAACCCGTCACCAAAGCAGGCCATTGGCGGAACCAAATCGTCATCAGGCATGAAGGGCATATATGTTTCTGGTGGGGCATTCGGCTTTTTGCGATTCACTATTTTCATTTCTTCAGCCGATGGAATTACTACTTTCTCCCACATATGTGCAACAATTTCGTCTGCTAACAATATTGTTGGAACTCTGTAGGTTTCAGATAAGTTGAAGGCTTCAACAGTTAAGTCGAACATTTCTTGAACAGAAGAGGGAGCCAATGCTATGATTTCATAATCTCCGTGAGAACCCCATTTTGCTTGCATTACGTCTTGTTGGCCAGGCAACGTTGGCTGTCCAGTGCTTGGTCCACCACGCATAACATCCACAATTACGCATGGAGCCTCTGTCATAACAGCTAATCCTATGTTTTCTTGCATAAGGCTAAAGCCTGGCCCAGAAGTCGCTGTCATTGCTTTTAAGCCAGTATAAGAAGCACCAATTACAGCCGCTATAGACCCAATCTCATCTTCCATCTGAATGTAAATTCCACCAATTTCAGGCATTCTTTGAGACAGATGTTCAGCAATTTCAGTTGCGGGAGTAATGGGATAACCCGCAAAAAATCTGCAGCCAACCGCTATTGCCCCTTCTGCGCATGCAACATCGCCATTCATGAAATGCGCGCCCGTAAGCAGGGTCTCTTTTTTAGCCATACTTAACATCCCTCTTTGCATGGTTTTTCAACAACGAAGATTGCAAAATCTGGACAAACTGCAGTGCAAAAACCGCAGAGAATACACTTGTCTTCATCAACAATCTTAGGAGGATGAACACCCCTCGCATTTATTTCTTCCGACTCTTCCAAAACCTTCTTGGGACAAAACTGTATACAAAACCCGCATCCCTTACATTGATCTTTAATTATGTGGATTTGTGCTTTTGGAAGTTTTGCTTTTTCAGTGTCAAGTGGTGTACGCCAAAGTCTTACGGGCATAGTTAACTACCCTCACTTAATGCTTTTTCAAAAACTTTTTTGGCGTTCTCTATCTCCTCTCGAGTAACCTTTTTCATCAGTGCTTGCATTTCACGGATTTTTGAAGCGAACCTTTCGCCTTCCGCTGCTGAAGCCCACAGCAACTGCAGTCTTTCTTTGTTTAATCCTTGCTGCTCCATTTTCTTCCATAAACGTTCTACGCGCTTCTGTGTCTGATAGTTAGCGTTTATGTAATGACAGTCTCCTGGATGACAGCCCGCCACCAAAACGGTTGCAGCTCCTCTTGCAAATGCTCTTTCAACGAATTTTTGAGCCACACGTCCAGAACACATGGTTCTTATTATGCGCACACTTGGCGGGTACTGCATTCTACTTACGCCTGCAAAGTCTGCGCCTGCATAAGCACACCAGTTGCAACAAAAGGCAACAATCTTCTTATCTGCATCATACTCTGTCACAGCATCTATTTGTGCGGTGATTTGTTCATCGGTGAAGTGGCTTTGAGTTAAAGCACCAAAAGGACATTCTGCAGCACATGTTCCACATCCGACACAAGCTGCCTCTATAACTTCGATTCGCTTTAGCTCCTTGTTTAAGGTTATAGCATTGTAGGGACAAACTTTTGTGCAAAGTCCACAGGCTTTACACTTTTCAGCGTCGAAAATTGGGGTGATGGCTTCAACGGTTATCTTTCCCTTAGCCATCAATATGCCAGCTCGAGCTGCAGCCGCACTTGCCTGTGTTACACTGTCTTTTATGTCCTTAGGAGACTCAGCACAGCCAGCAAAGAATATCCCGCCTGTAGCGGCATCAACGGGTCTAAGTTTCGGATGTGCTTCCATGAAAAATCCGTCTTGGGTTCTGGAAAGTGTTAACAAGCGTTGTATTATTTCGCTGTCTT